>NZ_JACAQC010000054.1:0-102141 GCF_013385345.1 Pseudomonas sp. I8001
GCGAGGCACCGAGTGGTGGGGCAAAGACCTTTTGGTTACTTTTGGCTGGGCCGGCATTCCGGGCGTTTGCCAAAAGTGACCCGCTGTAAGAGCGGAACCATAAGCCGCCGTTACCTAAATAACGGATATGTACTCCCCCCCAATCAAGAATAAGCCACCCGAGCAGCCCCAACCCCAAGCCCCTCCCGAAACGCCAAATAATGCTTCAACACCTGCACCGGCGCCTCAATCTGCGGGTAGTGCCCAATATTCGCCAGCAACACCGTATCCGCGTGCGGCACCAGCTCACGATAACGCTGAACCATATGCCCCCCGGAAATCGGATCAACCTCCCCATCGATCACCCGCAACGGCACCTCCCCCCGCTGCATGGCCGCCACCCATCGATCCCGCTGCTGCCTACGCTGAGGAATATACGCAATCAACTTGTGCAAAATCCGCGGCCCATCCTGGCTCTCGATCAAGCTCCAGAAATCATCCAGCGCACTCTCACTGGGCCGAGTCGCCGGCCCGAAAATCTGCCCAAAACTGTTAGCAAGGGCATTACGCCCAAACGCCCGCCCGATCATCCAACCCAATGGGCTCAGCAACAGCTTCTGCACCAACGCCGGACGATGCGTCTCCGGAAACAACCCACCGTTGAGAAACACACAACTGCCCATCCGAAACCGGCCTTCGTAATGCCGCGCCAACAACTCCTGCGCAACACTGTCACCGTAATCATGGGCCAGCACATGCACCGGCTGCTGCACCCAAAGATGCTCCAGCAACGCCTGTTGCAAGTCCGCCTGCTCCAGCAGGCAATAGGTGTGGTCCAGCGGCTTGGCCGAATCGCCAAACCCCAGCATGTCGCAGGCAATCACTTGATAGCGCTGGGCCAACGGCTGCCAGAGGTAATGCCAATCCCAACTGGCCGTGGGAAAACCATGGATCAGCAGCAACGGCTCGCCCTGCCCCGCCACCCAGTACCGAATGGTGCGGCCGCGAAACTCAAAGCTCTGGGCACGCTGGCGCCAGATGCGCAGCGGGATCTCGGCGAGTGGCATCAGCTTTTATACCCGGGGTCGAGTGCATCGAGTTTGCGCAGCAACGCCGGCCACGCCAGCGCGCCGCCCATGCCCTGAGCGCTTTTGGTGACCCCGGCGATCATCGCCCGGGCACCGGCCAATATCTGCGGCGCAATGCTGATCAGTTCAGCGCCACCGTTCTGCGCCATCACCTGGATATCGCAGGTGCGCTGGAAGATGAACATCATCAGGAACGTATCGGCGATGCTGCCGCCACAGGTCAGCAGACCGTGGTTGTGCAGCATCAGGAAATTGTTTTCGCCAAGGTCGGCCTGCAAACGGGCCTTTTCCTCGTGGTTCAGCGCCACACCTTCGTAGGCGTGATAGGCCAGGCTGGACAGCACAAACAGTGATTGCTGGCTGATGGGCAGCACGCCCTGTTTCTGCGCGGAGACGGCAATACCGGAAGCGGTGTGGGTGTGCAGCACGCAGACCACATCGTGCCGTACTTCGTGCACCGCACTGTGAATGGTGTACCCGGCAGGGTTGACCTCGTAGGGACTGTCCATCAGCTTGTTGCCGGCCTGGTCGACCTTCACCAGGCTCGACGCGGTGATCTCGTGGAACATCAGCCCGTAGGGGTTGATCAGGAAGTCTTCGGTGCCCGGCACCTTGGCCGAGATGTGGGTGAAAATCAGGTCGTCCCAACCATGCATCGCCACCAGGCGATAGCACGCGGCGAGGTCGACGCGGGCCTGCCATTCGGCCGCGCTGACCTGGTCTTTTACACTGTGTGTCGATTGAACAGTGGCTAGGCTCACGGCAATGACCTCCTTGGCGCGCTTATTATTGTTTTTTTGAGTGCAGAGGCAGTCTAGTCAGACCTCGAGGCCGCCGTAGTTGCATTGGCAGCCAGCTTGATGACCGAACGGGTCAGTCCTGAGGATAGTTCGATTTTGTTCTGCGCGTGTCAGAGAAGCGACGCCAATAAAGGCGCGGCGAACAGGTTGAGCAACCCGGTCAGCACCATTACCAGGCCCGCCACGGAGCCTTCCTCACCGCCCACCTCATGAGCCCGGCTGACACCCGCGCCATGCGCGCCCACGCCAAACAATGCGCCACGGGCCAATGGCGTGCGCAACGGCAACCACTTGAGCAGTACGCCGCCGAGCATGGCGCCAAACACCCCGGTGAACATCACGAACACCGCCGTCAGTTCCGGCACGCCGCCCAGGTCGGAAGACACCGGCATCGCGAACGGGGTGGTGATCGAACGGGGCACCAACGACATCGTCACCGAGCTGTCGAGAGCGAGGGCCTTGGCCAGGCCATACGAAGTGGCGATGGACGCCGCGCTGCCCGCGACCATCCCCAGCAATAACGCTGACCAGTGGCGCATCAGCAATTGGCGCTGTTGCCAGATCGGAATCGCGAACGCCACGGTCACCGGGCCCAGCACCAGCATCAGCCAGTGGGTGTCGGTGGCGTATTCGGCATAGGCGGTTTTCATCGGCACGGCCACCGCCAGCAGCAGCGCCGGCACCAGAATCAGCGGCGACAGCAGGTAGCGCCCGGTGCGCCGGTAGATCCAGCGGCTGAAGCCGTAGGCACCGAGGGTCAGCGCCAGCCAGAACATCGGCATCAGCTCAAGCTTCATGGCGCAGCTTCCAGCGGCAGACGAATTCCACGGTAAACGCAGTCACCAGCATCACCGACAAGGTGCTGAAGCCGATCACCAACATGATCCGCCAGCCGTCGTGCTTTACCAGGCCGCCGTAGTCCAAAAGGCTCATCAACGCAGGAATAAAGAACAGCAGCATCTCCGCCATCAGTACACCGGCGCCCAGTTGCAGGGCCGCCGGTTTTACCAGGCCGGTGGCGAAGGTCAGCAACAACAGGCCCAGGCCGATCACACCACCGGGAATAGGCCAGCTCAGCCAGGCGGCCAATTGGCAGCCCAGAAAATATATGGCCAGCAGCACAATCAGTTCAGTCAACAACCGACCGACGACTTTGAAGGTGAAACGTTTCATGAGCTTTGGGTCCTCGCAGGGCTCCCATTTTAAAGAGGCCCCTGGCATCCCCACAGCGAATTGTTAGACTGCAAGCTATTCCAAACTGGAATCATGTCGATGGAATTTAAACAACTGCGCAGTTTTGTCGAAGTGATCCACCGCGGCGGCTTTACCCAGGCCGGCAAAACCCTGCACATCAGCCAATCCGCCGTCAGCAAGCAGGTGGCACAACTGGAGCAAAGCCTGGGCACGCCGCTGCTGGATCGCCTGGGTTCGCAGATTCGCCTGACGGCTGCCGGACAAGTGGTGCTGCAGCGGGCGGAGGCCATGCTGCGCCAGCAAACCGAATTGCTCAGTGAGCTGGATGACTTGAATCAGTTGACCCGTGGCGAGTTGCGCATGGGCCTGCCGCAGTTGGGCGGCGACACGTTGTTCGCCGGGCTGTTTGCCGAATACCGCCGCCGTTATCCGAACGTCACCATCCAGTTGCTGGAAGGCGGCAGCCGCAATATCGAGCAGGCGATCTTGAGCGGAGAGCTGGAAGTGGGCGGCAGCCTGATGCCCAGCGACCCGGCATTCGCCTGGCAGGCATTCTGCGATGAACCGCTGGATGCCCTGCTGCCGATGGACCATCCATTGGCCGATAACGCGCAGATCCGCCTGGAGGAGTTGGCTGACACGCCGTTCCTGATGTATCAGCGCAGTTTTGTGTTGAACGACCGCCTGCTACAGGCCTGTCAGCAATTGGGCTTCACCCCGAAGGAAAGCGGGCGCAGTGGCCAGGCGGATTTTCTCGCCGCATTGGTGGCCGCCGGCCAAGGCGTGGTGCTGCTGCCCAGCGTAGTAGCCCGGGGCCTGATAAGGCCCGGCGTGGTGCGCCTGACGCTCAAGGCGCCGGACTACCTGCGCTGGGACATTGCCTTTATCTGGCGTGAGGGTGCCTACCTGTCGAAAGCCGCCCAGGCCTGGCTGGCGTTATTGCGCGAGTTCCCGGTCAACCGCGCAGTGCAGTGACCAACTCGGCCAGCCACGGCTCGGCGTCGGCTTCCGGGGTCACGCTTTCGCTGGCGTCCAGGCGCAGCATCGGCAGCACTTCGTGCACGCCCAACTCGGCAAACAGCTCGCGCATTTGCTCGCCGCCGCCGCAGAACGTGTCGCCATAGCTGGCGTCGCCCAGGCCGATCACCGCGCCGGGCAAGCCTCGCCAGGCGGCCGGCAGTTGGTCGCGAATGGTCGAGTAAAGCGGCTGCAGGTTGTCGGGCAGTTCGCCCATGCCAGTGGTGGACGTCACGGCCAGGAAGGCTTCCGGAGCAAAGCCCTGTACGTCGGCGAGGGTTGCCCGCGGGTTGTGCCAGGCGTCGAAGCCGGCAGCGTTGAGGATGCTTGCAGCATGACGGGCGACTTCTTCAGCCGTGCCGTACACCGAGCCGGAAAGGATGGCGACTTTCATCAATCTGATCCTGTAGCTGACTAAAAGCCTGGGATATTAACAGCTGGGGCCCATGGACAGGCTGCCGGCATGTCTTAAACTGCAAACTCCAACTACAAGCCATGGACCGCTCAATGATTAACGCCAAGCTGATGCAACTGGTGATCAACGCTTCCAACGACGGCATCGTTATCGCCGAGCGCGAAGGCAAGGACAAGCCACTGATTTATGTGAACCCGGCCTTCGAGCGCATGACTGGCTACACCCTCGACGAAATCCTCTATCAGGACTGCCGCTTCCTGCAATCGGGCGATCGTGACCAGCCGGGGCTGATGGCGATTCGCGAAGCCCTGGAGAGTGGCGGCGCCTGCCGGGAAATCCTGCGCAATTACCGCAAGGACGGCACGCATTTCTGGAACGAGCTGTCGTTATCGACGGTTTATAACCCGGCCGACAAGCAGACCTACTTTGTCGGTGTGCAGAAGGATGTGACCGTTCAGGTCAAGGCCCAGCAGCGTGTCGCGCAACTGGAAGCCCAGTTGGCTGACCTCAAGGCGGAGCTTGCGGCACTCAAGGCGACGAGCGGATCTAACAAAAACTAGAAAACGCGGTCTTTAAAGAGATAATGGCGTTTTAATACCTTTTTCTTGAGCAAGATCAATGCAACGCGACGCGCTTTTGACGCAGGACGAGCTGGATTTTATTCAGACCATGCACCATAACCCGCAACTCAATGTGCGGGACGCGTCGTCGAGCCTGACGGTCAATGGCGGTGCGCAGATTCGTGATCTGCTCACCCGCCTGGCCGCCCATGACCATGTCACCCTCCAGGCCCAATTCGACAACCAGCAAATGACGTTTCCGCTGCAATTGGTGGAAGACGAGTTTCATGCCGTGCATCTGCGGCTGGGTGTACCGAGTATTTTCGAAGACGGGCCGATGATCCGCCCGTGGCGCCTGGCGCTCGAAGAGCCGGTACCCCTGGAAAACATCAAGGGCCAGCCCGGTGCGCTGTGGGTGCATGAGGTGTCATTCAAGGGATTGCTGGTGGAAATTCGCGGGCGGATCAAGGCGCCAAGAACCTTTTCGCTGTGGTTCAGTCCGTCCGGGTACGAGCGCATTTCGGTGCGGGGCACGCTGGAACGGGAAACTGCCCGAGGATTGTTCGCCTACCGCCTGAGCCAGAACGATGTGGATGAGACCGAGCGCCTGCGCCAGTTTATCCTGCAGCAACATCGCCTGTTTCACCCCGAAGTCCACGCCTGAAGTCAGGTATCCAGGTTACCGCGCAGAAACTGCTGCAAGCGGCGCTGCATCAATCGCCCTTCGTTACCCAGGCAGCCAACGGATGAACCCGCCAGTTGTTCCTGCGCCAACTCCGCCGCATCGCCGGCCAGCAACAGCGGGCAATCCAGGGTCAGGGCCAGCCGTTCAAGGCGCCGAGGCAAGCCATTGGCCGGAGAGTGATTGGAGAACACCACAAGGGCTTGTGGCCTGGTTTTTTCACAGACAAGGGTCAATTCATCCATCGGCTGGCCCACAGCCAGAACCTTGACCGCCAACTCGTCACCGCTCATCAACAGGCCTGCGACCAACAACTCCAGCTCTCGGCACTCCCCCGCAATGGCCGCCAGCAATACCCGTGGCGCCGCTGAGGCACAGCCTATCTGCAGGCGTTTCCAGGTTCGGCTGCGCAGAAATCCATCAAAAAACAGCCATTCACTGGTTTGTCCAAACAACCCCTGATGTCGCAACAGTTGCTGCCAGAGGGGCATCAGGATGTCCTGGAACACCACCGCGACCGGGTAGGCAGCGAAAATCTGGCCATACAACCGGTCCAGTTGCCGGTCGTCGAAGGCACCGACGGCCGTTCGCAACTGCGCCTGCCATTGGGCCCATTCATGCTCTGCACCTGCCGGCGAAGCAGCCGCCGCTTCGACTTGATGATCGTCGCGCGCGAGGATCTTGCCGACCTTGCTCACGGCCACGCCACGCTCGATCCAGTCAAGAATGCGATGAACGGTCTCGATATCGGTGCGCGAATACAGGCGGTGCCCACTTTCGGTGCGAACCGGGTGGATCAGCCCGTAACGCCGTTCCCAGGCACGCAAGGTGACAGGGTTGATGCCTGTCAATCTCGCGACTTCGCGAATCGGAAACAGCTCATCGGAATCGGCAGGGTTGCCAAGGGCCATTTCGGGACGTGGAGCAGTCATTACAGACATCAGGGCATCAATATACTGTCAGGAACTTGGATCCCATTTAACGCCCATACAGCTGTCCGATTCAAGGTCTTCGACAAGCCGACCAATGTCGCTGGTGTATTTCTGCAAAACAGGAATAATCCTTGCCTGTTTTTTCAACGTGGCTGCTTACCCCGCAGCTTCGTTCGTGCGCCGCCTACCCGGCCCAGTGCACCTGATCCTTATGGAGATACACAATGTCTACCTCCCCCGTCACCCTGATGGTCGCGCGCCGCGTGGCCAAGGGTCGCTATGAAGAGTTGATGGCCTGGCTGCGCGAAGGCGAGCAATTGGCCACGGACTTCCCCGGTTACCTGGGTTCAGGCGTGCTTGCACCGCCGCCCAACGATGACGAATTCCAGATTATTTTCCGCTTCGCCGACGAAAAAACCCTGCATGCGTGGGAGTTTTCCGCCTCCCGTGGTGCATGGCTCGGGCGTGGCAGTGAGCTGTTTGCTGCGCCGTCGGAGCATCGCGTACGCGGTATCGACGGCTGGTTTGGCGCCGCCGCCGCACGTCCGCCGCGCTGGAAGCAGGCCGTGGCCATCTGGCTGGCATTTTTCCCGGTGTCGCTGCTGTTCAACTTCGGCCTTGAGCCGCTGCTCAGCGAGTTGGGGTTGCTGAGCCGTGTGCTGGTCAGCACCCTCGCGCTCACGCCATTGATGGTTTACTTCTTTATCCCGTTGTCGACCCACCTGCTGGCCGGTTGGCTGCATCCGGCGCCAGCCCGGGTAAAGGCCACCGAAGCCGCTGCTTGAGTACAAGGGAGGCCGCTCGCTGGTATAGTTTTAGCCTGCCAGCGATTCGAGCCTCCCATGTCTTCAACACCCGCCCCGATCCTGATCACCGGTGCCGGCCAGCGCGTCGGCCTGCATTGCGCCCAGCGCCTGCTGGACGAAGGGCAGCCAGTGATTTTCAGCTACCGCACCGAACGTCCCGGCGTGCAAGCCTTGCGCGAACGCGGTGCGATCGGTGTGTTTGCCGACTTCTCCGACGAGACCGGTATTCTCGCCTTCATCGACGAACTGAAGACGCACACCCAAAGCCTGCGGGCGATCATTCATAATGCCTCGGCCTGGGTGGCGGAAGCGCCCGGCGACGAGAGCCGCGCCTTTACCGACATGTTCAGCGTGCACATGCTTGCGCCGTACCTGATCAACCTGCATTGTGCTTACCTGCTGCAACGCTCCACGCCTGCGGATATCGTGCACATCAGCGATGACGTGACCCGCAAGGGCAGCCGCCAGCACATTGCCTACTGCGCCACCAAGGCCGGGCTCGACAGCCTGACCTTGTCGTTTGCCGCGCAGCTTGCACCGGATATCAAGGTGAACGGCATTGCCCCGGCAATGGTGATGTTCAACGAGGGCGACGACGCGGCCTACCGCGCCAAGGTCCTGGCCAAGGCGGCACTGGGCATCGAGCCCGGCCCCGAGGTGATTTACCAGAGCGTGCGCTACCTGCTGGATAACCCGTATGTCACCGGTACCACCCTGACCGTCAACGGCGGGCGGCATATCAAGTAAGCCGTTTGCGAGGATGTTGTATGACTTTGTCCCTGCCCCACCACTACCGCGAGATCCTCAAGGGCCTGGGTGAAGACCCCGAGCGCGAGGGTTTGCTCGACACGCCAAAGCGTGCCGCCAAGGCCATGCAGTACCTGTGTCACGGCTACGAGCAGAACCTGGAAGAAATCGTCAACGGTGCGCTGTTTTCCTCCGACAACGACGAGATGGTGATCCTCAAGGACATCGAGCTGTATTCGCTGTGCGAGCATCACCTGCTGCCCTTTATCGGCAAGGCCCATGTGGCCTATATTCCGACCGGCAAGGTGCTCGGCCTGTCGAAGCTGGCGCGTATCGTCGACATGTTCGCCCGTCGCCTGCAGATCCAGGAAAACCTCACGCGGGAAATTGCCGACGCCATCCAGACGGTGACCCAGGCCGCCGGCGTGGCGGTGGTGATCGAAGCCAGGCACATGTGCATGATGATGCGCGGTGTCGAAAAACAGAATTCAACCATGAACACCTCGGTGATGCTCGGCGCCTTCCGCGAGTCGAACACCACGCGCATGGAGTTCCTGCAACTGATTGGACGGAGCAAGTAGCAATGCCACAACTTCAGCCAGGCATGGCGCGCATCCGGGTCAAGGACCTGTGCCTGCGCACGTTTATCGGGATCAACGAGGATGAAATCCTCAACAAGCAGGATGTGTTGATCAACCTGACCATCCTGTATGCCGCCCAGGAAGCCGTGCGCGACAACGACATCGACCACGCGCTGAACTACCGCACCATCACCAAGGCGATCATCGCCCATGTGGAAGGCAATCGCTTTGCCCTGCTGGAGCGCCTGACCCAGGAGATCCTCGACCTGGTGATGAGCAATACATCGGTGCTGTACGCCGAAGTCGAAGTCGACAAACCCCATGCGTTGCGTTTTGCCGAATCGGTGTCGATCACCCTGGCGGCCAGTCGCTAACCCTTACCTTTGCAGTGAGCATCATGAACGATCAACAACGCCTCGAACTCGAAGCCGCCGCCTTCCGCCGGCTGGTGGCCCACCTGGACAGCCGCAAGGATGTGCAGAACATCGACCTGATGAACCTCTCGGGCTTCTGCCGCAACTGCTTGTCCAAGTGGTACAAGGCCGAGGCCGACGAGCGCCAGATCGAGCTGAGCCTCGATGACGCCCGTGAAGTGGTGTACGGCATGCCGTACGCCGAGTGGAAAGCCCAATACCAGCAAGAAGCCAGTGCCGAACAGCAAGCGGCATTCGCCAAAGGAAAAACCCATGACTGACCTGAACACCCTGCGCGCCAGCCTCAACAGTGGCGAACATGTTTTTGCCGATACCCTGGCCTTTGTAGCTGCGGGTTACGACTACCAGCCACAAGCGTTCACCAATGGCAGCGTGGAAAACGCCGCCGGGCAGAACGAAGGTTCGTGCAAGACCCTGGGCCTGGCGCTGCTGGAAGGCTTGAGCGACCAGGAAGCGCTGTTGGCGTTTGGCGAGCATTACCGTTCGGTGCTGGCCACGCCTGAAGGCAGTGACCATGGCAACATTCGTGCGCTGATCGAGCATGGGTTGGCGGGTGTGAAGTTTGCCGCACAGCCACTGACCCGCAAATCCTGAGTCAGACATAGATCAAAATGTGGGAGCGGGCTTGCTCGCGAAAGCAGAGTGTCAGTCAATACATCGGATGACTGACACTCTGCTTTCGCGAGCAAGCCCGCTCCCACATTTGGACTGCGGTGATCATCAAATCCCGTGCATAAAAAAACCGGCCTCGCAGCCGGTTTTTTTGTTTCTGCGGTTTAGAACGAAGCGTCCTTCAAACCGTCGAGGTAACGCTCGGCATCCAGGGCCGCCATGCAGCCGGCGCCGGCGGAGGTGATCGCCTGGCGGTACACGTGGTCGGCCACGTCACCGGCAGCGAAGATACCTTCGATATTGGTGGCTGTCGCATTGCCTTCACGGCCGCCCTGCACGATCAGGTAACCGTCTTTGGCATCCAGCACGCCTTCGAACAACGAGGTGTTCGGAGTGTGGCCGATGGCGATGAACACGCCGTCGACTTTCAGCTCGTCGAAGCTGCCGTCGTTGTTCTTCAGGCGAGCACCGGTCACGCCCATGTTGTCGCCCAGGACTTCATCCAGGGTGGCGTTGAGCTTGAGGATGATCTTGCCTTCGGCCACGCGGGCATGCAGCTTGTCGATCAGGATCTTCTCGGCGCGGAAGGTCTCGCGGCGGTGAACCAGGGTCACGGTGCTGGCGATGTTGGCCAGGTACAGCGCTTCTTCCACCGCGGTGTTGCCGCCACCGACCACAGCCACTGGCTTGTTGCGGTAGAAGAAACCGTCGCAGGTTGCGCAGGCGGAAACGCCCTTGCCCATGAACGCTTCTTCCGACGGCAGGCCCAGGTAACGAGCGCTGGCGCCGGTGGCGATGATCAGCGCGTCACAGGTGTACACGCCGCTGTCGCCGGTCAGGCTGTAAGGCTTCTTGGAGAAGTCGACCTTGTTGATGTGATCAAACACGATCTCGGTTTCGAAACGCTCGGCGTGCTCTTTCATGCGCTCCATCAGCACCGGGCCGGTCAGGCCGTGGACGTCGCCCGGCCAGTTGTCGACTTCAGTGGTGGTGGTCAACTGACCGCCCGCTTGCATGCCGGTGATCAGTAACGGCTTGAGGTTGGCCCGGGCAGCGTAGACGGCAGCGCTGTAACCGGCAGGGCCGGAACCGAGAATAATCACTCGCGAATGACGGGTATCAGACATGACTCACTCCTATCGACCGCCCGGACTACAGAACGGCTGGAATAAAAAAGGACCGCGAAGCACTTGGGGAAGGCTTGAACTCGCAGATCCTGAAAATAATGGGTGCAGCGTATAGAGGGAGGCAAGATTAAGGAAATACGGATTAACAATCCAGCTCATAGGTGGTCTCTATCCCATGCCTTCTATTAATCGACACCTTTGTTACCGTTAATGTCGCGATGCGGGCCGTGCTTTCCCGGTACTCCCAAAGCCGGTAAGGTCGGCGCGTTCGCCCCTATTGCCCGGAGTTATCCATGCCCGCCCCCGTTCTTTCAGGCCCACAGTACCTGCGCGAAGGTCTCAAACTGGTACTCAGCCCCGGCCTGCGGCTGTTTGTGCTGCTGCCGCTGGCAATCAACCTGATCCTGTTCGTCGGATTGATCTACTTCGCCGGCCATCAGTTCAGCCTGTGGGTCGACACACTCATGCCGACGCTGCCGAGCTGGCTGAGCTTCCTCAATTACCTGTTGTGGCCTTTGTTCGTGGTGCTGGTGGTGCTGATGGTGTTTTTCACCTTCACCATGCTTGCCAACATCATCGCCGCGCCGTTCAACGGCTTTCTGTCGGAAAAGGTTGAAGTGGTGGTGCGCGGCACCGATGATTTCCCGGCGTTCAGCTGGGGCGAACTGGCGGCCATGGTCCCGCGCACCCTGGCCCGGGAAATGCGCAAACTGGGTTACTTCCTGCCCCGGGCCATCGGCCTGTTTATCCTGTCGTTCATCCCGGTGGTCAATCTGGTGGCAGCACCGCTGTGGCTGCTGTTTGGTGTGTGGATGATGGCGATCCAGTACATCGACTACCCGGCCGACAACCACAAGCTGGGTTGGAACGAAATGCTCGCCTGGCTGCGCCAGAAGCGCTGGCAGAGCATGAGCTTCGGCGGCATCGTCTACCTGGTGCTGCTGGTGCCGGTGGTCAACCTGCTGATGATGCCGGCAGCGGTGGCCGGGGCGACGTTGTTCTGGGTGCGTGAGCAAGGCGCCGAGGCCATGGCCATTAAAAAGGCCTGAGCCGTCACAAATCCATCATCCAAAAGACACAATGACGACATGGCCCACGCCGACACTGTGGGTCATGACGACAGCTTCGCTCCACATCACCCTGATCACCGAAACCTTCCCGCCAGAGATCAACGGGGTGGCCAATACCCTTGGCCGCCTGTGTGACGGTTTGCGCGCGCGCGGGCATCAAGTCGAACTGGTTCGCCCGCGCCAGGGCAGCGACCAGAGCCGGCCCAGTGACGATGGCCTGATGCTTTGCCGCGGCTGGCCTTTGCCGGGTTATCCGGGGCTGCAATGGGGCCAGTCGTCGATGCACAAGCTGTTGCGGCGCTGGACCCGCCAGCGCCCGGATGTGTTGTATATCGCCACGGAAGGCCCGCTGGGTTTGTCGGCGTTGCGGGCGGCGCGGCGCCTGGGGATCAGCGTGGTGAGTGGTTTCCACACCAATTTCCAGCAGTATTCCAACCAGTACGGCCTGGGCATGCTGAGCCGGGTGCTGACCCACTATCTGCGCTGGTTCCATAACCGCTCGACCCTGACCCTGGTGCCCAGCGCCAGCCAGCGACTGGAGCTGGAGCGGCGCCATTTCGAGCGCCTGGGCATGCTCGCGCGCGGTGTCGACAGCCAGCTGTTTCACCCGGCCAAACGCGACAATGCGTTGCGTGAAAGCTGGGCACTGACCAGTGAGCAAACTGCCGTGCTGCATGTCGGCCGCCTGGCCCAGGAAAAAAACCTCGGGTTACTCAAGCGCTGTTTCGAGACGCTGCAGGACACGTATCCACTGCGCCAGATGAAACTGATCATCGTCGGCGATGGCCCGCAACGGGCGATGCTGGAAAAGGAACTGCCGGAGGCGATTTTCTGCGGCACCTTGCGCGGTGAGGAACTGGCCCGGCATTACGCGTCCGGGGATGTGTTCCTGTTTCCCAGCCTGACCGAAACCTTCGGCAACGTGGTGCTGGAGGCCATGGCTTCAGGGTTGGGCGTGGTGGCATACGACCAGGCGGCCGCAACCCAGCACATTCGCCATGGCTACAGCGGCGTGCTGGCGATGCCGGGGGATGAAGAAGCGTTTTGCGATGCGGCCAATTGGCTGCTGGAAGAGCGCGAGAGCTTGCGCCGGGTGCGGCTCAATGCCCGGCAACACGCCAGCCGTCAGGGTTGGCCGGCGATTATCGAGCAGTTTGAGCGCCAATTACGCGGGGTGTGCGAGGACGAGCAACCGGTGCCCGCCCTGTCGCCCCTTACACCAACGTCGTCAACGCCTCACGACTGAAAGGCAGGATGTCGCCTTCACGGCCTTCGCGAACCTTCAGTGCCCAATCCGGATCCACCAGCAGCGCACGGCCCACAGCGACCAGGTCGAACTCGTCGTTGTTCAGGCGCTCCAGCAGTTTTTCCAGGCTGGCGGGTTGCGCCACTTTATCGGTGTTGACCATGAACTGCAGGAACTCGCCGTCCAGGCCGACGCTGCCCACGGTGATGGTCGGCTTGCCGGTGAGCTTGCGGGTCCAGCCGGCCAGGTTCAGCTCGGAGCCTTCGAATTCCGGCTCCCAGAAACGGCGGGTGGAGCAGTGGAAAATATCCACGCCGGCGTCAGACAGCGGCTTGAGGAATCCACCCAAGGCTTCCGGGGTTTGCACCAGGCGCGCGGTGTAGTCCTGCTGCTTCCACTGGGAGAAACGCAGGATGATCGGAAAGTCCGGCCCCACGGCGGCGCGGACGGCCTGGATCAATTCGATGGCGAAACGCGAACGATTGGCCAGGCTGCCGCCGTATTCGTCGGTGCGCTGGTTGGTGCCTTCCCAGAAGAACTGGTCCACCAGGTAACCATGGGCGCCGTGGATTTCAACGCCGTCCATGCCAATGCTCTGGGCATCCTTGGCAGCCTGGGCGAACGCGGCGATCACGTCCTTGATGTCTTGCACGGTCATGCCGTGGACGACGACGTTGCCGTCCTTGAGTTTTTCGGTGGGGCCGTAAGCCGGCACGCTGGCATCCGGCTCGGTGCCGATGCGCCGTACGCTGCCCACATGCCACAGTTGCGGAACGATCTTGCCGCCTTCGGCATGTACCGCGTCGACTACTTTCTTCCAGCCGGCCAGGGCGGCTTCACCGTAGAAGTGCGGGACGTTCGGGTAGCCGTTGGAAGCCGGGTGGCCGACCACGGTGCCTTCGGTGATGATCAGGCCGACACCGGCGGCGGCGCGGCGGCGGTAGTACTCGATCACTTTGGAGTTGGGCACGCCACCCGGAGAAAAGGAACGGGTCATCGGCGCCATGACCACGCGACTCGGCAGTTGCAGTGCACCGAGCTGGAACGGTTTGAACAAAGCTTGGACAGGCATGGGAGCACTCCATCGGAAAGGAATTTATGATGTGGATAATATGGAGTGTGCAGCGTGTTGGATAGCACTATTGATTGGGGTGATTAAGGGGTAAAAGCGGGAGGGCATGGGGCTGCTTCGCAGCCCAGCGGGAGCAAGCTCCCTCGCCACAGCAAGCTCCCTTGCCATAGGAAACTCCCTGCCACAGGAAGCTCCCTTGCCACAGAAACTCACTCGACAATGCTGAAAGTATCAGCTCAATGCTTTTTCGATCGCCTGAATAATGGAGGGGTCATCCGGCGGTGTACGCGGCGAGAAACGCGCCAGCACCCGGCCGTCCTTGCCCAACAGGAATTTCTCGAAGTTCCAGGTGATGTCCCCGGGAAATTCGGCGCCCTCGCCCGCCAGCAATCGATACAGCTGGTGGCGATCGTGGCCATTCACCTCAAGCTTGCTGCCCAGGGGAAAGGTCACGCCGTAGTTGAGGCTGCAGAATTCCTGGATTTCTTCTTCAGTACCCGGTTCCTGCCCGGCAAATTGATTGCACGGCAGCCCGAGTACGGTGAAACCCTGGTCTTTGTATTGCTGATAGAGGTTTTCCAGCGCGGCGTACTGTGGGGTCAACCCACATTTGGAGGCGACGTTGACCACCAGCACGACTTGCCCCTTGAAGGGCGCCAGAGGCAGCTCCTGACCATCCAGGGCTTTGAGTTTAAGGTCGTGGAAAGCACTCATGACGAACTCCAGATATCCCATGTTCTTCGTAACGGCCATTCGAGATTACAGCCGCCAAGTCGGCAAGAATAGCCGCCAAATGAAAAAGGCGCCCGAAGGCGCCTTTTTCCAACTGACAGAGCGTCGCTCAGTCAATTAATGGTGGTGACCACCTTCGCCGTGCACGTGGCCGTGGGCCACTTCTTCCTGGGAAGCGTCACGGATAGCGACGATCTTCACCTGGAAGTTCAGGCGCTGGCCAGCCAGCGGGTGGTTGCCGTCGACGGTCACGTCGTCGCCGTCCAGGTCACGGATGGTGACGATTTGCATCTGGCCGTCCGGAGCGGAAGCGTGGAACTGCATGCCCACTTCCAGCTCGTCGACACCTTCGAACATGCTGCGGCTCAGGGTGCTGACCAGTTCGGCAGCGTATTCGCCGTAGGCATCTTCAGGTTCTACGGCAACGGTCAGTTCGTCACCGACCTCTTTGCCTTCCAGGGCCTTTTCCAGGCCCGGGATGATGTTACCTGCACCTTGCAGGTAGACCAGCGGCGCGCCGCCGGCAGAACTGTCGATGACCTCACCAGCGTCGTTGGTCAGGGTATAGTCAATGGAGACAGCCTTATTGGCGGCGATCGGCATGGGGCGAGACCTTTTGCAGAAGAATGAAGAACGGACAAGTCTAAACAAGGATTTGCCCGAAAGCGAACACAACCCGGACGGACGGGGTCGAACAACTGACCCGACGGTCGTCGGATTTCACCAGGACGAAGACCGGCACTGGGTCGTCGAGCTTTCCTGCGGCCACACCCAGCACCTGCGCCACCAGCCACCCTGGCAATCCCGGGCCTGGGTCACGGACCCGGCGCAACGCCTTGAAAAAATAGACAAGCCCTTTACGTGCGGCTGGTGTGCGCAAGGCTCAGATAAAGATAACCTTGGCACCTGATTCCCGGTAGGCAGCCAGCCATAGGCCGCCACCGAAGCCATGCACCTCCAGAGAATTCGCATGCAGACTTTTTTTATCGCGCCCACCGATTTTGGTGTGGGTCTGACCTCCATCAGCCTTGGGCTGGTGCGCACCCTTGAACGGGCCGGGCTGAAAGTCGGCTTCTTCAAACCGATTGCCCAGCCGCACCCCGGCGACACCGGCCCCGAGCGCTCCACCGAGCTGGTGGCCCGCACCCACGGCCTGAAACCGCCCCAGCCTCTGGGCCTGGCCCATGTCGAACGGATGCTCGGCGACGGCCAGCTCGACGAGCTGCTGGAAGAAATCATCACCCTTTACCAGCAAGCCGCCGTGGGCAAGGACGTGCTGATCGTCGAAGGCATGGTGCCGACCCGCAGCGCCAGCTATGCGGCCCGGGTCAACCTGCACCTGGCCAAGAGCCTGGACGCCGAGGTGATCCTGGTCTCGGCTCCGGAAAACGAAGTGCTGACCGAACTCTCCGGCCGCGTGGAATTGCAGGCCCAGCTGTTCGGCGGCCCGAAAGACCCAAAAGTGCTGGGTGTGATCCTCAACAAGGTGCGCACCGACGAAAGCATGGAAGCCTTCTCGGCGCGGCTCAAAGAGCATTCGCCGTTGTTGCGCAGCGGCGATTTCCGCCTGTTGGGCTGCATCCCCTACCAACCGGAACTCAACGCCCCACGCACCCGCGACGTGGCCGACCTGATGGGCGCGCAGATCCTCAATGCCGGTGATTACGAAACCCGGCGCATGACCAAGATCATCATCTGCGCCCGTACCATGCGCAACACCGTGGAGCTGCTCAAGCCCGGCGTATTGGTGGTGACACCCGGCGACCGCGACGACATCATCCTCGCCGTCAGCCTGGCCGCCATCAACGGCGTGCCGTTGGCCGGCCTGTTGCTGACCAGCGACACCCTGCCCGACCCACGGATCATGGACCTGTGCCGTGGCGCGTTCCAGGCCGGGCTGCCGGTGTTGTCGGTGAGCACCGGCTCGTATGACACCGCCAACCAGCTCAACAGCCTGAACAAGGAAATCCCGATTGATGACCGCGAACGTGCGGAGATCATCACCGACTTCGTCGCCAGCCACCTCGACGCCCGCTGGCTGCACCAACGCTGCGGCACGCCGCGGGAGATGCGCCTGTCGCCGGCGGTGTTCCGTTATCAACTGATCCAGCGCGCCCAGGCGGCCAACAAGCGCATCGTGTTGCCCGAAGGCAGCGAGCCGCTGACCGTGCAGGCCGCCGCCATCTGCCAGGCACGCGGGATCGCCCGTTGCGTACTGCTGGCCAAGCCGGCGGACGTGGAAGCCGTAGCCCGCGCCCATGGCATCGAGCTGCCCGAAGGCCTGGAGATTCTCGACCCCGACCTGATTCGCGAGCGCTACGTGGAGCCGATGGTGGCCCTGCGCAAAACCAAAAGCCTCAACGCGCCGATGGCCGAGCAGCAACTGGAAGACACCGTGGTGATCGCCACCATGATGCTCGCCCTGGATGAAGTGGACGGCCTGGTCTCCGGCGTCATCCACTCCACTGCCAATACCATTCGCCCGGCCTTGCAACTGATCAAGACCGCGCCGGGCTGCACCCTGGTCTCGTCGGTATTTTTCATGCTGTTCCCCGAGCAAGTGCTGGTATACGGCGACTGCGTGATGAACCCGCACCCCAGCGCGGCGGAGCTGGCGGAAATCGCCCTGCAAAGCGCCGACTCGGCCGCCGCATTCGGTATCACGCCACGGGTGGCGATGATCAGTTACTCCAGCGGTGATTCGGCCACGGGCGAGGAGGTCGAGAAGGTCCGCGAAGCCACCCTGCTGGCCCACGAAGCCCAAAGCTCGCTGCTGATCGACGGCCCGTTGCAGTACGACGCCGCCGCCAACGAAAGCGTGGCCCGGCAACTGGCGCCCAACAGCCTGGTGGCGGGCAAGGCCACGGTGTTCGTGTTCCCGGATCTCAACACCGGCAACACCACCCACAAGGCCGTGCAGCGCAGTGCCGATTGCGTCAGCCTGGGCCCAATGCTGCAAGGCCTGCGCAAACCGGTGAACGACCTGCCCCGCGGGGCGCAGGTGGACGACATCGTGTACACGATCGCATTGACCGCGATTCAAGCCGCCAACCGACCTATGGATGTCTAAATGCTGGATTTTCTACCTGCCGCCGTGCGCGGGGTGATCGCCTCGCTGTTGCTGGCGTTGAATACGATTTTGCTGTGCTCGTTCCTGTTTATCGTGGCGCTGTTCAAGGCGCTGCCGTTTGCCAAACGCTTCAGTGAATGGCTGATGAACCAGACCCACGAGGCCTGGATCAGCAACAACAAGGCCTGGATGAACCTGGTGCGACGCACCCGCTGGCACCTGAAAGGCCTGGAAGGCCTGGACTATGAACACTCATATCTGGTGACCAGTAACCACCAGAGCTGGGTCGATATCATGGTGCTGCAATACGTGCTCAACCGGCGCATTCGCCCGCTGAAGTTCTTCCTCAAGCAAGAGCTGATCTGGGTCCCGGTGATTGGCTTGGCGTGGTGGACGCTGGGCTTCCCGTTCATGAAGCGCTACACCAAGGCGTACCTGGAAAAGCACCCGGAAAAGAAAGGCAAGGACCTGGAAACTACCCGCAAGACCTGCGCGAAGTTTCGCCACAACCCGGTGGGCATTTTCAACTTTGCCGAAGGCACGCGGTTTACCCTGGGCAAGCATGCACAGCAACAGTCACCGTTTCGCTACCTGCTCAAGCCCAAGGCCGGCGGCATTGCCTTTGTGCTGGATGCCATGGGTGAACAGCTGAAGTCGCTGGTGAACGTGACCATTCACTATCCTGGTGGGCGCCCCGGTTATTGGGATTTGCTGTGCGGGAATGTGAAGGACGTTGTCGTGCAGTTTGAAGAGGTGCAGATTCCGGCCGAGTTTATCGGCAAGAATTATGAGCAGGATGGGGAGTATCGGTTGGCGTTCCAGGGCTGGATCAACCGGTTGTGGGAAGAGAAGGATGTGTTGCTCGCCAAATTGCACACAGATTATCCCGCCAGTCACTGATCAAAATGTGGGAGCGGGCTTGCTCGCGAATGCGGTGTGCCAGCCTATACATGTGGCGGCTGACACTCTGCTTTCGCGAGCAAGCCCGCTCCCCCATTTGACCGAGTTGTTTCCAAGGCCCCATAAAAAAAGCCCGCCAACATGGCGGGCTTTTTTGCGCGCGTGAAGCTTAGATCGCGCCGCGCTGGCGCAGCAGGTCCAGCACTTGCTTGACGCTGTCTTCCAGCGACAACGCCTGGGTGTCGATCACCAGGTCCGCATTCAACGGTACGTCATACGGGAACGACTCACCCGGGATGTTATCGCCGCCCGCCGCGTACAAACCTTGCGGATCACGCTCGGCACACACCAGCGGCGAAGCCTGCACGTACACAGTCAGCAAACGATCACCGCCGATCAGCGCCTTGGCCTGTTCACGCCCTTCAGCATCCGGGGCAACAAACGCCGCCAACGTCAGCAAGCCGGCCTCGTTGAACTGACGCGCCACATGCGCGGCACGACGCCAGTTCTCGGTACGCCCGGCACGGTCCTGCGGCAAGCCCTTGTTCAGGTCGTGGCGCAGGTTCTGGCCGTCCAGCACAAACACCGCACGGCCCATGTCGAACAGCTTGCGTTCAACCGCGTAGGCCAGGGTGCTTTTGCCGGCGCCCGACAAGCCGCTGAACAACACGGTCGCCGGTTGCTGGCCGAAGCGCTGGGCGCGTTCTTCGGTGGCCACGTGAGCCAGTTTGCCGTGCTGCGCCGCGCTGCCATGGGTCACCGGCGGCGCGATGATCATGCCCGCAGCCACGGTGCCGTTGGTCAAACGGTCGATGACGATGAACGAACCGGTGGTGCGGTTGCTCGCGTAACCGTCCAGGGCGATGACCGTGTCGAGGCTGACCTTGACCCGGCCGATCTCGTTCAACTGCAAGGCGCTCGCCGGGCCTTCTTCCAGGGTGTTCACATCCACGCGATGCACAATGCTGGTGATGGAACCCGGCACGTAGCTGGTGGCGCGCTTGATGTCGTATTTCTTGCCCGGCAGCATCGGTTCTTCAGCCATCCACACCAGCATGGCGTCGAAAGCGTCGGTCACTTGCGGCACATTATCGGCATGCACCAGCAGGTCGCCACGGGAGATGTCGATTTCGTCTTCCATGGTCAGGGTCACGGCCTGGCCGGGACCTGCGTTTTCCAGTTCACCTTCAAAGGTGACGATGGATTTGACGCGGCTGCTCTTGCCCGACGGCAGCACCACGACTTCGTCGCCCTTGTGCACGATGCCGCTGGCCAGGGTGCCGGCAAAACCACGGAAGTTCAGGTTCGGACGGTTGACGTACTGCACCGGGAAACGCAGGTCGGTGTAGTTGCGGTCGTTGGCGATCTCGACGGTCTCGAGGATCTCCATCAGCGACTGCCCGGTGTACCAGGGCGAACGCTCGCTCTTGTTCACCACGTTGTCGCCCTTGAGGGCCGACATCGGCACGAAGGCCAGGGTGCTCGGCTTGAACGCGATACCGTCGGCAAACTTCAGGTAATCAGCCTTGATCGACTCGAACACGCTTTGGTCAAAGCCATTGATGTCCATCTTGTTGACGGCCACCACGATGTGCTTGATGCCCAGCAACGAGGCGATGAAGCTGTGGCGACGGGTCTGGGTCTGCACGCCGTAGCGGGCGTCGATCAGGATGATCGCCAGGTCACAGGTGGAGGCACCGGTGGCCATGTTGCGGGTGTACTGCTCATGGCCGGGGGTGTCGGCGATGATGAATTTGCGCTTGGCGGTGGAGAAGTAGCGGTAGGCAACGTCGATGGTGATGCCCTGCTCACGCTCGGCCTGCAGGCCGTCGACCAGCAACGCCAGGTCGATGTCGTCACCGGTGGTGCCGGATTTTTTCGAATCGCGGGTGATGGCTTCCAGGTGATCTTCGTAGATCATCTTGGAGTCGTGCAGCAGGCGCCCGATCAGGGTGCTCTTGCCGTCGTCGACGTTGCCACAGGTCAGGAAGCGCAACATTTCCTTGCGCTCGTGCTGGCCCAGGTAGGCGAGGATGTCCTCGCTGATCAAATCAGATTGATGCGACATGACAGCCCCTTAGAAATAGCCTTGACGTTTTTTATCTTCCATCGAGCCTGCACCATCGTGGTCGATGACACGGCCCTGGCGCTCGGAAGTTCGCGTCAGGAGCATTTCCTGAATGATGTCCGTCAGCGTCTCGGCTTCGGACTCCACCGCGCCCGTCAACGGGTAGCAGCCAAGGGTACGGAAACGTACTTTCTTTTTGACGATTCGGGCTTTGTCTTCGTCGGACAGGTGCTCGAGGATGCGGTCGTCGTCGATCATGATCAACGTGCCGTTCTTCTCGATCACTTCGCGTTCGGCGGCGAAGTACAACGGGACAATCGGGATGCCTTCCAGGTAGATGTACTGCCAGATATCCAGCTCGGTCCAGTTGGACAGCGGGAACACACGGATCGACTCGCCTTTGTTGACGTTGCCGTTGTAGACGTTCCACAGCTCCGGGCGCTGGTTTTTCGGGTCCCAGCGGTGCTTGCTGTCGCGGAACGAGTACACGCGCTCTTTGGCACGGGATTTCTCTTCATCGCGACGGGCACCGCCGAATGCAGCGTCGAAACCATACTTGTCGAGCGCCTGTTTCAGGCCCTCGGTCTTCATGATGTCGGTGTGCTTGGCGCTGCCGTGGGTGAACGGATTGATGCCCTGCGCCACACCGTCCGGGTTGACGTGAGTGATCAACTCAAGACCAAGCTCTTCGACCATCTTGTCGCGGAACTTGTACATCTCCTGGAATTTCCAGCGGGTGTCGACGTGCATCACCGGAAACGGCAGCTTGCCCGGAAAAAAGGCCTTGCGTGCCAGGTGCAGCATCACGGCGGAGTCTTTACCGATCGAGTAGAGCATCACCGGGTTATCGAACTCGGCGGCGACCTCGCGGATGATGTGGATGCTTTCCGCCTCCAGCTGTTTCAGATGCGTCAGTTTGTCGACCATGGTTACTCACGGAAAAACGATCTTATGGACGGCCAGCGGGCCGTGTTCGAGCGGGGCATGCTAGCACAGCGCCTGATTCTATTGAGGGGGCTGGCTAGATCGAAACGGTATATCAATATACCGCTGGGTTTGGCCCGACTCGATCAAATGTGGGAGCGGGCTTGCTCGCGAATGCGGTGTGTCAGTCAATGCATATGGCGACTGATGCACCGCATTCGCGAGCAAGCCCGCTCCCACATGTATCCGGTGGTGTTCGTTAGATCGGGTTTGGGCAGTCGATGAAGAGGTGTTCGAGGGCGAAGCGTCGCGCCAGGTAATCACCCAACGCCTGTACACCATACCGTTCGGTGGCGTGATGCCCGGCCGCTATGAAGCTGATGTCGTTTTCCCGGGCGCTGTGGAAGGTCTGCTCCGAGGCTTCGCCGCTCAGGTACAGGTCAACCCCGGCGAGCACCGCCTGGTCGATATAGCCCTGGCCACCACCGGTGCACCAGCCCACGCGGCGGATCATCTCGCTGCCTTCGATCAGCAGCGGCTCGCGGCCCATGGCTTCCTGCACGCGGCGGGCAAAATCACGGGGCGACGCCGGCTCGGCCAGGGAACCCACCAGGCCGACGACCTTGAGGTTGTCCGGGTCCAGCGGGCCTTCGACGGTGATGTCCAGTTGCCGGGCCAGTTGCACGTTGTTGCCGACCTCAGGGTGCAGGTCCAGCGGCAAGTGATAGGCCAGCAGGCTGATGTCGTGCTTGAGCAGGGTTTTCAGGCGGCGCTGCTTCATGCCGGTGATGCACGGGCTTTCGCCTTTCCAGAAATAACCGTGGTGCACCAGCACCAGGTCGGCCTGGGCTTCGACCGCCGCGTCCAGCAATGCCTGGCTGGCGGTCACGCCGCTGACGATGCGCAGCACTTGCGGTCGGCCCTCGACCTGCAGGCCGTTGGGGCAGTAATCGGCGATTTTGGCACTATTAAGGTAGCGGTCCGCTTCCTCGACTAAGGTGCTCAGGGCAACGGCCATAAAAGACTCCTAAATATCCCGTTCAGAGGCGCTCACGGCCTCGTATAATGCGCGACATTATGGGCGCTCTCCCGCCCCCTGCAACCTGTCAGGATTTTTCTTCATGCTCAAGGCACTGCGTTTTTTTGGATGGCCATTGTTGGCTGGCGTGCTGATCGCGATGCTGATTATTCAGCGTTATCCACAACTGGTCGGCCTGCCGACCCTTGATGTCAACCTGCAACAGGCACCGCAAACCAGCGCGGTGGTACAAGGCCCGGTGACTTACGCCGATGCAGTGGTGATCGCCGCCCCCGCCGTGGTCAACCTGTACACCACCAAGGTCATCAACAAACCGGCGCACCCGCTGTTTGAAGACCCACAGTTTCGTCGCTATTTCGGCGACAACTCGCCCAAGCAGCGGCGCATGGAATCCAGCCTCGGCTCCGGTGTGATCATGAGCCCGGAAGGCTACATCCTCACCAACAACCACGTGACCACCGGCGCCGACCAGATTGTGGTGGCCCTGCGTGATGGCCGGGAAACCCTGGCCCGCGTGGTCGGCAGCGACCCGGAAACCGACCTCGCGGTGCTGAAAATCGATTTGAAAGGCCTGCCCTCGATCACCATCGGGCGCTCCGAAGGGCTGCGCGTAGGTGACGTGGCGCTGGCCATCGGCAACCCCTTCGGCGTCGGCCAGACCGTGACCATGGGCATCATCAGCGCCACCGGGCGTAACCAGTTGGGCCTCAACAGCTACGAAGACTTCATCCAGACCGACGCGGCGATCAACCCGGGCAACTCCGGCGGCGCGCTGGTGGATGCCAACGGCAACCTGACCGGCATCAACACCGCGATCTTCTCCAAGTCCGGCGGCTCCCAGGGCATCGGTTTCGCGATTCCGGTGAAGCTGGCCACTGAAGTGATGAAGTCGATCATCGAGCATGGCCAGGTGATTCGTGGCTGGCTGGGGATTGAAGTCCAGCCGCTGACCAAGGAACTGGCCGAGTCGTTTGGCCTGACCGGGCGCCCTGGCATCGTGGTCGCCGGGATCTTCCGCGACGGCCCGGCGCAGAAAGCCGGCCTGCAACTGGGGGATGTGATCCTCAGCATCGACGGCGAGCCGGCCGGGGATGGTCGCAAGTCGATGAACCAGGTGGCGCGGATCAAACCCACCGACAAGGTGGCGATCCAGGTGATGCGCAATGGCAAGGAAATCAAGCTGTCGGCTGAAATCGGCCTGCGTCCGCCGCCTGCACCGGTGAAAGAAGAGGAATAACGGCTTCGGGAGCCCGTTCGCGGGCTCCTGTTACCTAATATTTCAAAAGAAATTCATTCTCATTAGTCATGTTATATTGTTTCAATATCGCTATTGGAACGCTCTATCATGCCGTCTCGAAGATTTGCCCCGCTGGCGGGAATCGCCCTGGGTTTGCTGGTGGACCCGGCCTACGCCGAAGACACCGCGACCATTGAACTGGAAGCCACCCGCATCACCAGCGAGGCGTACGAATCAGCCACCGGCCCGGTCAAGGGCTATCGCGCCACCCGCTCCGCCAGCGCCACAAAAACCGACACCGCCTTGCGGGATATCCCACAGTCCATCAGCGTGATTCCCGCTTCGGTACTCAACGACCTGGGCAGCACCAACGTCGAGCGTGCCCTTGAGTTTGCCGGCGGCGTGTCCAAACAGAACAACTTCGGCGGCCTGACGCTCTACGAATACAGCGTTCGCGGCTTCACCACGTCAGAGTTTTACGTGGACGGTTTCAGCGCCAACCGCGGTTACCCGAGCACGCCGGACGCGGCGAATATCGAGCGCATCGAGGTGCTCAAGGGCCCCGCCGCCAGCCTGTATGGCCGTGGTGACCCAGGCGGTACGGTGAATATCGTCAGCAAAAAGCCGCAGCACGAGGCCTTCACCACACTGCAGACCAGCGCCGGCAGTTGGGACCGCTACCGCACCGCGCTGGACGTGAACACGCCGCTGGACAGCGAGGGCAACGTGTTATCGCGGGTCAACCTGGCGGTGGAAGACAACCACAGCTTCCGCAACCACGTTGAGGCCAAACGGGTCTTCGTCGCGCCCTCCATCAGTTGGCAACTGGACCCGGACACACACCTGCTGGTGGAAAGTGAATTCGTGCGTCACCGCTCCACTTTCGACCGCGGCATCGTCGCGCCCAACAACCGCTGGAGCGGCGTCTCCCGCTCGACCTTTCTCGGCGAACCCGACGACGGCGATATCCGCAACCACAACAACCGCCTGCAAGCCAGCCTCGAGCATCACCTCAACGATGCCTGGCAACTGCGACTGGCCAGCCATTACAAACAAGGCAGCCTATGGGGCAACGCCTCGGAAAACCGCACGCTGGATGCCGATGGCCACACCCTCAGCCGCCGCTACCGCGAGCGCTCCACCGGTTGGCATGACAGCATCACCCAGCTCGAACTGCGCGGTCGGTTCGACATCGGCAGTTGGCAGCACGAATTGCTGATCGGCACCGAGTACGAGGACTACCGCAAGAAAGAACGGGTGACCGCCATCGCCGGCGGCGATTACGCCATCGACATCTATGACCCGGTCTATGGGCAGCCCAAACCGAACGGCAAGCGCTCCGGCACTGACTTTTTCGAACAGGTGAAAAGCCAGGCGCTGAACCTGCAGGACCAGATCATCTTCACCGACCGCCTGCGCGGGATGATCGGCGCGCGGTTCGAACACTTCGAGCAGCGCACCGACGACTTCAGCCGCAACCATGCCAAAAGCCGGCAGACCCACGACGCCCTGACCCAACGCGCCGGCCTGCTCTACCAACTGACGCCTGAAGTGGGCCTGTTCGCCAACGCCTCCACCTCGTTCAAACCCAACAATGGCCTGGACGCCGGCGGCAAATCCTTCAAGCCGGAAGAAGGCGTGGGGTATGAAATCGGGATCAAGAGCGAGCTGTTCGACGACCGCCTGAGCACCACCCTCGCCGCCTTCCATATCGAGAAAGAAAATGTCCTGGCCCTGGACCCGGCTACCGACACACAGCGCGCCATGGGCAAGGCCCGCAGCCAGGGTTTTGACCTGCAACTGACCGGCCAGGTGACTGACGCCGTACGGGTGATCGGCGCCTTTGCCTACATCGACGCCGAAGTGACCAAAGGCGACAAAGCCATCCCCACTGGCAGCCGGATTCTCGGCGTAGCCAAACGCAGCGCCAGCTTGCTCGGCGTGTATGAATTCCAGGACGGCCTGCTGCGCGGCTCCGACCTTGGCGCAGCCTTCACCTACGTCGGCGATCGCTCCGGTGAAGCCGGCAAAAGCTTTGAATTACCGGCCTACCACACCGTCGATTTGCTGGCCCATTACAAGGCCAGCGACAACGTCACCGTGGGCCTGAACCTCAACAACCTGTTCGACGAAAAGTACTACGAGCGCTCCTACAGCAATTACTGGGTCAATCCCGGCGAGCCGCGCAACTTCACCGTCAGCCTGACCCTCAACCTGTAAAAGGACGTCTCCATGCAAGCCTTCAAATCCCTGGCCGTGCTCGGCCTGCTGTTTGCCACCCAAGTCTCGGCCCACGGGCTGTGGACCGAACAACGGCGCGGCAATATCGAAGTGATCTACGGCCACGGCGCCGAAGACAACGCGTTCAAGGCGCAGAAAATCAGCGGCGCCTGGGCCTACGACGCCAGCGGCAAAATGATCCCGGTGACCGTGGAACGTCTGCCCGACCATGCGCGCCTGAAGCCGCTCAAATCGCCGGCTGTACTGGCGGTCGCCCTGGATAACGGGATGTGGTCACAGACGCCTGACAAGAAGTGGATCAACGAGGGCCGCAGCAAGGTGCCGGGGGCGATTGAGTCGACCCAGACCTTCAAGTACAGCCTGGCGATCTACCAGCCGGGGGCGAAGTTGCCGCAGCTGGATCAGATCAAGCTACTGATCTTGCCGGAAGTTGATCCGCTGACGGTCGGCCCGGGTAAATCACTGCCGGTACGGGTGCTGCTGGATGGCAAGCCGGCGGCAGGAGTCAAGCTGATCGGAGACTATCGCAACGCACCGAACACCCTGAGCACCGAGACCGATAAAGACGGTCGCGCCCGGGTGCTGGTGAGAAATGAAGGATTGAATGTGATTGCGGCGCAGGTGGAAATCCAGCTCAAAGACAATGCTGATGTCGCGACTCGCGGACTGTTCAGTTCCCTGACTTTCCTGGGCGAGCCGCATCACGAGTAACCCCGCAAATCCAAAGTGGGCACAGTCAATGTGGGAGCGGGCTTGCTCGCGAAAGCGGTGTTTCAGTCGCCATCTTCATTAACTGACCCACCGTCTTCGCGAGCAAGCCCGCTCCCACATTCAGTCCTCACTCGGCTTGATTACAGTGCAACCGGCGCTCCTTCCAGCTCCCTGACCTTCCTGGGCGAGCCGCATCACGAGTAACACCGAAAATTCAGAGTGGGCACCGTCAATGTGGGAGCGGGCTTGCTCGCGAAGGCGGAGTGTCAGTCGCCATCTTCATTAACTGACCCACCGTCTTCGCGAGCAAGCCCGCTCCCACATTTAGTCCTCACTCGGCTTGATTACAGTACAACCGGCGCTCTTTCCAGTTCCCTGACTTTCCTGGGCGAGCCGCATCACGAGTAACCCCGCAAATCCAAAGTGGGCACAGTCAATGTGGGAGCGGGCTTGCTCGCGAAAGCGGTGTGTCAGTCGCCATCTTCATTAACTGACCCACCGTCTTCGCGAGCAAGCCCGCTCCCACATTCAGTCCTCACTCGGCTTGATTACAGCGCAACCAGCGCTCCTTCCAGCTCCCTGACCTTCCTGGGCGAGCCGCATCACGAGTAACACCGCAAATCCAAAGTGGGCACAGTCAATGTGGGAGCGGGCTTGCTCGCGAAGGCGGTGTGTCAGTCGCCATCTTCATTCACTGACCCACCGCCTTCGCGAGCAAGCCCGCTCCCACACTCAGGCCTCACCCGGCTTGACTACAGCGCGACCGGCGCTCTTTCACACAGGGTATTGAGCGCCGCCGCCCACTGCGGGTCATCGTTCAGGCACGGCACCAACACCAACTCCTCGCCCCCCGCCTCGCGGAATTGCTCCAGGCCGCGATCACCAATTTCCTCCAGTGTCTCGATGCAGTCCGCAACAAACGCCGGGCACATCACCAGCAGCTTCTTCACGCCCTGCTGAGCCAACGCTTCAAGGCGTGCCTCGGTGTACGGTTCGATCCACTTGGCCCGGCCCAGCCGCGACTGGAACGCCACCGACCATTTGCCATCCGGCAAGCCAAGGCGCTCGGCAAAATCCCGCGCAACGCTGAAACACTGCGCGCGATAGCACGTGGCAAGCACCTCGGGAGAGGCGTTCTGGCAGCAGTTGGCGTCCTTGAAGCAGTGTTGCCCCGTAGGGTCGAGCTTTTTCAGGTGGCGCTCGGGCAACCCATGAAAGCTCAGCAGGAGGTGATCGAAATCCTCTTCCACATAGGCTCTGGCGCTGTTGGCCAAGGCGTCCAGGTACTCCGGTTCATCGTAGAACGGCTGCAGAATCGAAAACTCGATCGCCAGCTTTTTGTGCCGCACCACGCGCCGGGCCTCTTCGATTACCGTGGTCACGGTGCTGTCGGCAAACTGCGGGTACAACGGCGCCAGGGTCACTTTCTGGATGCCTTGGGACGCCAGCCGGGTCAGTACGCTTTCAATCGACGGCTCGCCATAGCGCATGGCCAACTCCACCGGCCCCTGGGTCCACTGTGCAGTCATCTGTTGTTGCAAGCGACGGCTAAGAACTACCAGCGGCGAGCCTTCGTCCCACCAGATCGAGGCGTAGGCATGGGCCGATTGCTCCGGGCGCTTGATCAGGATCAGCGACACCAGCAAACGCCGAACCGGCCATGGCAGGTCAATGACGTAAGGGTCCATCAGGAACTGATTGAGGTAGCTGCGCACATCCGCCACCGAAGTGGACGCCGGTGAACCCAGGTTGACCAGTAACAACGCGTGATCCGTCATGCAACATCCTATCTCTAGAGGCGGCTGGACAAGTCGTCCAGGGCCGCATGCAACTCAGTGAACTGGAAAGTGAAACCGGCCGCCAACAGCCGCTGCGGCAAAGCCCGCTGGCCACCCAGCAACAAACCGGACAACTCGCCCAGGCCGATACGCAATGCAAACGCCGGCATGGGCATGAACGCCGGGCGGTGCAGCACCTTGCCCAGGGTCTTGGCGAACTCCAGGTTGCGTACCGGGTGTGGCGCGCAGGCATTATAAGGACCGCTGGCATCGGTCTTGTGCAGAAGAAAATCAATCAGGGCGATTTGATCCTTTATATGGACCCATGGCATCCACTGCCGACCATTGCCGATAGGCCCGCCCAGCGCCAGTTTGAACGGCAGCAACAGCCGCGACAAAAAGCCGCCCTCCGCCGCCAGCACCAGCCCGGTACGCACCAGCACCACGCGGATGCCCAATGCCTCGGCACGCTGGGCGGTTTCTTCCCAGGCAATGGATAACTGGCTGCCGAAATCGTCCTGCACCGGGCCGCTGTCTTCGGTCAGCTCGCGCTCACCACCGTCGCCGTACCAGCCCACCGCGGAACCGGAGATCAACACCGCCGGTTTGTGTTCAAGGCCCTCAAGCCAGGCCAGCAGCGTTTCGGTGAGGCCGATACGGCTGCTCCACAACAGCGCCTTGCGTTTATGCGTCCAGGGCCGGTCGGCAATCGGCGCGCCGGCCAGATTGACCACCGCGTCCACCGCCTCGTTTATGTCTTGCAGGCGGGCGACGCCACGCACCTGGGCGCCGCACAATTTAGCCACTTGTTCGGGATGGCGGCTCCAGACCGTGAGGCGATGGCCCTTGGCAAGCCAGTATTGGCAAAGTTGACGGCCGATCAAACCGGTACCGCCGGTCAGCAAAATGTGCATGAGTTGTTCCTCGTGTAACGTTCGCCGACCACCGTTAGTCTATTTTATAAACAGGGATGTTTTAATCGGGCGCAACGCTGGTTAAACCTTCAGGTTTAACCATAGGTCACGCCAAACGATCAGGTACGCCAAAACTTATACCAAAAAACAATATTGTACAGCTATTGGTGTCGGCGTAGTCTGTACCCAACGGTAAAACGAGGCCTCCCATGACTGTTCCCATCGCGATCATTGGCACCGGCATCGCCGGTCTCTCCGCCGCCCGAGCGTTGAAAGACGCGGGGCACGTTGTACAACTCTTCGATAAAAGCCGCGGCAGTGGCGGTCGCATGTCCAGCAAGCGCAGCGATGCGGGCTCGCTGGACATGGGCGCACAGTACTTCACCGCCCGCGACCGGCGCTTCGTCAACGAGGTGCAACGCTGGCAGGCCAATGGTTGCGCCGAGCAATGGAAGCCACAGCTGTACAACTTCAAGTCCGGCCAACTGACGCCCTCCCCCGATGAACAGATCCGCTGGGTCGGCACGCCGCGCATGAGTGCGATCACCCGCGCCCTGCTCGATGACTTGCCGGTGCAGTTCGGTTGCCGCATCACCGAAGTGTTCCAGGGTAAACATCACTGGAACCTGCTGGACGCCGACGGCGAAAGCCACGGCCCGTTCAGCCACGTGATCATCGCCACCCCGGCGCCCCAGGCCACTGCCTTGCTGGCCGCTGCGCCCAAGCTGGCGAGTGTCGCCGCCGGGGTCAAGATGGACCCGACCTGGGCCATTGCCCTGGCCTTCGACAAGCCGCTGGATACGCCCATGGAAGGCTGCTTCGTCCAGGACAGCCCGCTGGACTGGCTGGCGCGCAACCGCAGCAAACCGGGGCGCGACACCACCCTCGACACCTGGGTTTTGCACGCCACCAGCACCTGGAGCAAGCAACACCTGGACCTGTCCAAGGAAGCCGTGATCGAACACCTGCACGGCGCCTTCGCCGAACTGCTGCACAGCGCCATGCCGGCGCCTTCCTTCACCCTCGCCCACCGCTGGCTGTACGCGCGGCCGTCCACCAGCCATGAATTTGGCGTGCTGGCCGACGCCGACCTGGGCCTGTATGTATGTGGCGACTGGTGCCTGTCAGGCCGCGTGGAAGGTGCGTGGCTCAGCGGCCAGGAGGCGGCGCGGCGGTTGATCGAGCACCTGCGATGAACCGCATCAATCCCGCCAAGCTGCTGCTGTCGAAGTGGACAGCAGCCCGCCCGCAGTACAAGGAAAAACATTTTCTGGTGACCAAACTGCTGCGTGATGACGAAGGCGATGTGCAGGAAATCGAGCTGGAAGCCGTGATGAGCCATCGCGTGCAGCGCCTGGCCTGGCAAACCCTGCAAAACGCCGAAGACTGGAAAATCGGCTGGAAATAGCCATTCCGCAAATACCTGTACAAATTATTTGACTTGTACAGCTTCAAACCTATGATGAGATTAAGTTGTACAGAAATTTAACTCTGTACAGGAATTTCATCGAGGTTTGGCCATGTCCAGCACCCTGCCCGCCACCGGCAAACCGAAAATCGCCATCAGCGCCTGCCTGTTGGGCGAGAACGTGCGCTTCAACGGCGGGCATAAACAATCCCAGCTGTGTAGCCAGACCCTGGCCGATTATTTCGACTTCGTGCCGCTGTGCCCTGAAGTCGCCATTGGCCTGGGCATCCCCCGCGAACCGATTCGCCTGGTGGGCGACCCGCTCAATCCACAGGCCGTTGGCACCGTAAACCGCGAACTTAACGTGACCCAGCCGCTGGACGATTACGGCCAGCAAATGGCTGCTGAACACACCGACCTCTGCGGTTACATCTTCATGCAGAAATCCCCGTCCTGCGGCCTGGAGCGGGTCAAGGTCTATCAGGACAACGGCATGCCCATCGACGGCGGCGGGCGCGGCATCTACGCCCAGGCATTTTGTGCGCGCCACCCCAACCTGCCGGTGGAAGAAGACGGTCGGCTGAATGACCCGGTGCTGCGGGAAAACTTCCTGACCCGGGTGTTCGTCTACGCCACCTGGCAGCAACTGCTCGCCGAAGGCCTGACCCGTCACCGCCTGCTGGAATTTCACTCGCGCTACAAATACCTGCTGATGGCCCACAGCCCGGTGCATTACAAAAGCCTCGGCAACTTGCTGGGCAGCATGCCCAGGGACGTCGACCTGGGCGCCTTGGCCGCCGGCTACTTCAGCGAACTGATGAGCGCCCTGACCCAGTGCGCCACACGCGGCACCCACACCAACGTGCTGCAACACATCAGCGGCTACCTCAAGCAAGCCATCAGCGCCGAAGACAAACAGGAAATGCAGACCATCATCAGCCAATACCGCCAGGGCATCGTGCCGCTGGTGGTACCGCTGACGCTGCTCAAGCACCACTTTCGCCAGCATCCGGACCGCTATATCGCGCAGCAGGCCTACCTGCAACCGCACCCGGAAAACCTCAGCCTGCGTAATGCGATTTAACCTATGACTTTTCCCCTGCAAGAACCTGGCGAAGACATCGCCGAGGCCATCGACCAAGGCTGGCTGCCGATCCGCGAAGTGGCGCGCCAGACCGGCGTCAACGCCGTGACCTTGCGCGCCTGGGAGCGCCGCTACGGCCTGATCGTGCCCCAGCGCACGCCCAAGGGGCACCGCCTGTTCAGTGCCGAGCACGTGCAACGCATCCATACCATCCTGACCTGGCTCAACCGCGGTGTGCCGGTCAGCCAGGTCAAGAGCCTGATCGACACCGCGCAAGCCACCAGCGAGCCGCCGGTGGAAAACGAATGGCACAACCGCCGCCAGCACCTGGTGCAGGCCATCAGCGAACTGGCCGAGCGCCGGGTGGATGATGCCTTCAACCAGGCCATGGCGCTGTACCCGCCGCGCACCTTGTGCGAGCAACTGTTATTGCCGTTACTCAAGGAGCTTGAGCTGCGCTGGCAAGGCCAGTTCGGCGCGCAAATGGAACGGGTATTTTTCTATTCCTGGCTGCGCAGCAAATTCGGTGCGCGGATGTATCACAACAACCGCCAGCTCAACGGCGCCCCCCTGCTGCTGATCAACCATTCCGACATGCCGCTGGAGCCGCACCTGTGGCTCACCGCCTGGCTCGCCAGCAGCGCCGATTGCCCGGTGGAAGTTTTCGACTGGCCATTGCCGGTGGGCGAACTGGCCCTGGCCGTCGAGCATCTGCAACCCCGTGCGGTACTGCTGTATTCGAGCAAGGCACTCCATACCTCGGTGCTGGGCAAACTGTTGAGCGGCTTCAGTTGCCCAAAACTGATAACCGGACCAACGGTATGCATCCACCAGGCGGAGCTGTCCGTATTAACCCAAGAGATTCCTGAATTGCTCCTGGCCGAAGACCCGTTGTCGGCCCATCAGGTACTGATCCAGCGTGGACTTATTTAAATGCACTTGATCTGGCTGCGCACCGACCTGCGCCTACATGACAACACCGCCCTCGCCGCCGCCGCACAGCGTGGCCCGACAGCGGCCGTCTACCTGATCAGCCCCGGGCAATGGCTGGCCCACGATGACGCGCCGTGCAAGGTCGATTTCTGGCTGCGCAACCTGCAGCGCTTGAGCTCAGCGCTGCGCGAGTTGAACATTCCGTTATTGATCCGCCATGCCGACACTTGGGATCAAGCACCTGAAGTCCTGGCAGGCCTGTGCCAGGAACTGTCGGTGGAGTCGGTGCACGTCAATGACGAATACGGCATCCACGAAGAGCGCCGCGACGCCGCCGTGGCCAAGGCCCTCGAAGCTCAAGGCATCACGTTCCACACCTATCTGGACCAGTTGTTTTTCCAGCCCGGCAGCGTGCTGACCAAGACCGGCACCTACTTCCAGGTATTCAGCCAGTTCCGCAAGGTCTGCTACAGCCGCCTGCATGGCGCCTTGCCGCGTTTGGTCGCCACTCCCAAGGCGCAGGCACCGCTCACACTCAAAAGCGACGAGGTTCCGGATCACGTCGAGGGCTTCGCTACCCCGAGCGAAGCCTTGCGCGCCCTGTGGCCTGCCGGCGAAGCCGAAGCCCGGCGCCGTCTCGACCAGTTCGCCGACGCACAAATCAGCTACTACAAGGACGAACGCGACTTCCCGGCCAAGCCCGGTACCAGCCAGCTTTCGGCCTACCTTGCAGCAGGCGTGGTCTCACCGCGCCAATGCCTGCATGCCGCGCTGCAAAGCAACCAGGGTGAATTCGAAAGCGGCGACATCGGCGCGATTACCTGGATCAACGAGCTGCTGTGGCGCGAGTTCTACAAACATATTCTGGTGGGCTACCCACGGGTCTCGCGCCACCGCGCATTCCGCCCGGAGACCGAAGCTGTGGCCTGGCGCAACAGCCCGGAAGACTTGAAAGCGTGGCAGGAAGCACGCACCGGCCTGCCGATCATCGACGCCGCCATGCGCCAGCTGCTGGAAACCGGCTGGATGCACAATCGCCTGCGCATGGTGGTGGCGATGTTCCTGACCAAAAACCTGCTGATCGACTGGCGCGAAGGCGAGCGCTTTTTCATGCGTCACCTGATCGACGGCGACCTGGCAGCCAACAACGGTGGCTGGCAGTGGAGCTCGTCCACCGGCACCGACTCGGCCCCGTACTTCCGGATTTTCAGCCCCTTGAGCCAATCGGAAAAATTCGACGGCGAAGGTGTGTTTATCAAGCACTGGCTGCCGCAACTGGCGGCGCTGAACAAAAAGGAAGTGCACAACCCCGACGCCGTGGGCGGCCTGTTTGGTGTGGCCGACTATCCTCGTCCTATCGTCGATTTGAAAAAATCCCGCGAGCGCGCCCTCGCCGCTTTCCGCAGCCTGCCTTCACGCCAGGCGGTCGGAGGTGCTTATGAGTGATTTCCTGCGCCGCTTCGCCCAGGTGTTCGCCAGTGTGGACAAGCACAACCTGCACCTGCTCGACGGCCTGTACAGCCAGGACATCAGTTTCACCGACCCACTGCACGAGGTGCACGGGCTGCCGGCGTTGCACCGCTACTTCGCCGAGCTGTACGACAACGTTACCCAGTTGCGCTTTGACTTCCATGGCTTTGATCAAGTGGCGGAAGGCGAAGGCTACCTGCGCTGGAAAATGAGCTTCTGCCACCCGCGCCTGGCCAAGGGCGAAGTGATTCGTGTGGAAGGCTGCTCGCACCTGCTGTGGCGCGACAAGGTGTATCGCCACCGGGATTATTTTGACGCTGGACAGTTGCTGTATGAACACGTGCCGGTCCTTGGCGGTGTGGTCAGCTGGCTGAAAAGGAGAATGGGATGAGCCTTAACCTTCCACGTCGTTACTGGTTGACCGGTGCCAGCAGCGGCATCGGTGCCGAACTGGCCAAGACGCTGCTCGAAAGCGGTGCCCATGTGGCCCTCAGTTCCCGCTCCAAGGCGCCCCTGGAACAGCTTGCCCAGCAATATCCCGGGCAAGTGCTGGTGGTGGCCGGCGACCTGACCAACAGCCAGACCGTACGCGAGATCGGTGAACACATCGCGGTGGCCTGGGGTTCGCTGGATACGGTGATCCTGAATGCCGGCACCTGCGAATACGTGGATGCCAGGCAATTCGACGCCTCGATCATCGAGCACGTGGTGCGCACCAACCTGCTGGCCAGCAGTTACTGCATCGAGGCCGCGCTGCCACTGTTGCGTGCCGGTCATACACCGCACCTGGTCGGTGTGGCCAGTGCCGTGACCTACCTGCCGATGCCCAGGGCGGAAGCCTATGGTGCGTCGAAGGCCGGCCTGCGTTACCTGTTCGAGTCCCTGCGTATCGACCTGTCGCCTGAAGGGATCGACGTCACCGTGGTCAGCCCGGGGTTTGTCGACACGCCGCTGACCGCCCGCAATGACTTCCCGATGCCCTTGAGCTGGCCGGCGGACAAGGCCGCGCGACATATCTTCGCCAAGCTGCAAAACCGCCCATTGGAAATTGCCTTCCCTGCCCTGTTTATTGCCGCCTTGTGGCCACTGTCGAAACTGCCGAACCGCGTCCAGTTGATCATTGGCAAACGCATGCTGCGCAGCCCGCCGCCGAGAAAGGACGACCTGTGAAGATCGCCATTATCGGCAGCGGCATTGCCGGGCTGACCAGCGCCTACCTGCTCAGTCGCCGCCACGACATCACCCTGTTCGAAGCGGGCGACCGCATCGGCGGGCACACTCACACGGTGAATGTCACGGTGGAAGGCAAAAGCCATGCGGTGGACACCGGCTTTATCGTGTTCAACGACTGGACCTATCCCAACTTCATCAAGCTGCTGGGGCAAATTGGCGTGACGTACAAACCCACCGAGATGAGCTTTTCGGTGTGCGACCCGAACGCCGGGTTCGAGTACAACGGCAACAACCTCAACAGCCTGTTTGCCCAGCGCCGGAATATTCTGTCGCCGGGGTTCTGGGGCATGTTGCGCGATATCCTGCGCTTCAACCGCCACGCGCCCCTGGACCTGCAAGAGCAACGCATCAGCGCCGAGATGACCCTGGGCGAGTACCTGCAAGCGGGCGGCTACGGCCAGCGATTTATCCAGCACTACATCGTGCCGATGGGCGCGGCGATCTGGTCGATGTCCCTGGCTGACATGCTCGGGTTTCCCCTGCAATTCTTCGTGCGGTTCTTCAAGAACCATGGCTTGTTGTCGGTGAGCAACCGGCCGCAGTGGTGCGTGATCGAAGGCGGTTCCAGCCGCTATATCGAACCGCTGACCCAGTCCTTCCGCGAAAATATCCGCCTCAATTGCCCGGTCACCCGGGTTGAGCGTTCAGCCATCGGCGCAGTTATCCACAGCGCCGCCGGCAGCGAGGCATTCGACAAGGTGGTGTTCGCCTGCCACAGCGACCAGGCCCTGGCCTTGCTGGGGGATGCGAGCCTGGCCGAGCAACAGATCCTTGGCGCCCTGCCCTACGCCGACAATGACGTCGTCCTGCACACCGATACCCGTCTGCTGCCCGACCGCAAACTGGCCTGGGCCAGCTGGAATTACCGCCTGGATGGCCGCGCGCAAAAACAGGCGGCGGTGACCTACGACATGAACATCCTGCAAGGCATCGACAGCACCACCACCTTTTGCGTGAGCCTCAACCAAACGGCGCTGATCAACCCGCTCAAAGTCCTCGCCCGCTACACCTACGCCCACCCGCAATACAGCCTGGCCGCTGTGGCCGCCCAAGCGCGCTGGGAAGAACTGCACGGCGCGCAGCACACCTATTATTGCGGCGCCTACTGGGCCAACGGTTTCCACGAAGACGGCGTGGTCAGCGCATTGCGCGTGGCCAAGGCGTTCGGGGAAATCCTGTGAACAGCGCCCTGTACAGCGGCTGGATCGCCCATCGGCGGTTTACGCCAAAGGGCCATGCCTTTCGGTACCGGATCGGCCTGCTGTACCTGGACCTCAGCGAACAGGACGAAGTGTTCGGCTTGTCGCCATTGGCGGGCGAGCGCTGGGCGCCGTTCGCGTTTCGCCAGCAGGATTACCTGCGTGAATTGACCCGTCACGGCATGAGCTTGACCGATGCCGTACGCCAAGAAGTCGGCAAGGCCCTGGGGCGCATCCCCTCGGGCGTTATCTGCCTGCTGACCCAGGCCCGCAGTTGGGGCCTGGCCTTTAACCCGGTGAGTTTCTTCTACTGCTTCGAGGCCGACGGAACGCTGGCCGCGATCCTTTGTGAAGTGACCAACACCCCGTGGCGCGAGCGCTATCACTACGTGCTGCCGGCCCAGGCGCTGCCTGCCGGTGAGCATCAGCACTTCGCCGTGGCCAAGGCGTTTCATGTGTCGCCGTTCTTGCCCCGGGACCTGGAATACCGCATGAGCTTCAGCCCGCCCGCCGCCAGGCTCGGCGTGCACATGGCCGACTGGCAGGGCGAACTGAAAGTCTTTGACGCCACCTTAAGCCTGCAACGCGAAGCCCTGAACCGCGCCAGCCTGCACCGCTACCTGTGGCGCTTCCCGTGGATGACCGCCAAGACCTGCCTGGCCATTTATTGGCAGGCCTTGCGCCTCTTGCTTAAACGCACGCCGATTTTTTCCCATCACGCCGCCGAAGGCGCTTCTCGCACCGCAGTCGGTTACACCAAGGATCGCCGCCATGAAATCCCCTAGCTTATCGGTCAAATCCAACCGCTTGAACGTCAACGGCATGACCGCCGCGCTGCTGCGCAAAGCCGTGCTGCGCCAGCTCGGCCAACTGCGCCACGGCCAGTTGGTGGTGATCGAGGACGGCGAACGGCAAGTCTTCGGCGCACGGGAAGCGCACCTGCTGGGGGAGATCCAGATCCTCGATTCAGCCGTGTGGGGGCTGGTGGCGGCCAACGGCTCCATCGGCGCCGGCGAGGCATTTATCCATGGTTACTGGAGCAGCCCGGACCTGACCGCCGTGGTACGGGTGATGGTCAGCAACCTCGACGTGCTGGATGCGCTGGAAGGTGGGCTGGCCAAACTGGCGCGGCCCTTCACCCAGGGCCTGCACTGGCTCAACCGCAATACGCGCAAGGGCTCGCAGAAAAACATTGCCGCCCACTACGACCTGGGCAACGACCTGTTCGAGGAATTCCTCGACCCGACCATGATGTATTCGGCCGCGCAGTTCCTCACCGCCGATGACACACTGGAACAGGCACAACTGAACAAACTGGAACGCATCTGCCAGAAGCTCGCGCTGAAACCGTCCGACCACCTGCTGGAAATCGGCACCGGCTGGGGCAGCATGGCGATTTATGCCGCGCAGCAGTACGGCTGCAAGGTCACCACTACGACCCTGTCCAAAGAGCAGTTTGCCTACACTGAAAAACGCATCGAGGCCCTGGGTTTGCAGAATCAGGTGACGTTGCTGCTGGAGGACTACCGCGACCTGACCGGGCAGTACGACAAGCTGGTGTCGATCGAGATGATCGAAGCCGTGGGCCACCGCTTCCTGCCGACCTATTTCAAACAGTGCGCGCAGTTGCTCAAGAGCAACGGCCTGATGTTGCTGCAAGCGATCACCATTCGCGAGCAGCGCTACGAACAAGCCAAGAGCAGCGTGGATTTTATCCAGCGCTATATCTTCCCCGGCGGCGCCCTGCCCTGTGTACAGAAGATGCTGGAGGTCGTCAGCCGCGACACTGACATGAACCTGCTGCACATGGAGGACTTCGGCCTGCACTACGCGCGAACCCTGCGCCTGTGGCATGAGAACTTTCGTCGCGCCCACAGCCGCCTGACGGAAATGGGCTACGACGAATACTTCCTGCGGCTGTGGGAGTTTTACCTGTGCTACTGCGAAGGCGGCTTTATGGAGCGCACCATCGGCACCGCGCAGATGCTGCTGGCCAAGCCGGCGGCGCTGACCCAGCCACTGCTCGGGCGCTTTGATGCTTAAACCACTGGCAAATGCCGTGCTGTTCCAGTGCGGCTGGTTTGCCTGTGTGCTGGGCGGCGACAGTCTGTGGCTGTTGGTGGGGTTGGCGGTGCTGGTAATCCACCTGCTGTGGATAAGTTCGTGGTCAGCGGAAGGCCAGGTGATTGTTGCCGTCACCTTGTTGGGCACCGTGATCGACACCGTGCTACGTGCATTCGGCGTGTTTCATTTCAGCCTGCCCGGGCCGTTGGCGCCATTGTGGCTGATCCTGTTGTGGGCATTGCTGGCGACTACGCTGCGCCATTGCCTGGCCTGGAGCGCGCAGCCCTGGTGGCGTGCGAGCTTGTTGGGGGCGGTGGGCGGGCCGTTGTCCTATTACGCGGGCAGCCAACTGGCGGGGGTGAGTTTCGGCTATGGCACCGTGCCGACCGTCATCGGCCTGGCGTTACTCTGGGGGATGATTTTTCCGTTGTTGCATTGGGTCGCCAGGCAGTTGGCACATTGACGTCCGTCAGGCCTTTCACACACCTATGAGCCGCTTGCCTTACACTGCGCGCCTATGACCAACATCCCCCATACCCAAATCGCCGAACCTGCCGTCACCTGCTCCACCTGCGCCGCGTGCTGCTGCCAGCTGGAAGTCATGCTGATCACCGACACCGGCGTGCCCGATCGCTTTATCGATACCGACGATTGGGGCGGCGAAGTCATGCTGCGCCTGGATGACGGCTGGTGCGCGGCGCTGGACCGCGACACGATGATGTGCACGATTTACGAGAAGCGGCCGCTGATCTGCCGGGAATTCGAGATGGGCGCGCCGGAGTGCATCGATGAGCGCCAGGGGATTGCGACGGTGTATCGCTGATTTCGGAACCAATGAGTAGCAAATGTGGGAGCGGGCTTGCTCGCGAAAGCGGTGTGTCAGTCAACTGATTCGTGGCTGATATACCGCTTTCGCGAGCAAGCCCGCTCCCACAATGGTTTTGCAGTGTGCTTAAAAAACTACAACGGCAGCGTGTAGTGCAGCGAATAACTCTCTACACCATCGTTATTGCTGCTGATCCCGGCATTGGAGTAATGGGTGGCCCGAATCCCCACTTCACTGCCACCGACAAAGCGCAAGCCAAAGCCCAGCCGGTCTTCAAACTGGAAAGCCTGGCCGATATTGTTGTCTTCTACCCGCGTGCGGGAGAACACGGCCACACCCACGCCGGCCTCGATGTACGGCTTCACCCTCTCCCCGGCAAACTCATACACAAACACGGGTGAGAACGACAGGCTGCTGACGCTGGCCCGCTTGTCACCGTCCCAGTAGGTGTAGGCGCCGCTCCAGTACCCGGTCACGCGCCCCGTATCGGTCTGCCACCAGCTTTTATCCCAGTCCGAGGTCAGCCCCAACCGATAGGTCATGGTCGAATCGCTCGTACTTCCCACCCCAAGTTCCAGGCCTGCCGCCTGTGCGGAAAAAGAGTGCCCCAACATTGCGGCCGCAATCGCAGCCAAACAGAACAAGCGCTTCATAGAGAAACATCCCTTCCGAACGAAGTTGTATGATTTTGTACCGGCTAACTTGCTATAGAAGCTGCCGTATAGCCAGAAGTTCAGCGGATAAAGGCGTTATTTCACGTTTTTTTCACACGCCAAAACTACGCACAACTCCGGGAGATTTCCATAGGGTCGGTAGGATATTTCTTAGATGCTGCGGATCGCCGCTGGTCCAGAACTGTACAGGCGGCGGATTGCCAGTGGCCAGCAGTTCGCGATCACTCAAAAGACGCTGCAATTGACGCGCTACTGCCGCCCCGGTGTCGATCAAAATGATCGTCGGCGGGAGCATCTCGGCGAGCAGGGGCTTGAGGAACGGGTAGTGGGTGCAGCCGAGGATGATGGTGTCGCAACCGGCCGCAATCAGCGGCTCCACGTAGCCTTGCAACAGCAGGCGCAGGGCCGGGCTGTCCAGGTCGCCGGTTTCGATCAGCTCCACCAGGCCCGGGCAGGGTTGGGTGATCACCCGCACATCGGTGGCGAAGCGGTCGAGCAAGGCGGCGAACTTGGCGCTTTGCAGGGTGCCGGTGGTCGCCAGCACGCCGACGACGCCACTGCGGGTCGCGGCAGCCGCGGGTTTGACTGCCGGTTCCATGCCCACCAATGGCCAGTCGGGATAGTCCTGGCGCAAATCGGCAACCGCCGCAACGGTCGCCGTGTTGCAGGCAATCACAAACGCTTTGGCGCCCTTCTCACGGAAGAACGCCGCCACCTGTCGCGAACGATCGAGGATGAACGCCGGGGTTTTCTCGCCGTAGGGGATATTCCCGCCATCCGCCACGTACAGCAGCGACTCATGGGGCAGCAGGCGCTGGATTTCGTCCAGCACCGACAGGCCGCCGACACCGGAGTCGAACACACCAATCGGCGCATCCTTAACCATGTTGGCTACCGCAGACGCTGCAGCCGGGATCGCGCTTGACCCGCAACTCGCGAAAACGCGTGGTCAGGGCGTCGATCAACAACAGCCGCCCCACCAGCGGCTCGCCGAAACCGGCCAGCAATTTCAAGGCTTCCAGGGCTTGCAGGCTGCCGACCAAACCCACCAGCGGGCCGATGACACCGGCTTCGCTGCAGGTCAGTTCGGCGTCGCTGCCGTGCCCGTATAAACAGTGGTAGCAGGGGCTTTCGGCGCGACGAGGGTCGAACACCGACAGCTGGCCTTCGAGGCGAATCGCCGCACCGCTCACCAAAGGCTTGCCGGCAGCGACACACGCAGCGTTGACCGCTTCGCGGGTGGAGAAGTTGTCGCTGCAATCCAGTACCACATCGACCACCGCCACGGCGGCCGCGAGGGAATCCTCATCCAGCGCGCTGCGATGGGCAACCAGCTGTATGTCAGGATTGATCGCGCTCAGGCGGCGAATCGCCGAGTCGACCTTGCTCAGGCCGACGCTGTCGGTGTCGTGAATGATCTGGCGTTGCAGGTTGGTCAGGTCGACAGTGTCGAAATCCGCCAAATGCAGCTCACCCACCCCCGCCGCCGCCAGGTACAGCGCCACCGGCGAACCGAGGCCACCCAGGCCGACGATCAGCGCGCGGCTGTTTTTCAGGCGCAACTGACCTTCGATGTCGACATGCTGCAACAGAATCTGCCGGCTATAGCGCAACAGCTCCTGGTCGTTCATCACGGGCGGCGTCCCAACGTAATGCGTTCGTGGCCGCCCAGGTCGATGCGGCTGTGGACTTCTTCAAAGCCTTCCCCCAGCAGCAGGTCGCGCACGGCGGGCGCCTGGTCGTAACCGTGTTCCAGCAGCAACCAACCCGCGGCGTCGAGGTGCGCAGGCGCCTGGGCGATGATCAGCCGCAGGTCGTCCAGGCCGTCATGCCCGGATACCAGCGCGCTGGCCGGTTCAAAGCGCACGTCACCGGCCACCAGGTGCGGGTCGGTGTCGGCTATATAAGGTGGGTTGCTGATGATCAGGTTGTAAGTGTGGCCTTCGAGGGCACTGAACCAATGGCTGTTCAGCACCGTGGCGTTGTTCAGGTGCAGGCGCTGGCGGTTGCGTTCGGCCAGGGCCACGGCTTCCAGCACGCGGTCGACCGCCGTGACTTGCCAGGCCGGGCGTTCGCTGGCCAGGGCCAGGGCAATCGCGCCGCTGCCGGTGCCCAGGTCCAGGACCTTGGCCGGTGTGGCAGGCAGCAATTCCAGGGCGGCTTCCACCAGCATCTCGGTTTCCGGACGCGGGATCAGCGTGTGCGGTGCCACTTCCAGGTCGAGCTTCCAGAAGCCTTGCTGGCCGAGGATGTAGGCCACGGGCTCGCCGGCACGACGGCGTTGCAGGTAGTCGGCAAAGGTCAGCGCGTGTTCACTGCTGACGATTTTTTCCGGCCAGGTGTGCAGGTAGCTGCGGGACTTGCCCAAGGCAGCGGCCAGCAACAATTCCACGTCCAGGCGCGCAGTCGGCGAGTCCGGCAGGTCGGCGGCGCGTAACAAACTGGCAATAATGGTCATTTATTCACCTATCGCCGCAAGCTGGTCGGCCTGGTATTCGGCCAACAACGGCTCGATTACCGCATCGACGCCACCGGCGAGGATTTCGTCCAGGGAGTACAGCGTCAGGTTGACGCGGTGGTCGGTGACCCGGCCCTGGGCAAAGTTGTAGGTACGAATGCGCTCGGAACGGTCGCCCGAGCCCACCAGCAACTTACGTTCGCTGGCAATCGCATTGGCGGCGGCGCTGGTCTGCTGGTCATTCAGCTTGGCCGACAGCCAGGACATGGCCCGCGCACGGTTCTTGTGCTGGGAACGTTCTTCCTGGCACTCCACCACGATGCCCGAAGGCAAGTGAGTGATACGGATCGCCGAGTCAGTCTTGTTGACGTGCTGGCCACCGGCGCCCGATGAGCGGTAGGTGTCGACCCGCAGGTCTGCGGGGTTGATCTCGATGGCTTCCTGCTCGTCGGGCTCGGGCAACACGGCCACGGTGCACGCCGAGGTGTGGATACGGCCCTGGGATTCCGTGGCCGGCACCCGCTGCACGCGGTGCACGCCGGATTCGAACTTCAGTTTGCCGTAGACATTCTCGCCCTCAACCCGGGCGATGACTTCTTTATAGCCGCCGTGTTCGCCTTCGTTCTCGGACAAAATCTCCACACGCCAGCCGCGACGCTCGGCATAGCGCGAATACATGCGGAACAGGTCGCCGGAGAAAATCGCCGCTTCGTCACCGCCGGTGCCGGCGCGGATTTCAAGGAATACGTTGCGCCCGTCGTTCGGATCCTTGGGCAACAGCATGCGTTGCAGGTCGCCTTCCAGTTCGATCAGCTTGTCCTTGGCCTCTCGCACTTCTTCAACGGCCATTTCGCGCATGTCCGGGTCGCTGTCCTTGAGCAGCGCCTGGGCGCCTTCGAGGTCAGCCTGAACCTTGAGCAACTGTTTATAGGTGCCCACGATCGGCTCAACTTCCGCGTACTCCTTGGAATAGGTGCGGAACTTGGTCTGATCGGAGATGACCTCGCCATCGCCGAGCAAGGCGGTCAGTTCTTCGAAACGGTCCTGAAGGACGTCCAGTTTATTGAGCAGTGACGCTTTCATTGCGGTTTTTTATCCGAAGAGCTTTCTGTCGCGCCCTCACCGAGGGCAAAGAGTTCCTGGGCCATGGCCAGCGCATCGAGGCGGCCTTCGGCGGTAAGCTTTTTCAACTGGACACTGGGAGCATGCAGCAATTTGTTGGTCAGGCCGCGCGCCAACTGCATCAGCACGTCTTCGGCGCTGCTGCCGTTGGCGAGCATACGCTGGGCCTTGATCAATTCCTCGTCCCGCAGGCGTTCGCCTTGCTGACGGTAGGCCTTGAGCACGTCCACTGCCGCCAGTTCACGCAGGCGCACCATGAAATCGTCGGCACCGGTGCTGACCATTTCCTCGGCAGCCTGGGCAGCGCCCTGGCGACTCTTCAGGTTTTCGGCGACCACTTCGTGCAGGTCGTCGACGCTGTAGAGGTAAACATCGTCCAACTCGCCGACTTCAGGCTCGATATCCCGGGGAACGGCGATATCCACCATGAAGATCGGCTTGTGCTTGCGCAGTTTCAGGGCGCTTTCCACCGCGCCCTTGCCGAGGATCGGCAACTGGCTGGCAGTAGAGCTGATGACGATGTCGCTGCGCACCAGCTCGGCCGGGATGTCGGAAAGCAACACCGCGTGGGCACCGAACTGCTCGGCCAGGATGCTGGCGCGTTCCAGGGTACGGTTGGCGACGACGATGCGCTTTACGCCCAGCTCGTGCAGGTGGCGGGCGACCAGGGTGATGGTCTCGCCGGCGCCGATCAGCAGGGCCTGGCTGCGCTGCAAGTCACTGAAAATCTGTTTGGCCAGGCTGACGGCGGCAAACGCCACGGACACCGGGTTTTCACCGATGGCGGTGTCGGTGCGCACCTGCTTGGCGGAGTTGAAGGTGGCCTGGAACAGGCGCCCCAGCAGCGGGCCGATGGTGCCGGCCTCGCGGGCCACGGCGTAGGCGGACTTCATCTGGCCGAGAATCTGCGGTTCGCCCAACACCAGCGAATCCAGCCCGGAGGCGACGCGCATCATGTGACGAACTGCCGCATCCTCTTCGTGCACATATGAGCTTTGGCGCAGCTCATCGAGGCTCAAATGGTGGTAATCGGCCAGCCAGCGCAGCACCACATCCGCTGAAAGATGTTCCTGCTCTATATAGAGCTCGCTGCGATTACAGGTCGAAAGGATCGCAGCTTCGCGACTGTCGGTGAGCCGGCAGAGCTGCTGCAAGGCCTCAACCAACTGCTCGGGAGTAAAAGCCACGCGCTCGCGGACGTCTACAGAAGCAGTCTTGTGGTTAATACCGAGTGCAAGGAAGGCCATTCAATATCGCTGATGATGTCGGGAAGCCGACAATTGTCCTACTTCGAATGATTCAGAACAACCACCGTAGGCTATTGTCCTAGTAGCTTACGCCTATAAAGGCCATCTGTAGGAGCGAGCTTGCTCGCGATGGTCGTTAACGATAACGCTGGCTTACGGGATAAAACGCGTTGTCCTCTGGTTCTTCGCGAGCAAGCTCGCTCCTACACGGTTATGTTTGGCCGAAGGCTTGTGTCATGATGATCCGACCGCAGGTTAGTCGTCCTCTTCCTATATGAATAGATCTTCCGCGTTGCTCCTTGCTTTTGTCTTTCTCAGCGGCTGCCAGGCCATGGCACCCGTGTCGCCGGACGGTACGCCGCCGGTAGAAGACAGCACCCCCGCCCCTGAAAAGCCCAAGGTTTATTCCTCGTTCAGTGAAGAGACGATCTTCAGCCTGCTGAGCGCGGAGCTGGCCGGCCAGCGCAATCGTTTCGACATTGCCCTGGATAACTACGTGACCCAGGCCATCAATACTCAGGATCCGGGGATTTCGGAGCGGGCGTTTCGCATCGCCGAGTACCTGGGCGCCGATCAGGCGGCCCTGGACTCCTCGCTGATCTGGGCGAAAAACGCCCCGGACGATCTCGAGGCGCAACGGGCAGCGGCCATTCAACTGGCCCGCGCCGGGCGCTATGACGACTCCATGGTGTATATGGAGAAGGTCCTGCAGGGCAAGGGCGACACGCATTTCGACTTCCTCGCGCTGTCGGCCGCCGACACCGATCAGGACACCCGCAACGGCCTGATGAAGAGTTTCGACCGCCTGCTGCAAAAACACCCGAACAACAGCCAGCTGATTTTCGGCAAGGCGCTGTTGTTGCAACAGGATGATGAGCCCGAGGCTGCGCTGAAGCTGCTGGAGCAACACCCGCCGGAAGAGGGCGAGATCGCGCCGATCCTGCTGCGTGCCCGCCTGCTGCAAAACCTCAACCGCGGCAAGGAAGCGATTCCGCTGCTGGAAAAAAGCATCAAGAAGTACCCGGGCGACAAGCGCCTGCTGCTGACCTATGCCCGCATGCTGGTCGAACAGGACCGCATGGAAGACGCCAAGGTGCAGTTCGCCAACCTCGTGCAGCAATACCCGGACGATGACGAATTGCGCTACTCCCTGGCGCTGGTGTGCCTGGAAGCCAAGGCCTGGGATGAGGCCAAGGGTTACCTGGAAGACCTGATCGCCCGCGAGAGCCACGTGGATTCGGCGCACCTGAACCTGGGCCGTATCGCTGAAGAGCGTAACGACCCGCAGGCTGCATTGCTTGAATACGCCCAGGTCGGCGCCGGCAATGACTACCTGCCGGCGCAACTGCGCCAGGCCGATATCCTGATGAACAACGGCCGCACCGACGAGGCGGAAAAACGCCTGGCTGCCGCAAGGGATGCCGAACCGGACTACGCGATCCAGCTGTACCTGATCCAGGCCGAGACCTTGTCGGCCAACAAGCAGGGCGATCGCGCCTGGAAAATCCTCCAGCAAGCCTTGCTGCAATATCCGGACGACTTGAACCTGCTGTACACCCGCGCCATGCAGGCGGAAAAACGCAATGACCTGGCGCAGATGGAAAAAGACCTGCGCCTGATCATCAAGCGCGATCCGGACAATGCCATGGCACTGAACGCCCTGGGTTACACCTTGTCCGACCGTACAACGCGTTACGCCGAAGCCAAGGAGCTGATTGAAAAGGCTCACCAGCTCAACCCGGAAGACCCGGCCGTACTCGACAGCCTCGGCTGGGTGAATTACCGCCTGGGCAACCTGGACGAAGCCGAACGCTTGCTGCGCCAGGCGCTGGAGCGCTTCCCCGACCAGGAAGTCGCCGCACACCTGGGCGAAGTGCTCTGGGCCAATGGCAAGCAGCGTGAAGCGCGACAAATCTGGGAGAAGTTCCTCAAGGAACAGCCCGAAAGCCCAATCCTGCGCAGCACCATCAAGCGCCTGACCGGATCCGAGACCCTTTAATTTTATGTTTTTGCGCCACGTTATCGTTTTCAGCTTTATTGCCCTGCTTGCCGGCTGTTCCGGTCTTGGCACCCGTGAATCTGTCGAAGGCCCGGGCAACCCGGCGCAGTGGCAGCAGCACAAGGATCAACTGAGCAGCCTTGATGGCTGGCAGATCGAGGGCAAGGTGGGCATTCGCGCCCCGAAAGATTCGGGCAGCGGCACCTTGTTCTGGCTGCAACGCCAGGACTATTACGACATTCGCCTGTCTGGCCCGCTGGGCCGCGGTGCGGCTCGCCTGACCGGCCGGCCGGGGCAAGTCAGCCTGGAAGTGGCCAATCAGGGCCGCTATGAAGCGCCAACGCCGGAAGCCCTGCTGGAAGAACAGATGGGCTGGAAACTCCCCGTATCGCACTTGGTGTGGTGGGTACGCGGTCTTCCTGCGCCAGACAGCAAGAGCCGCCTGAGCCTCAATGGCGACAGCCGCCTGGCTTCGCTGGAACAGGATGGCTGGCAGGTCGAATACCTGAGCTATGTGCAACAGAACGGTTACTGGCTGCCCGAGCGCATCAAGCTGCATGGCACCGACCTTGACGTCACGCTGGTGATCAAGGACTGGCAACCGCGCAAGCTGGGGCAGTGAGATGAACGAGCAACGCCTGACCCTGCCCTCCCCGGCCAAACTGAATTTGATGCTGCACATTCTCGGTCGCCGTGAAGACGGCTATCACGAGTTGCAGACGATTTTTCAATTTCTCGACTACGGCGATGAGCTGACCTTCGCCGTTCGCGATGACGGCGTGATCCAGTTGCACACCGAATTCGACGGCGTGCCTCACGACAGCAACCTGATTGTGAAGGCCGCGAAAAAACTCCAGGAACAATCCGGTTGCCCATTGGGCATCGACATCTGGATCGAAAAAATCCTGCCCATGGGCGGCGGCATCGGTGGCGGCAGCTCAAATGCCGCAACGACATTGCTCGGCCTGAATCACTTGTGGCAACTGGGTTGGGACCACGATCGCCTGGCGGCGCTGGGCCTGACACTGGGCGCGGACGTCCCGGTTTTCGTGCGTGGGCACGCCGCTTTTGCCGAAGGCGTGGGGGAGAAACTCACCCCTGTAGACCCCGAAGAGCCGTGGTATGTCGTGCTTGTTCCGCAAGTATCTGTAAGTACAGCAGAAATTTTTTCAGATCCACTGTTGACACGTAACTCTCCTCCCATTAAAGTGCGCCCCGTTCCCAAGGGAAACAGTCGAAATGACTGCTTACCGGTTGTAGCAAGGCGTTATCCAGATGTACGTAACGCTTTGAATTTGTTAGGTAATTTTACCGAAGCAAAATTAACCGGAACTGGAAGTTGTGTGTTTGGGGGCTTCCCAAGCAAAGCTGAAGCTGATAAAGTCTCGGCCCTTCTTACAGAGACCCTTACAGGGTTTGTAGCAAAGGGAAGCAACGTTTCGATGTTGCATCGCAAGCTGCAAAGTCTGCTCTAAAGGAACCGAGTACTGGGTACTCGTTGCAACAGATACAGGGGCGTCGCCAAGCGGTAAGGCAGCAGGTTTTGATCCTGCCATGCGTTGGTTCGAATCCAGCCGCCCCTGCCATTTTCTATACTCATCCAGGTTACCCTCAGCCTCTAGGTACTGCGCGTGTCCAAGATGATGGTCTTTACGGGGAATGCTAACCCCGATCTGGCTCGGCGTGTTGTACGTCAGCTGCATATCCCTCTCGGTGACATCTCTGTCGGTAAATTCTCCGACGGCGAAATTACAGCCGAGATCAATGAAAACGTCCGCGGTAAAGATGTCTTCATTATTCAGCCGACTTGCGCTCCGACCAACGATAACCTGATGGAACTCGTCGTGATGGCTGATGCCTTCCGCCGCTCCTCAGCGACTCGAATCACAGCTGTAATCCCTTACTTTGGTTATGCCCGTCAGGATCGCCGTCCGCGTTCCGCACGTGTGGCTATCAGCGCGAAAGTCGTTGCTGACATGCTGACCGTGGTAGGTATCGACCGTGTTCTCACGGTTGACCTGCACGCTGACCAAATCCAGGGGTTCTTCGATATTCCGGTAGATAACATCTACGGCTCCCCCGTCCTGGTGGATGACATCGAAGACCAGCGCTTTGAAAACCTGATGATCGTGTCCCCGGACATTGGTGGCGTCGTGCGTGCACGGGCTGTTGCCAAATCCCTGGGCGTGGATCTCGGGATCATCGACAAACGCCGCGAGAAAGCCAATCACTCTGAAGTGATGCATATCATCGGTGATGTCGAAGGGCGTACCTGTATTCTGGTTGATGACATGGTCGACACCGCCGGCACCCTGTGCCACGCGGCGAAAGCCTTGAAAGAGCACGGTGCAGCAAAAGTCTTCGCCTACTGCACACACCCTGTGCTGTCGGGCCGAGCGATCGAGAACATCGAGAACTCAATGCTGGACGAACTGGTGGTGACTAACACCATCCCGTTGTCCGCTGCCGCTCAAGCCTGTTCGCGTATCCGTCAACTGGATATCGCACCGGTAGTTGCCGAAGCGGTTCGCCGCATCAGCAACGAAGAATCGATCAGCGCGATGTTCCGTTAAGGGTCAAACCTTAGCAGCATCAACCTGACGAAAAGCGCCCCGCCCCAGCATTCTGTTGGGGCGGGGCTTTTTTGCCCATATCGCCTTTAGCGCTGGTCGCAAACGCTAGGGCGAATGTGGTTATTTTGGAGATACAACATGAACGATTTTACTTTGAATGCTGAACTGCGTTCCGACCTGGGGAAAGGTGCGAGCCGCCGCCTGCGTCGTCTCGCAAGCCTGGTTCCAGCTGTAGTTTACGGTGGCGAAAAAGCCCCTGAATCCATCAGCATGCTGGCTAAAGAAATCGCCAAACTGCTCGAAAACGACGCGGCTTACAGCCACATCATCGAGCTGAACGTTGGCGGCACCAAGCAGAACGTCATCATCAAGGCACTGCAACGTCACCCAGCTAAAGGCCACGTGCTGCACGCTGACTTCGTACGCGTAGTAGCTGGTCAGAAACTGACCGCTATCGTGCCTGTGCACTTCGTTGGTGAAGAAGCTCCGGTCAAGAAAGGCGGCGAAGTTTCGCACGTTATCGCCGAGATCGAAGTGACCTGCCTGCCGAAAGACCTGCCTGAGTTCATCGAAGTCGACCTGTCGGCTCTGGAAATCGGCGCAATCGTTCACCTGTCCGACCTCAAGGCTCCTAAAGGCGTTGAGTTCGTTGCACTGGCTCACGGTGACGACAAAGCTGTTGCAAACGTACACGCTCCACGCGTTGCACCAGAAGCTGAAGAAGGCGCTGCAGAGTAATTCACTCTGTAATGCCGGAGCTTGAGGAAACATCGCGGACCGGAACGTAGCGAGAAAGCGGGCGAGAATGCGAAGTTGGCCTCTAACGGTTAATGAGTTTTTGTCGTCCACTTTCGCCGCACCAACGGCGATGTTATCCACAACTCCAAAGGAAGGGCCCCTGTCGTGACTGCCATTAAACTGATCGTTGGCCTGGGAAATCCAGGCGCCGAATACGAACAGACCCGGCATAACGCGGGGGCCCTTTTTGTTGAGCGTATCGCCCACGCCCAAGGCGTCAATCTTGTGGCCGATCGCAAATATTTTGGCCTGACCGGACGCTTTTCGCATCAGGGTCAGGATGTTCGTCTGTTGATTCCCACCACCTACATGAACCGCAGCGGCCAGGCTGTCGCGGCGCTTGCGGGCTTCTTCCGGATCAAACCCGAAGAAATCCTGGTGGCCCATGACGAACTAGACCTGCCACCCGGCGTTGCCAAGCTCAAGCAAGGCGGCGGCCATGGCGGGCATAATGGCCTGCGCGACATCATCGCGCAGTTGGGCAATCAGAATACGTTCTACCGCTTGCGGCTTGGCATTGGCCACCCGGGCGTTGCCAGTATGGTTTCAAATTTCGTCCTGGGTCGTGCGCCACGCGCCGAACAGGAAAAACTCGATGCCAGCATCGATTTTGCCCTCGGCGTGCTGCCGGATATCTTCGCCGGTGAATGGAACCGTGCGATGAAAAACCTGCACAGCCAGAAGGCCTGACTCTTTACCCGAGGGGAAACACCATGGGATTCAATTGCGGCATCGTCGGCCTACCTAACGTCGGCAAGTCCACCCTGTTCAACGCCCTGACCAAATCCGGTATTGCGGCGGAGAACTTCCCCTTCTGCACCATCGAACCGAACACCGGTATCGTGCCGATGCCCGATACACGCCTGGACGCCCTGGCGGCCATCGTGAATCCAAAGCGCATCCTGCCGACCACCATGGAGTTCGTCGACATCGCGGGCCTGGTAGCCGGCGCGTCGAAAGGTGAAGGCCTGGGCAACAAGTTCCTCGCCAACATCCGCGAGACCGATGCCATCGCCCACGTGGTCCGCTGCTTCGAAGACGAGAACGTGATTCACGTCTCCAACAGCGTCGACCCGAAACGCGATATCGAGATCATCGACCTGGAGCTGATCTTCGCCGACCTCGACAGCTGCGAGAAGCAACTGCAAAAGGTCACGCGTAACGCCAAGGGCGGCGACAAGGACGCAGTGGTCCAGAAAGCCTTGCTGGAGCAACTGATTGCCCACTTCACTCTGGGCAAGCCGGCACGCAGCCTGATGAAGAACATGAGCACCGACGAAAAGGCGGTGATCAAGGGCTTCCACCTGCTGACTACCAAGCCGGTGATGTACATCGCCAACGTGGCTGAAGACGGTTTCGAGAACAACCCGCTGCTCGACGTGGTCATGGCCATTGCCGAAGAAGAAGGCGCGATGGTTGTTCCAGTGTGCAACAAGATCGAAGCGGAAATCGCCGAGCTGGAAGACGGCGAAGAGAAAGACATGTTCCTCGAGGCCCTGGGCCTGGAAGAGCCTGGCCTGAACCGCGTGATCCGTGCCGGCTACGAAATGCTGCACCTGCAGACCTACTTCACCGCCGGTGTTGAAGAAGTACGCGCCTGGACCGTCAAGGTCGGTGCCACTGCCCCGCAAGCGGCTGGCGTGATCCACACCGACTTCGAAAAAGGCTTCATCCGCGCCGAAGTCATCGCCTACAACGACTTCATCCAGTTCAAGGGTGAAGCCGGTGCCAAGGAAGCCGGTAAATGGCGCCTGGAAGGCAAGGAATACATCGTCAAGGATGGCGACGTGATGCACTTCCGCTTCAACGTATAAGCTTTACCTGCGGCCTATGCCGCAAAACAAAAAGCCGATGCACTGCATCGGCTTTTTTGTGGGCGCTCACTTCCCCGCCACCGAAAAAAACTTCGGTATTCAATATTGTTAGAGCCAGTCCCATCTCTAAAATTAGCAGCGAGAACTTCAGAATTCGATTCGGTAGATATGAAAAATCACCAGCCCGGTAGGCAGTCCAGCTCGCTACCAACGTGCGCATGCCCCTGGGGAAGCGCCTCCCTGCGATAGGGCGCCGTTGTAAGCTAGTAAGCGGCCTACCCTGCCGTTACTGCTAACGACGGCACCTGGGCGGAATCGGACTACTTGCCTCGATGTTAGACAGCCGGACCTTCTACTGCTCCAGACCGTCACAGCTTTCCTAAACTCCCTGTGACTGTTAGCTCAGCAATTCCCTGACGAATAAACACAAGGTTCTCATCCAGTGTTTCGAGCGCACCGCGCACGTTGTTGGCAATTTCTGCCGACCCACGTTGTTCGACCCACTTGGAAAGCTCTTCAACTGCGGCGCCTAGGGCGAGTTGGTTCTGATTAAGGCGATCAAACAAGCTAGCAATCAGTTTGATATCCGTCATGGCGGCTCTCCGTGTTTTGAGCAAGCGTAGCACCGACGCCTTAATCACTCGGAATCACTTTCATGGAAAGCATATCTACCGGCGGCTGGAACCTGCTGACTTAGTACAGCAACAAGCACTTGCCGATGGAAACGCCCAATACACCGCCGACACCTTGGACATCCCCATTAGCACGGTGCGCCTACGTTTGTCCCGGGCGCGAGAACAGCTCAAGCGGGCCACCTACAACCCGCTACAACCGTAAATCAGCGCACCGGCGCAACGCCGACACCCTTTGCAGGAGCAGTTGATTTACCCGTTTGACGCAAGCGTTGGGCAGCAGGGATATCTGCCCGACTCGATTGATCTGGTATCAGGCCTTTTTGGTACGCGGCAACAGAATCGCCAACACCCCGAACAGCGGCAGGAACGAGCACAGCGTGTACACGTACTCGATGCCGTGGATGTCTGCCAGGTGCCCCAGCAGCGCCGCACCGATCCCGCCAAAACCGAACATCAGACCGAAGAACACCCCGGCGATCATCCCCACATTGCCCGGCACCAACTCTTGCGCGTACACCACAATTGCCGAGAACGCCGAAGCCAGGATAAAGCCGATCACCACGCTCAGGATGCTGGTCCAGAACAGGTCCACATGGGGCAGAATCAGGGTGAACGGCGCCACGCCGAGGATCGAAAACCAGATCACTGCCTTACGGCCGATCTTGTCGCCAATCGGCCCGCCAAAGAACGTGCCCGCCGCCACCGCGCCGAGGAACAGGAACAGATGCAGCTGGGAACTGGCCACCGACAGGTCGAACTTCTCGATCAGGTAGAAGGTGAAGTAACTGGTGAAACTGGCCATGTAGAAGTACTTGGAAAACACCAGCAGCCCCAGCACCACCAGCGCGCTCAGCACCCGGCCCTTGGACAGGCCGTGAGTGGCCGCCTGGCCTTGTTTGAGCTTGAACAGGTTCAAGTGGTGCGCGTACCAGCGGCTGATCGCATACAGCACAAACAACGCAAACACCGCGAACAGGCCGAACCAGGCCACATTGCCCTGGCCGAACGGAATGATGATCGCCGCCGCCAGCAACGGGCCGAAGGCCGAGCCGGCATTACCGCCCACCTGGAACGTCGACTGCGCCAAACCATAACGCCCGCCCGAGGCCAGGCGCGCCACGCGGGAGGCTTCCGGGTGGAAGGTGGACGAGCCGATGCCGATCAGCCCCGCCGCCAGCAGGATCAGGGGGAAGCTGCCCACCTGGGACATCATCAGGATGCCCACCAGCGTGCAGATCATTCCGCAGGGCAACAGGTACGGCTTGGGATGGCGATCGGTGTAATAACCGACCCACGGCTGCAGCAGGGACGCGGTGAGCTGGAACGTGAGGGTGATCAGGCCGACCTGGGTGAACGTCAGGCCGTAATTGGCCTTGAGCATCGGGTAGATCGAGGGCAGTACCGACTGGATCAAGTCATTGATCAAATGCGCCAGCGCCACCGCGCCGATTACACGCATCACCAACGGGCTGGTTTGCCCGGCGGCAGGCGCCGTAGCCACGGAGGGCTGGGAATTGCTCAGAGCCATGGGAGGTTTTCCGTACAGCAGATGGATGCACAGGTGCAGGTGCGACAATGTGCCACTTTTGGGTGCAGGAAGGCTATCCCGTTAGCAGGCTAACGAGTAGATGAATCGATGCAGCGGTCATGGTTTGTAAAGGGCCAGCAAGATGAATCCCTTTAATTTGCGGGACGTTTCCTAGAGAATCTTTCGGCCTTGTGCCTGGGGGAGTCGGTGGCTAGTCTTCGGTCCGTCGCTGGTTTTCAGTGATCGGGTTTAGCAGCCTGAACTCAATAGGCACACGCTTTACGCCCCAGTTTATGGTGGCTGTGCGTGGGGCACCTTCGGGTGCGCCGGTTTTCCTATTGACTGGTCTGCTAACCCGCGTACAGCCGCCACCCTTCTCGTTTAGCAGCGACGGTGGCAGCTTCTTCAGGTCAATAGGAGCTACACCATGTTCAAGATCGTCCCCGACCCACCCCGTGACCAAGCCAAAGACCGCGCCGCCTTCACCCGAGCGCTCGACCACTACTTGCCCACCGACCCGCCGCAACCCTCGACAAACTTCTACGCCATCAGCGACGAAATCAGCTTCGAAGACTCCCTGCTCTTCACTGCCGACCTGCTGCACAGCGCCTCGGCCACCGCGCTCGACTGTGGCGAACAACTGCAAAGCCCCGAGCGTGCCAAAGTGCTTGCCGTGTGGCACCTGCTGGAAATGGCCAAAGCCATGGTGGATCGCTCGATAGAGTGCCTGCACCCGCGCAAAACCTGACGACTGATCGTTCCCACGCTCTGCGTGGGAATGCATCCCGTGACGCTCCGCGTCACCCTGGCACATAGCGTCGACCGCGGGACGCGGAGCGTCCGAAGCGGCATTCCCACGCGGAGCGTGGGAACGATCAACTTCTACGCCATCAGCGACGAAATCAACTTCGAAGACTCCCTGCTCTACACCGCCGACCTGCTGCACAGCGCCTCGGCCACCGCGCTCGACTGTGGCGAACAACTGCAAAGCCCCGAGCGCGCCAAAGTGCTTGCCGTGTGGCACCTGCTGGAAATGGCCAAAGCCATGGTCGACCGCTCGATAGAGTGCCTGCACCCGCGCAAAACCTGACGCACGAACGCCAGAACACAGTAGATCAAATGTGGGAGCGGGCTTGCTCGCGAATGCGGTGGACCAGCCAATACCTCTGCTGACTGACACACCGCATTCGCGAGCAAGCCCGCTCCCACCTTTTGATCTTGATCGTTCCTACGCTCTGAACTGCCCCCTGGCGCATGGCGCTAAATGGTTTGTAAAGAGCCAGCAAGATGAATCCCTTTAATTTGCGGGACGTTTCCTAGAGAATCTTTCGGCCTTGTGCCTGGGGGAGTCGGTGGCTAGTCTTCGGTCCGTCGCTGGTTTTCAGTGATCGGGTTTAGTCGCCCGGACTTATATCAGGCGCATGCTTTCATGAGGTCTCATGGTGGCTGTGCGCAGGGCACCTTCGGGTGCGCCGGGTTTTCCTGATTAGCCGGTCGACTAACCTGCGTACAGCCGCCACCCTTCGTTTAGTCGCGAACGGTACGGCTCCAAGTTAATCAGGAGCTATGCCATGTTTAAAATTGTCCCCGATCCACCCCGTGACCAAGCCAAAGACCGCGCCGCCTTCAACCGAGCGCTCGACCACTACTTACCCACCGACCCGCCGCAACCCTCGACAAACTTCTACGCCATCAGCGACGAAATCAGCTTCGAAGACTCCCTGCTCTACACCGCCGACCTGCTGCACAGCGCCTCAGCCACCGCGCTCGACTGTGGCGAACAACTGCAAAGCCCCGAGCGCGCCAAAGTGCTCGCCGTGTGGCACCTGCTGGAAATCGCCAAGGCCATGGTCGACCGCTCGATAGAGTGCCTGCACCCGCGCAAAACCTGACGCGCGAACGCCAGAACACCGCAGATCAAATGTGGGAGCGGGCTTGCTCGCGAAGGCGGTGGACCAGCCAATACCTCTGCTGACTGACACACCGCATTCGCGAGCAAGCCCTCTCCCACCTTTTGATCTTCGCTGCCTTGGGACCTGCGCAAACCCCAACCGCTCGTCACCAAACCCGGTGTTTCCCGTTAAACAGTTGATAGCGTAGATAAATTTTCAAAAAAAGCGCTTGACGCATTCCCGTTCTCCGCGAATAATGCGCGCCACTTGGCTACATAGCTCAGTTGGTTAGAGCATAGCATTCATAATGCTGGGGTCCGGGGTTCAAGTCCCTGTGTAGCCACCAAGTACTAAAAACGGCTTACCGAAAGGTAGGCCGTTTTTTTATGCCTGCAGAAAAGTAAACCGCCCTATTGCCCCACAGACGTCAGTGTTTATGCCGATGGTGTACATCGGGAAAATGCGCATGACTGTGCTGGATCGGTGCGTGCTCATGGGCATGACTATGTGGCTCGGTACCGTCCCACGCAAAGTTATGCACATGCTGGTGGTGCTCATCGTGTGCATGGCGATGACCGTGTGTGAGGGGATCGTGCTGATGCTCGTGCGCATGATGTTCCATCAGATGAATCCACACCCCGATGGCCATCAAGGCGGCCGCGAGCAAGAACATCAGCGAAACCGACTCGCCCAGGATCAGAATCGAGATGACCGCGCCCAGGAAAGGAGCCGTGGAAAAATAGGCGCCGGTGCGCGCACTGCCAAGCCCGCGCAGAGCGAGCACAAACAGCACCAGACTCACGCCATACCCAAGCAGCCCAACCACCATGGTTGACCCGAGCGTGGCCACCGCTGGCAGTTGCGACCCGATGGCCAACGCCAAACAGCAATTGACCACACCCGCCGCCAAGCCTTTGCTGCCGGCGATAAACAGCGCATCCGAGGCAGAGACCTTACGGGTCAGGTTATTGTCGATGGCCCAACAAAAACAGGCGAACGCCACGGCCAGCGGCCCCGTCCAATCATGAGCCGTCGCTGTCCCGTGCGGCCATGACAAAACGATCCCGCCCAGAACAATAGCGATCATGCCGATCACGATGCGGCGATCTGCGTTCTCTTTGAACACGACCCACGCCAGCACGGCCGTGAGCACCGACTCAAGATTGAGCATCAGCGATGCGGTGGCGCCCGCGGTACGGGTGAGGCCATACATGAGCGCCACAGGCGCAAGCACGCCCCCAAAGACAATCGCGCCCACCAACCAGGGCCACTCTCCGGCTGCAAGCCCGGGCCGTTTCCAGCCGTGGTCGCGAGCAAACCGAACGATGGCCAGGCCCAGGCCGCTGCCCAGATAGAGCAGCCCGGCCAACAGGATGGGCGGCGTATCCACCCCCAGGAGCTTGGCAAGCGGAGTGCTGGCGCCGAACAACGCCGCCGCCGCCAACGCGTAGAGAACGCTAACATTCATAATGGATCGCCCTGTCAGGCTTATTGCATAAGGACGAGCATCATAGCCGTGCCCGGGTAAGAATTATGTGAATGCCAGCCTGGCTGGCGAACCACAAGAAGGTGACGCATAACATTCCCCGCTACCGGCATCAGCACTGAGCGCCTCTTACTGGGGCGCTGTATGTCAAACCCCTTGCCGCACAAAACACTGCTCCACCACCGACTTGCCCCACTGCTGCCCCTCCTGTTCCGACTCCAGCACAAAGCCCGCGTTTTCATAGAGCTTGCGCGCCACATCCAGGCCCTTGAACGTCCATAACCGCACCGCCGGGAACCGGTGCCCGTCACAGAAATCCAGCGCCTCTTGCAACAACCGTTTACCCAAGCCCTGGCCGTGGGCAGACGGGTCGAGGATGAAGCAGCGCAGGATCGCCTCGCCGTTTTCGCCCTCGCCATCAATCGCGATCGAACCGACGATCTGCTCTGCGTCCAGCACTGCCCAGACTTGGTTGCGCGGGTTGGCCAGGCGCCCCATCAACTCGGCCATGTCCGCCGCCACCAGGCTTTCAAACGGCTGGCCAAAATTCGCATGCTGGGCGTAGTACTCGGCGTGCATCTGCGCGATACGCCCGATGATGCCTGGCCGGTAGCCATGGGCAATGCGGTAGTACCTCGACTGCCGGGCGCCAGTACGTTGGGTTTGCAGGGCTGCGGCGTATTGATCGAGCCCACGGCTGACGGCCTGTTGCTGTTCGCTGGACAAGTCGCCAATCGCCTCGCCCACCTGGCGCCGGGCAAACGTTTCGATGTCGCGTAACGTCTTCTGGCCTCGTGTGGTGAGCCGCAGCTTTTTCGAACGGGCATCGTCCTCGTTGGCAAACTCTTCCAGCTCGCCCGCCTCGACCAGCTTGCGCACCATGCGGCTCACCGACGACTTTTCCAGCCCCAGCAACATGACCAGTTCAGCCGCTGTCAGCGCGCCATGCTCGCCGATTTCAACAATCGTGTGCACCGATGACGGTGGGTAACTGCTGGCCGCCAACTTCGGCTGCATGAAGCCCAGCTCTCGCACCATAAGACGCGAGGCACAGCGGATCTGATCGATAAGGTCTGGCTTGGAACGGTTCACGGGGGGAAACCTCTTGCCCGAATGACGAGGGACATAGTTGTACCGCACAACCAAATACAGATCAATCTCCCAACCTGCAAACCACTGAGGTACATTCCCTCCCCACGGACAACAGATCATTCTCAAATGAACGGAGTCATCGCGTGTTTTCGATTTTTCACCGCCAACGCCTTTTCACCCTCTCGCTGATCACCGCCGCCCTCACCCTCGCCGCCTGCCACAGCGCCACCGCGCCGGAACTGCCGCCCGCCCCGGAGCTCGGCTCGGGCTATCGCACCGACATGAGCCCCCGCCACGCCGAGCGCCACATGGCCGCCGCCGCCAACCCGCTGGCCGCCGAAGCCGGGCGCGAGATATTGCGCAAGGGCGGCTCGGCCATCGACGCCGCGATTGCCATGCAGGCCGTGCTGACCCTGGTGGAGCCGCAGTCCTCCGGGATCGGCGGCGGCGCGTTCATCATGCTGTGGGACGGCAAGCAGGTGCACGCCTACGACGGTCGCGAAACCGCACCGGCGGGCGCTACCGAGCGGTTGTTCCTCAACGCCGATGGCACGCCGATGTCGTTCCCGCAGGCGCAGATTGGCGGGCGTTCGGTGGCCACCCCGGGGGTGTTGCGTGCCCTGGAAATGGCCCATAAAAAGACCGGCCACCTGCAATGGGCCAAACTGTTTGAGCCGGCCATTCGCCTGGCCGAAGAGGGTTTCCCGATCTCTGCGCGCCTGCACAGCCTGATTGCCGCTGACCGCTACATCAGCCGCTCGCCGGAAATGACCGCGTACTTCCTGAATGCCGACGGCAGCCCGAAGGCCACCGGTACGCTGCTGAAAAACCCGGCGCTGGCCAACGTGTTCAAGCGCATCGCCAAGGAAGGGCCGGACGCGCTGTACTACGGCCCGATTGCCGACGAAATCACCCGCAAGGTGCAAGGCAACAGTAACGCCGGCAGCCTGACGCTGACCGACCTCAAGGGCTACAGCGCAGTTGAGCGGGCGCCGTTGTGCACCGACTACAAACGCTGGAAAGTCTGCGGCATGCCGCCGCCGTCGTCGGGCGGGATCGCCATTGCGCAGATCCTCGGCACGTTGCAGGCCCTGGAAACCCGCGACCCGCGTATGACGCTTGGGCTGTTGAAGCCGGTGAAGAGCGACTCCCCGGCCGGCCTGGAACCGGTGCCTGAAGCGGTGCATCTGATCGCCGAGGCCGACCGCCTGGCCTATGCCGACCGCGCCCAGTACGTGGCGGATTCCGACTACGTGCCGGTGCCGGTGGCCGGGCTGGTCGCGCCGGACTATCTGGCCGGGCGGGCCGCATTGATCGGTGAGCGCAGCATGGGCGTCGCCAAGCCGGGCAAGCCTGCGGGAATTGAAGTGGCCTACGCGCCGGATCGCTCGCCGTTGCGCATTTCCACCTCGCAAGTGGTGGCGGTGGATGACGTGGGTGGCGCGGTGTCGATGACCACCACGGTGGAGTCCGCATTCGGTTCCCATGTAATGGTCCAGGGCTTTTTGCTGAATAACCAGATGACCGACTTCTCCTTCATCCCCGAAGAGAACGGCCAGCCGGTGGCCAACCGGATCGAGCCGGGCAAGCGCCCGCGTTCGTCGATGGCACCGACCCTGGTGTTTGATCGCCAGAGCGGTGAGTGGGTGGCCACGGTGGGTTCGCCGGGCGGTTCGCAGATCATCGAATATGTGAGCAAATCCCTGGTGGCCATGCTCGACTGGAACCTCGACCCGCAAGCGGCCGTCGGCCTGCCCAACTTCGGCAGCCGCAACGGCGCGACCGAGCTGGAAGCCGGGTTGTTCAGTGCTCAGCTGAAACAGGCGCTCAAGGACAAGGGCCACGCCCTGAGCGAAATCGACATGACCAGCGGCGCCCAGGCGATCGTCAGGGTGCGCGATGCGCAGGGCAAGGCGTCGTTGGTCGGCGGGGCTGATCCACGCCGTGAAGGCGAAGCGCTGGGGGATTGAATTGACTCACTGGAGAGCTGCGCGTGCACAAGGCAAATAACCTCGGCGCCCTGGCTGGCGTCGACCATGGGTTTTGTACGATTGACGATCCATTGCGGCCCGACGAGGTGTTCATCTGCAAGCAGGTGCACAGCGCCACGACCATTGAATGGCACCCGGAGCTTACGCCCAATACGGTGGAGGCTGACGGGGTTTTCAGCCGGGATGTGCAGCCGATTGCGGTGATCACCGCCGATTGCCTACCGTTGCTGATGGCCTCGGAGAGCGGGGATTTTGTCGCGGCGATTCATGGCGGCTGGAAGGGGCTGCAAGGCGGGATCATCGCCAATGCCATGCAACGGTTTGCCGCCGAGGGAGTGGCGTTGGACCAGTTGCGGATTGCGATCGGGCCGTCGATCAAGCCGTGTTGTTATGAGGTGAGTGGCGAGTTTGTGGCGCAGTTGCAGGCGAGCCAGGGGCATTTGTGGCGGGATGGAAATGCGCCGTGGACGTTTGAGCAGCCGGGGCCGTTGTTGGCACCGCAGATTCAGCCGCCAGCCCCCAGGCAGGCGTTGAGTGCGTGGTTTGATTTGGGCCGGTATGCGCTGATCTTGCTGGAGGCGGCAGGGATAAAACCTGAGCAGGTTGAGGTGAGCGAGGTGTGTACGTATTGCACCTCGCCGGCGTTTGCGAGTTACCGCCGAAGGACCCATGACAGTACGGAGCGCAAGACGTTGCTGTATTCGTGGATTTCCAGGACTGCGCAAATCTAGTGTGGGAGCTGGCTTGCCTGCGATGACGGAGTGTCAGTCAATATTTTATTCACTGATCCACCGCTATCGCAGGCAAGCCAGCTCCCACATTTGATCTTTAGCGGCTGATCTTCAACCCCTTACGCCCCGCATGCCGCTCCAGCGCCAGCTCGATCAACCGGCTCACCAGCTCGCTGTAGCTCATGCCAGCCGCCTGCCACAATTTCGGGTACATGCTGATGCGCGTAAAGCCCGGCAACGAGTTGATCTCGTTGATCAGCACCTCCCCCTCATCCGTCAGAAACACATCCACCCGCGCCAGCCCGGCACAGCCCAGGGTTTCAAACGCTTCGATAGCCAACGCACGAATACGCTCGCTGTCTTCAACGCTGATATCCGCCGGCACCACCACCTGGGCTGCCTGGTCATCGATGTATTTGCTGTCGTAGGAATAGAACCCGTCCCGCACCACGATCTCGCCACAGCCGCTGGCGATGGGATTCTCGTTACCCAACACGGCGCATTCGATTTCCCGGCCTTTGACCGCCGACTCCACCAACACCTTCTCATCAAACCCGAGGGCCAGTTCTACGGCGGCATGATATTCAGCCTCGCTGCCCACCTTGCTCACACCCACGGACGAACCCTGGTTCGCCGGTTTCACGAACATCGGCACTCCGAGTTTCTGCCGGGCTTGTTCGAAGGTGGTTCGCGCCGCCGTGCGACGGTTGAGGGTAATGAACGGTGTCACGGCAATCCCGGCATCGCGCAGCAGGCGTTTGCTGATGTCCTTGTCCATGCACACGGCCGAGCCCAGCACGTCGGAGCCGACAAACGGCAAGTCGGCCATGCGCAGCAGGCCTTGCAGGCAGCCGTCTTCGCCGAGGGTGCCGTGGACGATCGGGAAGATCACATCGACATGTTCCAACGAGGCCTGGCTGGCGGTTTCCACCAGTTGCTGGCTGGCCTTGCCCGGCACCACGGCCAGTTCACGATTGGATTGATTGAGGGCGATCAGCGCCGGGTTTTCTTCGTTGAGCAGAAAGCCCGAGGTGTCGTTGAGGTGCCAGTGGCCGGCCTTGTCAATGCCGATCAGGATCGGCTCAAAGCGCGAACGGTCCAGTGCATCGACGATGTTGCGCGCCGATTGCAGCGACACTTCGTGCTCGGCCGAACGGCCACCAAAAATAATCCCTACCCGCAGCTTGCTCATGATCGGCCTCACGTTTGAAAGTAAGGCTTCTTACCATGAGCCGTCAGCGATTCGCTACCAGCGTGGCCCCGAACAGTACGTAACAACCACCGGCAAACCGGTCCAGCCACTTGCGCGAGCGGGCATAGACGTTGGCCATCCGCTCACTGGAAAACACCAGCGCCACGCAGGAGTACCAACTGAATGACAAGGTCGCCATGGTGATCACGGCCAGGGTCAGCAGCGTCGGCGACGGTGACTGCGGCATGGTGGATGCAAAGATCGTCGCGACGAACAGCGCCGCCTTGGGGTTGGACAGGTTGCCCAGCAAACCCAGGCGCCAGGCGGAGAACAGTGAACGCCGAGGTTCGTCGGGCAACAGGTTCTGGGCCATCGACGGTGCCGAGCGCCGGAACAGTTTCAAGCCCAGGTAAATCAGGTAGCAGCCGCCGATGATCTTGAACGCCAGGTACAACATGGGTGCTGCGGTGAACAGCGACTTGATCCCCAGCCCACCCGCCAGCCCCCAGATCACCGTGCCGGTGGCCACGCCAGCCGACGCCACCACGCCATGGCGGCGTGAACAACTGGCGGCCAGTTGCGCGGTGTTGAAGAAGTTCGGGCCGGGCGTGACGACCGCGACGGTCCAGAGCAGGGCCAGCGAGACCAGAGGAGCCGCGTAGGCCGGATTGAACAATTCCATGTGGGATTCCGCCGAGGGCAGTGCAGGAATAAGGATCATATGCCCGGTACCCGCCCTGCACAATCGTACAAGACCCCGGCAGACAGCGGATTCAGACTGGGTTACCGTATTTCCATCTCTTTGCGCGACAACTCATCATGGCGACCAATATCGACTGGCTGCACCGCGCGCCCCACGCCAGTGGCCTGGAGCGCATCGAGGCGTATTTTGCCGGGTTTGGCTTCGACCCCCATCGCCACGACACCTATGCCATCGGCCGTACCCTGTTCGGTGTGCAGAGTTTTCATTATCGCGGCGGCATGACCCACAGCCTGCCGGGGCGGACCATGGTGATCCATCCCGATGAAGTGCATGACGGCTGGGCCGGCAGCGAGGAAGGTTTCAAATACCGGATGATTTACGTGGAGCCGGCGCTGATCCAGCAGGTGCTCGGCGGCAAGCCGTTACCGTTCATCCCCGGCGGATTGTCCAGCGACCCGTGGCTGTACCGCGCCAGTGAAGTGTTGCTGCAAAGCCTGGATTGCCCGATTGACCCGCTGCAGGAACAGGACGCGATGTTTGACTTGGCCCAGGCGCTGAATAACGCGTCGGGCATCACGGTCAATCGCAAGACCTTCGACTACCGGGCCGCCGAGCGCGCACGGGAATTTATCCACAGTGCCCTGGGCCGGCCGATTACCCTCGATGAAATGGCGGAATACGCCAACCGCGACCGCTGGGCGTTGTCGCGGGATTTTCGTTTGTTGTTCGGCACCAGCCCCTATCGCTACCTGACCATGCGCCGCCTGGACCTGGTGCGCAGCCTGCTGGGCCAGGGCCAGTCATTGGTAGATGCGGCACTGACCGCCGGCTTCACCGACCAGAGCCACATGACCCGCCAGTTCCGCAGCACTTTCGGCATGCCGCCGTCGCGCTGGGTGAAGATGCTCGGGCGCTGAAATCCCGCCTTGAAATGCGATCAACCTGTAGGAGCTGGCTTGCCTGCGATAGCGGTGGATCAGTTAATAAATTGTTGGCTGACACTCCGCTATCGCAGGCAAGCCAGCTCCTACAGTTGAACTATGTCGCTGCCGAAATCGTATTCGACGCTGGCGCTCGTTCTTTAAGGGCCAACGCCAGCACCGCACCTGCCAGGGCAATCGCCGCGCTCCACCACAACGCCAGTTCAATCCCGCCCGCCTGCGCCGCGCCCGTCGACCCTCCGGCATTCGCCAACGACACCAGCAACGCCAGCCCCAACGCACCGCCAATCTGCTGGCTGGTGGACGCCATGCCTGCCGCCACGCCCTGCTCGCCCGGCCGGATGCCCAGCCCGGCGGCCACCCACATCGCCGTCCAGGTCATGCCCTGGCCAATACTCAGGATGAAAATCCCCGGCAGCAACGACCAGAACCCCGCCCCCGTCGGCAACGCCACACATACCAAAGCGATACCCACCGCGCCCGCCAACTGGCCGCTGACCAGGGTGTTGCGCAACCCCAGCCGCGCCAATGAACGCTCCGCCAGCCAGATACCCGCGGTGCACACCAGCGTCGCCGGCAAAAACGCCAACCCCGCCTGCAACACGCTGTAGCCGTAGACCTGCTGGTAGTACACCGCCAGAAAGTAGTACTGCACGCCAAAGCTGCTCATGAACACCGCCGTCAACACCATGGCCATGCGCAACTCGCGATAGCCCAACAAGCGAAGCGGCATCAACGGATCACGGCCCCGGTGTTCGATCCACCCAAACAACCCGAGCAGCACCAACGCCAGGGCCATGCAGCCCAGGGTCGACGGCGCCGCCCAGCCCCACTCCGGCCCCTGCACCAGGGAGAACACCAGCAAGGTGCCGCCCAGCGTCACGGTCAACGCACCGCTGATATCAAAGTTGCGCCCGCGGGCCCGCTCGCCATCGGCGGGAATCCAGTAGCGCGCCGCCAGGGCACAGGCACCGGCCAATGGCACGTTCACCAGGAACACCGCTTCCCAGCCCCAGGCCTGGGTCAGCACGCCGCCGAGCAACGCGCCCAATGCCAGGCCCGCCGCAGACGCCGCGCTCCACACGGCAAACGCCCGATTACGCGCGGGCCCTTCGGCGTAGTGGGTGTTGATCAGCGCCAGCGTGGCCGGGAACAACAGCGCCCCACCCACACCCTGCACCGCCCGCGCCAGCACCAGCAGCAAGGCGCTGCCACCGAGCACCGCCGCCAGGGAAGACAGCGCGTACAGCGACTGGCCAAGCATGTACAAGCGCCGCTTGCCCAACAGGTCCGCCGCCCGACCGCCCAGCAACAGGAAGCCACCAAACGCCACGCTGTAGGCACTGACCACCCACTGCAATTGCTGGGCAGAAAAACCCAGGTGGCTGCCGATTTGCGGCAGCGCGACAAACACGATGGTCGCGTCGAGGGCGATGATCAGTTGCGCGGTTGCCAGCAGCAACAGCATCCAGCCAGAGGGTCGAGAAGAAGACATCACAGTGTCCTGCCTGAAAATGAGAGGCGCCAGTTTCTTTCATGCCCAACAGATGATAAATACCCCTATCACTCTTTCAGTAATGACTTTAATCATGGATCTGAATGCTGTTCGCCTGCTGGTGCGCGTCGCCGAAACCCGCAGTTTCACTCGCGCCGCCGGAGACCTGGGGCTGACCCAATCGGGCTTGTCCCGGGCCATTTCCCGACTGGAAAACCAGCTGGGTGTGCGCCTGCTGCAACGCAACACCCGCAGCGTCAGCCTCACGCCCGACGGGCAGATGCTGTATGAACGCAGCGCGCCGCTGCTGGCTGAACTGGCCGAAGCCGAGCGGCAAATGCTCGACCGCCGTGCCTCACCGTCCGGTTTGCTGAAGATCAGCACGCCCTCGTTGTTTGGCCGCAAGGTGGTGATGCCGGTGATCGGCGAGCTGACCCTGCAATACTCCGAGCTGCGCATTGAAGCGGTAATGACCGACCGCCTGGTGGACATCGTCGACGAAGGCTTTGACGCCTTGCTGCGCACCGGCGACATCCAGGACCAACGCCTGATCGCCCGGGCACTGCCACCGCTGCGCTGGGTCACCGTCGCCGCCCCGGCTTATCTCGCGCGTTTTGGTACGCCGCAGACCGTCGATGAACTCCAGGACCATAATTGCCTGACCGTGCGCAACCTGCGCACCAGCCGGCTGGTGGACTGGCAGTTCATGCTCGATGGCAAGGTGCAGGACGTGAGTGTCGAGGGGCGGTTGATCTTTGATATCGGCGATGCGCTGGTGGACGGCGCGCTGGGCGGATTCGGCATCGCCCAGGTGATGGACTTTGCGGTGCGGGAAGATCTGGCGGCCGGGCGCCTGGTGCCCTTGCTGGAGGACTTTGCCGGGCGCAGTCGGGCGATATCGCTGGTGTATCCGCCATCGCGGCAGTACTCGCCGAAGTTGATGGCGTTTGCCGAGGCGCTCAGCAAGGCGCAGTGGTAGCACAACCTTTGTGGCGAGGGAGCTTGCTCCCGCTCGGCTGCGCAGCAGTCGTATATCTACCGACCAAGTGTATTGGCAGGAAACAATGGGACCGCTTCGCGCTCCAGCGGGAGCAAGCTCCCTCGCCACAAAACCAGGCTTTACCGGAAGAATTGGCACTGGGCTTAAAGCTGTCGCCCATCAATCGGCTCACCAATCGTCAGGAAATGCCCGCCCGCCACATGGTGCAAGGTACGCAGCGCATCCTGCCCTTCGAAATGCCAGCGACCGTCGCTGAATACGCGCTCATCAGCCTGGGCGGCCACCACTTCGGCGAGGAACAGATCGTAGGTCTGCTGGTTATGCGGTTCCGGCAGCAAGCGGCATTCCAGCCACGCCACGCAGCCTTCAAGCATCGGCGCTTCGGTGTGTTCGCCGCTGAACGTCTGCAAGTCATATGCGGCGAACTTGTCGGTCTCGCTGCCGGTGGTGTTGCCCACGGTCTGCACGATATCGGCCTGGGCCGCACACGGTACGTTGAGCACGAAAGTGCCGGCGCCTTCGAGCAGTTGCCGGGTCCAGGTGGCCTTATCCAGCACGACGGCGACTTTGGGCGGCTCGAAATCCAGCGGCATCGCCCATGCCGCGGCCATGATGTTGCGCCGGCCGTTGTGCGCGGCGCTGACCAGTACGGTCGGGCCGTGGTTGAGCAAGCGGTAGGCCTTGGACAGCGGGACGGGACGGCGATGGTTAGGGCTCATGGACGAAAGGCTCGGAAAAAAAACCTACGATACCTCAAGCATGAGCCCGGGTGACTAGCTGCTCAGTTGATTGGCGAATTGCCCTACAGCGCTGACCACTTTCTGGGCGCCGTCCTGGATCTCGACGATCACCGTGCCCGCCTCGGCCGCCAATGCCAGCCCTTGCTCGGCCTGCAGGCGGCCATCGGTCATCAGCGCCACTGCATCGCGGGCCATGTCCTGGTTCTGGCGCACCACGCCGACGATTTCCTCGGTGGCCTTGCTGGTACGCGACGCCAGTTGCCGAACCTCATCGGCCACCACCGCAAAACCACGGCCTTGCTCACCGGCACGGGCGGCTTCGATGGCGGCGTTGAGCGCCAGCAGGTTGGTCTGCTCGGCGATGCCGCTGATGGTCTTGACGATGCTGCCAATCACCTGGGACTGGGCGTTCAGCGCTTCAATGCCCTCACCCGCCTGCTCCATGTGCTTGGCCAGGTCGCGCATCACCTCCACCGCCTGGGTGACCACGGTGGTGCCGCGCTGGGCGCTGCTGTCGGTGTGCAGCGAGGTGCTGTAGGCGATGTTGGCCGCGTCGGCCACGGCCTGTTCCTGGTTGACCTGGTCGGTGATCACCGTGGCAAACTTGACCACTTTGTACAGCCGCTCGTTGGCGTCGAGCACCGGGTTATACGAAGCCTCCAGCCACACCACCCGCCCGTGGCTGTCCACTCGCTTGAAGCGGCCCGCGACGAATTCACCGGCGTTCAGGCGCTTCCAGAACTGCTGGTACTCGACGCTGCCGGCATCCTGCGGCTCACAGAATATCCGGTGATGTTTGCCCTGGATCTGCGCCAGGCTGTAACCCATGCCGTTGAGGAAACGGTCGTTGGCCGTCAGCACATTACCGTTGAGGTCGAACTCGATCACTGCCGTGGAACGCACCAGCGCGGTGATCAGGTTTTCGTGCTCGCGGGACGCCTCGATAGTGCGGGTCAGGTCGCTGGAGTACATCGAAATATGCTTGATACGCCCGTCACTGCCACGCACCGGTTGCACGATGGAGCGCAGCCACGCCTCATTGCCGTTGCCGCGCATCAGGCGTACGGAACCGGCGAAGTGTTCGCCACGCACCAGGGCGTTCGTGAAGCGCAGTTGAAAGGTGTCGTGCTTGACGTGCGCCGGCACCAGATCCTCGATCAGGCGGCCTTGCAGCTGGCTTGCCTGGTAAGCCATCTCTTGAAGGAAGATGGCATTGACGGACTCGATGCGCCCTTCGGGATCCAGGGTCAGGGCCATCATTTCGCTTTCCAGGCTCTCCTTGACCTGCTGCAAACTGGATAATTCTTCGCGAAGAGCAGACAGCTCCTGCTTGAGACGGGTGTTGAACATGGAGGCACCGGTGGGCAAATGAGGGCGGGATCTGACCTGCATCGGCGCTGCCGGCATTTTCTTAAGAGAGCTTTAGCCCATTGCCCAACTATATTTTTTCAGCCCCTCAACTGCCGTTGTTACGGCAGATGCCCATCACTTGGTAGTGGAGCGTGTTGAGCTTGCCGGTGGAGTCTTCGTAGGTCATGCGTGACGGCACCGCGCTGCACGAGCGGATCGGCGGCGTGACATTCACCACCCTGGCAATGTCCAGCTTCATGCCGTAGCGATACACCAGCACCTCGGGCGCGGGCTTGCCCTTTCTGGCGGCGTAGGCGGCCATGGCTTGCTCATTGTTTTGCATCAATTGGGCGAAGGTGCGGTCGCCTCCACCTTCGGCCATCGCGCTGGCGGAAACGATCAGGGCCAATGCAGCGACAGTGGTTTTCAGGGTATTCATGAGGGCGTCCTCGTCTGACTTATTGAATTAAAAGTTCAGAGCAAGAATAACTAACCAAGCCTGTCGCAACGTTCACCGAAAGATTACTTATCCGTTATGTTTTATTGAAATTCCAAAATTGTAATCTGTGCGCCACCTCGCCGTTATCTCGTGTTTGCAACTATCTGCCCGGGCACCATCACAACAAGAATGCCCCATCGATAAGAAGCTGATAGCTGCCACTACCGAGGAGCGCTACATGAGCACTAACCGCACATTTTCACTCTCCATGATTGCCGCCCTGGCGGGGCTCACCCCGCTGTCAGGCATGGCCGTGGAAGAAAAACCCGAAGGGTTTATCGAAGGCAGCACCTTGAACGTGCTGGCCCGCAACTTCTACTTCAACCGCGATGACCGCAAGGGCCAGTCGAGCCCCACCGGCAATGGCTATTCCGAAGCCTGGGCCCAGGGTTTTATCGGCAAGTTCGAATCCGGATTCACTCAGGGTCCGGTGGGTTTCGGCCTCGATGCGTTTGCGATGTATGGCCTGAAACTCGACTCCGGCACCGGTCGCAGCGGCGGCAAGGGCTCGTTCGGCGTACTGCCGGTAGACAGCGACAACCACCCCGAGGACGGCTACAGCAAGCTCGGCGGCGCGGTAAAAGTGCGCCTGCTGGATACCGTGATCAAGGCCGGTGACGTGTTCCCGCTGACCCCGGTGGTGGCCTACGGCGACTCGCGGGTGTTGCCGGAAAGCTTCCGTGGCGTCACCGCGCAAAACACCAGCATTGACGGCTTGAGCTTGCAGGCCGGGCACTTGAGCGGCATGAGCCAGCCCACCCAGAGCGGCATGGATAAAGGCTTCGCGACGTTTTATGCGGGCAAGGTGGATTCACCCTGGATCGGCTATGCCGGCGGCGACTACCAGGTGAACAAACACCTCAGCGTCAGCCTGTACACCAGCCGCCTGAAGGATGCCTGGGACCAGTACTACTTCGGCAGCGCCGCCAGCTACCCGCTGAACGATGACGTGTCGCTGTTTGGCGACTTCAACTATTACAAGGCCGTGGACGAGGGCAAGAAACGCCTTGGCGAGTTCGATAACAACATCTGGAGCGCCAGGCTCGGGGTCAAGGTCGGCGCCCACAGCCTGGCCCTGTCGCACCAGCGCAACAACGGCGATGACGACTTTGACTACCTGCGCATGTCGGACTCGATCTTCCTCAACAACTCGATCCAGTACAGCGACTTCAACTCGCCCAGGGAACGCTCGTGGATGCTCGCCTATAACCTCGACATGCAGGCCTTCGGCATTCCTGGCCTGACCTTCATGACCCGCTATGGCAAAGGTACCGGCGCCGACTACAGCAACGCCAACAGCGTGTACATGCGCCGTGACGCGGCCGGCGACCCGCTGACCGATCAACGCCGCTGGGAGCGGGATATCGAGGCGAAGTACGTGGTGCAGGGCGGTAACTTGAAAGACCTGTCGCTGCGTTTGCGCCAGGCGACCGTTCGCTCAAGTGCCTTTGAGTCGGACTTGGAAGAAGTTCGGTTGATTGTCGAATACCCATTGGCAATTCTGTAAATGAACACAACGGCAAATGCTTACATTCATTTGCCGTTGAATAACATCTGTTCACAAATTGAAGCCTGTCAGAACTGTAATATGCGCCTCACCTTCTCGTTAAGTTGCGCTTCATATACTGGTCACAACTAACGGCACACGCCTTATTTGGAGACACGTCATGAAGCCATCCCACCTGTTATTGATCAGTTTTCTCGGCGCCACTTCCACCCTCGCATTCGCCGACGACGGCGCCGACCGCTCCCGGCAGTTCCTCGCCGAGTTCCGCCAGCAACAGCAACAGGTCCACGGTGAACAGTCCGTGGCCGAGACCGCGCCCGCCGACGCACAGAAGCAGTCGATCTGAACGGCGCACACCGAGCACATTCATCTCTGAAGCTTTTGTGTAGCTCCTTTGGAAAGAGATGAATTTTTAACGCCCCGGATGGGGCGTTTTTTTTGCCCGCCCGTTCTGCAACGCAACAACCAGTCACAAACTGGCTGATTGACCCTGTAGCTACTTCAGCCTTCAGGCTTCGGAAAATTCGAATTTCAGTCTCTCTCTATCAGTAAAAGGTAAACCCCCATGCGTATCCTTGTGGTTGAGGACGAGCAAAAAACCGCCGCCTACCTGCAGCAGGGCCTGACCGAAAGCGGTTACGTTGTCGACTGCGCCGCCAGCGGCGTGGACGGCCTGCACCTGGCCGGGCAACACGCTTATGAACTGGTGATTCTCGATGTAAACCTGCCGGCCAAGGACGGCTGGGAAGTGCTTGAGCAACTGCGCCGCGACAGCAACCAACGGGTGATGATGCTCACAGCCCGTGGCCGGCTGACTGACAAGATCAAGGGCCTGGACATGGGCGCCGATGATTACCTGGTCAAACCCTTCGAATTCCCCGAATTGCTGGCCCGGGTGCGTACGCTGTTGCGCCGCAGCGAGCACATACCGGTGCCGGAAGTCTTCCGCGTGTCGGACCTTGAACTGGACCCGCGCCGCCACCGCGCCTATCGCGGCACCCGGCGCATTGACCTGACCACCAAGGAGTTCGCGCTGCTGCATGTGCTGATGCGTCAGTCCGGCGAAGTGCTGACCCGCACGCAGATTATTTCCCTGGTGTGGGACATGAATTTCGACTGCGACACCAACGTGGTGGAGGTCTCCATCAGCCGCCTGCGGGCCAAGGTCGACGACCAGAGTGACGTCAAGCTGATCCATACCATTCGCGGCGTGGGTTATGTGCTGGAGGCCCGCCAATGAAAGCCAGCAGCCTGTCGATGCGCCTCGGGCTGACGGTGAGCCTGATGGGCGCGGGCCTGGTGGTGCTGCTCGCGACACTGGCCTACCTGGCGCTGACCCACGAGCTTGAGAAACTGGCGCGCAAGGGCCTGGAAAGCAAGATGGAGCAGATCCAGCACAGCCTCGCCCTCGGCCTGGACACCCGCGACATAAAGGCCCGCCCGCATTCGCTGATGGACCTGGTGATGGGGCATGACAATTTCTACCTGACCATCGTCGGCACCGCACCCGATGAAGCGGTGCTGCTGAGCGTCGGTGCCAAGCCACAGGAACCGTTGCTGACCGACTTCGCACCACGCCAGACCCTCGGTTACCTGAACTGGGACGACAGCAACGGCAACCAGGTGCTCAGCGCCTCCAGCCTGATGCGCCTGTCCAGCGGCGAACGCGTGCGGGTGCTGCTGTCCCTGGACCGCATGGACGATCAGGCATTGCTCAGTGCTTACCTGCGTTCCACGGTGATCGCCCTGCCGCTGCTGTTGCTGCTGATCGGCATCGGCGCGTGGTGGGTGGTGCAACGCGGGCTCGCACCGCTGCAACAGTTCAGCCGCGTCGCGGCCAAGGTCACCACACAGGATCTGACCCACCGCCTGGCTGTGGATAACTTGCCCAACGAGTTGGGCGAGTTGGCGCAGGGCATCAATTTCATGCTGCAACGCCTGGATGGCGGTGTGCAGCAGCTGTCGCAGTTCTCCGATGACCTGGCCCATGAACTGCGCGCGCCACTGACCAACTTGATGGGCAAGGCCCAGGTGACGTTGTCCCGGGAGCGCCCGCCCGAGGAGTACAAGGCGGTGCTGGAATCCAGCACCGAAGAAATGGAGCGGCTGGCGCGGATCGTTTCCGACATGCTGTTCCTGGCACAGGTCAGCCACCCGGCGGCGCGGGTTTCGTTTGCGCCCGTGTCCCTGGCCGCTGAAGCACGCCGGGTGATGGAACTGTTTGCGTTGAGTGCCGAAGACAAGCAACTGAGCCTGAGCCTTCACGGTGATGCCTCGGTGCATGGCGACCGCCTGATGATTCAGCGGGCGATTTCCAACCTGTTGTCCAATGCCATCCGTCATACGCCACACGCTTCCACGGTGTCGTTGCAGGTGGAAACCCACGGGCAGCAAGTCTCGCTGTCGGTGGGCAACCCGGGCCCGGGGATTGAAGCGCACCACCTGCCGAACCTGTTCGAGCGTTTCTACCGCGTCGACAGCAGCCGCGCCCGCTCCGAAGGGGGGACCGGGCTGGGGCTGGCCATCGTGCGGTCGATCATGACCCTGCATCAAGGCCGGGCAGAAGTCAGCAGCGAGCCCGGAGATTTCACTGTGTTTCGGTTGGTGTTTCCCCTTCATACCAACGCTATCTGCCAATAACCCATTGTGGTGAGGGAGCTTGCTCCCTCACCACAGGTTATTGGCCAGGCATCGGGCGGTCTTCCTGTTCTTCACGCCGGTGCGCCCAGTGATACAGCGCCGGCAATACCAGCAGGGTCAGCAGCGTCGACGAGATAATCCCGCCAATCACCACCGTCGCCAACGGGCGCTGTACTTCGGCGCCGGTGCCGGTGGCCAGGGCCATGGGGATAAACCCCAGCGACGCCACCAACGCCGTCATCAACACCGGGCGCAAGCGCGTCAGGGCGCCTTCGTTGATGGCCACCGACAATGAGCGCCCCTCTTCCCGCAGGTTGCGAATGAACGCAATCATCACCAACCCGTTCAGCACCGCCACCCCCGACAGCGCGATAAAACCCACGCCCGCCGAGATCGACAACGGAATGTCCCGCAGCCACAGCGCCATGATCCCGCCGGTCAACGCGAAGGGAATCCCGGTGAACACCAGCAGCCCGTCCTTGAGGTTGTTGAACATCATGAACAGCAACCCGAACACCAGCAGCAACGCCACCGGCACCACGATGCGCAAGCGCTCGGAAGCTTCCTTCAACTGCTCGAACTGGCCGCCCCAGGTGGTCCAGTAGCCCGCGGGGATTTTCACCTGAGTGTCGATGGCCGTCCCGGCTTCCTCGACAAACGAGCCGATATCGCGCCCACGCACGTTGGCGCTGACGATCACCAGGCGCTTGCCGTTTTCGCGGCTGATCTGGTTGGGGCCGAGCACCAGGTCCAGGCTGGCGACTTCCGACAGCGCGATAAAGCCCAACTGCCCCGCCGCGTTATTCGCCAGCGCCGGGATCGGAATCAACAGCCGCGACAGGCCTTCGATATCGGTGCGCAGCGCGTCCGACAAACGCACGACCATGTCAAAACGCCGGTCGCCTTCGTACATCGTCCCGGCCTGGCGCCCACCCACGGCGACGGCGATCGTGTCTTGCACATCGCCCACGTTCAGGCCGAAACGCGCAGCCTTGTCGCGGTCGATATTGATGGTCAGCACCGGCAGGCCGGAGGTCTGTTCCACCTTCACTTCCGAGGCGCCCTTGAGGGTTTGCAAGGTCTCGGCGATTTCCCCGGCGGTCTTGTTGAGCACCGCCATGTCGTCACCAAACACCTTCACCGCCACGTCACTGCGCACGCCGGAAATCAGTTCGTTGAAGCGCAGCTGGATCGGTTGCGACAGTTCATACACGCTGCCCGGCACAATCGCACTGGCGCGCTGGATGTCGGCGATGATTGCCTCGCGGGACTTCTTCGGGTCGGGCCACTGGTCCTTGGGCTTGAGCATCACGTAGCTGTCGGAGATGTTCGGCGGCATCGGGTCGGAGGCGATTTCCGCGGTGCCGGTGCGGGCGAATACCCGCTCGATTTCCGGCACCTCGGCCATCAAGGTCTTTTCCAGTTGCTGCTGCATCTGTACCGACTGCGTCAGGCTGGTGCCCGGCACCCGCAACGCTTGTTGGGCGAAATCACCCTCGCTGAGGCTGGGGATAAATTCGCTGCCCATGCGACTGGCCACCAGGCCCGACGCAACGATGGCCAGCACCGCCAGGCCGAACACCAGCGGCCGGCGCGCCATCACCCAATCCAGCACCGGCGCGTAGACACGGCGTGCGCTGCGCATCACCAGGTTTTCCTCTTCCTTGACCTTGCCGGTGACGAACAGCGCAATGGCCGCCGGCACGAAGGTTACGGACAGAATCATTGCCCCCAGCAGCGCGATCACCACGGTGAACGCCATCGGGTGGAACATCTTCCCGGCCACCCCGGTGAGGGCGAAGATCGGCAGGTACACCACCATGATGATCAGTTGCCCGAAGATCAGCGCGCGCCGCGCTTCCTTGGCCGCCGCAAACACTTCATGCAGGCGCTCGCTGCGGGTCAGCAATCGCCCGTAGCGCTGCTGGGCGTGGGCCAGGCGGCGGATGGCGTTTTCGACGATCACCACCGCGCCATCCACGATAATCCCGAAATCCAGCGCGCCGAGGCTCATCAGGTTGGCGCTGACCTTGTTGGTAAACATCCCGGTAAAGGTGAACAACATGGCCAGGGGAATCACCATCGCGGTGATCAGCGCAGCGCGGATATTGCCGAGGAACAGGAACAGCACCGCCACCACCAGCAGCGCCCCTTCGAAGAGGTTTTTCTTCACGGTGCTGATGGCTTTTTCCACCAGGTTGGTGCGGTCGTAGACGGTGACGGCCACCACACCTTCAGGCAGCGAACGGTTGATCTCTTCGAGTTTTTTCGCGACCGCCTGGGACACCGTGCGGCTGTTTTCGCCGATCAACATGAACACCGTGCCCAGCACCACTTCGCGGCCATTTTCCGTGGCGGCACCGGTACGCAGCCCGCGGCCAATGTCGACCTGGGCGACGTTGCGCACCCGAATCGGCGTACCGTCGGAAGTGGTGATGACGATGTTGGCAATGTCGTCGATGGACGCGACTTGCCCCGGCGCACGGATCAGCAATTGCTCGCCACTGCGCTCGATGTAGCCGGCGCCGACGTTGGCGTTGTTGCGCTCCAGCGCCGTGACCAGGTCGCCCAAGGTCAGGTTGTAGGCCGCCAGGCGCTTGGGGTCCGGGGCGATCTGGTATTCCTTGGCAAACCCGCCGATGGTGTTGATCTCGGCCACCCCCGGCACGTTGCGCAGTTGCGGCTTGATGATCCAGTCCTGGATCACCCGCAGGTCGGTCGGCGTATAGGCTGAGCCGTCCTCCTTGCGCGCGCCGTCTTTCGCCTCCACGGTCCACAGGAAGATTTCCCCGAGCCCGGTGGAGATCGGCCCCATCATGCTTTCGATGCCATCGGGCAGTTGCTCGCGAGCCACCTGCAAGCGTTCGTTGACCAGCTGGCGGGCGAAGAACAGGTCGGTGCCGTCCTTGAAAATCACCGTGACCTGGGACAAGCCCGAGCGCGACAGCGAGCGGGTCTGCTGCAAGCCCGGCAGCCCGGCCATGGCGGTCTCGATGGGAAAGGTGATGCGCTGCTCGGTTTCCAGCGGCGAAAAACCCGCCGCCGCCGAGTTGATCTGCACCTGGACGTTGGTGATATCCGGCACGGCGTCGATGGGCAATTTCTGATAGCTGGCGATACCGACACCGGCCATCAACAGCACCGCCAGCAGCACGATGATGCGCTGCTCGATGGCGAATTGGATAAGGCGCTCAAACATGGGAAATCACTCGCAGGATCAATGGGCGTGCTCGGCCGAGGCCTTGCCCAACTCGGACTTGAGGATGAAGCTGCCGACGGTGGCCACCTGCGCGCCGGCGTCGAGGCCCTGGCGCACTTCGACGAAACCGTTTTCGCTGACGCCCAGTTCGATATGCCGGGTCATGAAGCCGTCGCTGGTGCGCACGAACACCGAGGGTTTGTCCTCGACGGTCTGGATCGCCTCCTGGGGGACGGTGACCTTGGCCGGGTAGGTGTCGGTGGCGACCTGCACGGAAACGAACAGCCCTGGACGCCACGAAGCGTCGGGGTTCGGCACCGTGACGCGTACGGTGGCGGTGCGGGTCTGCTCCCCCAGCAAGTTGCCGACATAGGCCACGGTGCCAAGTACTTCGGTGCCCATTTCCGAGGACGTGACCTTCACCGGTTTGCCGACCCGGACCTTGTTCAAATCCTTGGGGAACACGCCGAAGGTGACCCACACCTGGGACAGGTCCGACAGGGTGAAGGCGTTGCTGGTCTCGCTCACCACTTCGCCGACACCCAGGTGTTTTTCCACTACTACGCCGTCGAACGGCGCCCGCAGTTCGTAGCGATTGCCGCCGACCAATACGGCGCTGCCGCTCAGGGCGTTCATCTTTTGCCGGGCATTGTTCAGGGCGATTTCGGCCTCTTGCAGCGCCTGGCGCGCCAGCAGGTAATCCTGTTCGGCGGAGATCCTGTCCTGCCACAACTGGCGCTCGCGCTGGAAGGTGGTGCGGGCCAGTACCACCCGGCGCTCACTGGCCGCCAGTTCACTGCGCTGATCGGAAATCTGCTGGCTGGCGATCACCGCGAGCAGCTCGCCCTTCTTCACCGATTGGCCGAGGTTGACCTTCACCGACTCCACCACGCCGGCAGCACGCGGCACGATGTGGGAGGTGCGGTCTTCGTCGAAACGCACCTCGCCCGGCAGCGAAAGCACAGTGCTGATCTGCCGGGATTGCGCCGGGGCCAGTTGAATACCGGCGGCCTGGACCTGCTGTTCGGTCAGCTCGATCTTGCCTTCTTCTTCCGCCTCTGCCGCACCGCTGATGGCCGGCCACGCCAGCATCAGCGCAACGGCCAGCGCCATCCTGTGTTTGTTGTTCATGGAACGCTCCTGAAAAAATCAAAACCGGGCAAGGTCGCCGTAAATCCGTTCGATGCGCACCCAGGCTTCGGTGGCCTGGGCGGTCGCCGCGAGGTATTGGGTGCGGGCCGCAATCAAGGTGCGCTGGGCGTCGAGTACGTCGAGGAAGTTGAACTTGCCCATCTCGAAACCGCGGGTGGCGCTGTCCACCGCGCTTTGGGCGGCGGGCAGGATCTGTTGGTTGAACGAGCGCACTTCGGTATTCGCGGTTTGCCAAAGGTCCAGGGCCTGGCGGGTTTCGGTGCGCAGGCGCAGTTCGGTAGCGTTGCGCAGGTCGCGGGCCTGGTCGGCGCGGCGACTCGCGGCCAGCACGTTGCCCTGGTTGCGGTTGAACAGCGGGATCGGCATCGACACGCCCACCACGTTGACCCGCTCGCGCACGCTGGCGTCGTATTGGCTGCCGATGGACACGTCGAGGTCGGGAATGCGCTGGGCTTTTTCCAGGCCCAGGGCCGCTTCGCCCTGGACGATTTGCAGCTCGGCCAGGCGCAGTTCGGCGGTCTGTTCCAGGCGCGCCAGCAGCTGCGCGGGCGACGGTAATGCCGGGGCGGCCTGGGCTTGGGTGGCGACGGCCTGGAAATCGGTGCTGGCCGCGCCAGTACTGGCCGCGAGGCGCCGGTAGGCATCGCTCAAGCCCATCTGCGCGCGGTTGAATTCCAGGCGGATTTCCGAGAGTTGCACCTGGGCCCGGGTGGCTTCCACCGGGGACGTTTTGCCGGCGGTGACGCGACCATTGGCCACCACCAGGCCGCGCTCGGCCAATGCCAATGAGCGCTGGGCCAGGTCGAGGCGTTCCTGGGCGCGAAGTGCGCCGTAGTAACCGTCGATGACCTCCGCACGCAGCCCGTTGCGACGCTGTTCCAGGGTGAGTGCGGCCGCCTCCTGAGCGCGGGTGGCGACATCAATCCGGGCGCCGCGCTTGCCACCCAGCTCCAGGGTTTGGCTCAGTTTCACGGTGGTGGTGCGCGAGTTGCGGCGGGTGTCTTCGGCGTCCCAGGAGGCCACCGGATTCGGGATCAAACCGGCCTGCTGGCGACCGCCTTGGGCGATGTCGATTTCCCACTGCGCAGCGGCCATGTCGGGGTTGTTGGCGAAGGCGGTTTGCAGGGCCGATTCGAGGGTCAGGGTTTGCGCGTTTGCGCCCTGGACCGTCATCAGCAACAGCACCGAAGCGCCGATAAACGTGCGGACAAAAGTTGGCATAACAAGAGTTCCATGCCCATGAATTAACAGGTGGGCAATGTAACTTTCGGTACTTATCAGAGGAGTGGCCAGAACATTACAAATCCGTTAGCAACGGCTCTGGCGCGGGCTTTTGCTTTAAGCTCCGGGCAAATTTTCCACTGCCCAGCGGGATCCTCGACATGCGTATTCTGGTTATCGAAGACGAACCTAAAACCGCCGATTATCTACATCAGGGATTGAGCGAAAGTGGCTATATCGTCGACTGTGCCGCCACTGGCGCCGACGGCCTGCATTTGTCTCGCCAGCACGCCTACGACCTGGTGATGCTCGACGTGAATTTGCCGTTGATGGATGGCTGGGACGTGCTGCAACGCATCCGCCAGAACAGCAGCACCCGCATCATGATGCTGACCGCCCAGGGCCGCCTCGCCGACCGGATCAAGGGCCTGGACCTGGGCGCCGATGATTACCTGGTCAAGCCGTTTGAGTTCCCCGAATTACTCGCGCGGGTGCGCACCTTGATGCGCCGCAGCGTGCATTCGCCGGTGCCGGATGTGTTGCGGGTGGCCGACCTGGAATTGGATCAGGGCCGCCACCGGGCGTTTCGCGGTTTGCAGCGCATCGACCTGACCACCAAGGAGTTCGCCCTGCTGCACCTGCTGATGCGCCAGAGCGGCGTGGTGCTGTCGCGCACGCAAATTATCTCGTTCGTGTGGGACATGAACTTTGATTGCGACACCAATGTGGTGGAAGTGTCGATCCGCCGCCTGCGGGCGAAGATCGATGACCCGTTCGAGCGCAAGTTGATCCATACCTTGCGCGGCGTGGGTTATGTGCTGGAAGACCGTGAGTGACGGTCAGGCGTGCACCTCGTCGTGCTCGTCATGCTGAAAACCTTCGCCCTCGATCTGGATCGTGGCGTGGGAAATATCGAATTGTTCATGCAGTAACTCCGTCACCTGGCTGAGGATCTGTTGCTCGCTGCCTTGGGCAGAATCCGCCACCAAGTGAGTGCTCAGCACGTTCTTGCCGCTGGTGAGGGCCCAGATATGCAGGTCGTGCACGTCCTTGACCCCGGGAACGCCGCGAATCGCCTGCTCCACCTTGTCGATATCAATGCCATCCGGCACACCTTGCAGCAGCACGTTCATGCTTTCCTTGAGCAGCGTCCAGGTGCGGGGCAACACCCAGAAGCCAATCGCTGCCGCCACCACCGAATCCACCCAGCCCCAGCCGGTGTACATGATCACCAGCGCCGCGATGATCACGCCGATGGAGCCGAGCATGTCGCTCCAGACCTCCAGGTAAGCGCCCTTCACATTCAGGCTTTCGCCGCTGGCCGCACTCAGCAATCCCATGGAAATCAGGTTGACCACCAGCCCCAGCACCGCGATCACCAGCATGCCGGTGGACTGGATCTCGGCGGGCGCCTGCAAGCGTTGATACGCCTCATACAGGATGTAGAACGCAACGCCGAACAGCAGCAGCGCATTAAACGCTGCCGCCAGGATCTCGAAACGCGCATAGCCGAAGGTGCGCTTGCGGTCGGCGGCGCGCTTGGCGACCTGGATCGCCACCAGGGAAATCCCTAGCGCCAGGGCGTCGGTCATCATGTGCGCGGCATCGGACAACAGCGCCAGGCTGCCGGTGATAAAGGCGCCGATCACCTCGGCGATCATAAAGCTGCCGGTCAGTGCCAATGCGATCCATAACAGCCGTTCGTGGCCGGCGCGTACCTGGGCGTGGCTGTGTCCTGCGCTCATGAAATATCCTCGTGGGTGGTCGTCCGGTTGATCATAGAGCTATAGGCCAAAACCACCGGCACGAGTTGCAAAATTGTCATCTCGCCGTCAGCTGAGCGTTAAGCCATGCGCACCAAAATTGAACATGAACGCTCTGGAACCGTTGTATCAGGTATGCTTTTCGAGCAGGAAACAAAAAGAAACACATTAGCCAACCTGTTCGATAAGGAGTCCCGTTTTGGAGTTATCGACTGCCGCGTGGATGGTTCACGACACCCGCCTCATGTTCTGCGTATTACTGGCCATCGCCAGCATCATTGTGTTGATCAGCGCGACCAAGCTGCCGCCCTTCCTGTCGATCCTGATCGGTACGTTTATCGCCGGTGTCGGCGCCGGCTTGCCGCCGGAAGAAGTGGCCAAGGCGTTCAGCAAAGGCGCCGGGGCGATCCTCGGTGAAGCCGGGATCATCATTGCCCTGGGCTCGATGCTCGGCGCGTTGATGGCTGAGTCCGGCGCTGCCGACCGTATCGCCACCACCCTGCTGGGGTTGGGCAAGGGCAAGTCGTTGCCCTGGGTGATGGCGCTGGTGGCGATGGTGATTGGCTTGCCGCTGTTCTTCGAAGTGGGCCTGGTGATGATGGTGCCGATCATCTTTGTGATGGCCAAGCGTTCGAACCAGCCGCTGCTGAAAATCGCAATTCCGGCGCTGGCGGGGATGACCACCCTGCACGCCTTGATGCCACCGCATCCGGGGCCGCTGATTGCGGTCAGCGCGTTGCACGCCGACCTGGGCCTGACCATGTTGCTGGGCTTCTGCCTGGCGGTACCGGCCGTGATTCTGGCCGGCCCGTTGTACGGCAACTGGCTGTCCAAGCGCATGCACGTGGATGAGCCGGCCGACATTGGCGCGCTGTTCAGTGCTCCGCCCAAGGCGCCGCGCCAGCCGAGTTTTGCTGTGTCGCTGCTGATCATCCTGTTGCCGGTGATCCTGATGCTCGGCAGCACCCTGGCCAAGGTTGCCATGTCGCCGGAAAGCCCGGTGGCACTGACCTTGAAGTTCCTCGGTGAGCCGTTGATCGCGCTGGGCCTGGCGGTGATTGCCGCGGTGATCTGCCTGGGCTGGGCCAGCGGCATGCCGCGGGCCGATGTCGGCAACACCCTGCGCAAGGCGCTGGCGCCGATCGCGGTGCTGTTGCTGACCATCGGCGCCGGTGGCGGGTTGAAGCAAACCCTGCTGGATGCCGGCGTGAGCCAGACCATCAGCAAGGTGGCCGAAGGCGCGCACATGCCGTACCTGTTGCTGGCCTGGTTGATTGCGGTGGCGCTGCGTCAGGCCACGGGGTCGGCGACCGTCGCCACCACGACAACGGCGGGCATCCTGGCGCCGATGATGGCGGGATTGGCGGCGACGCAAAGCTCACTGGTCGCCCTGGCGATTGGTGCCGGCTCGGTGTTCTTCTGCCACGTCAACGATGCCGGCTTCTGGATGGTGCGCGAGTACTTCGGCTTGCAGCTGAAGCAGACGATCTGGGTGTGGTCGGTGTTGCAGACCATTGTGTCGGTGGTGGGCCTGGTGGGCACATTGCTGATGTGGCACTTCCTGACGTAATGATCGTTCCCACGCTCCGCGTGGGAATGCATCCGTGACGCTCCGCGTTACACGAGCGGACGCGGAGCGTCCAGGGAGGCGTTCCCACGCAGAGCGTGGGAACGATCAGGTGGGTAGGCGCTTGCCAAAATGCGCCGCACTCACTGCGCCCACCGCGCCCATCGCCACGCAATACCCCACGCAGATCCACGGGCTGGTCGGCATCAACGCGATCAACATCAGCGGCGTGGTACTCGCCCACAGCGCATAGGCAATGTTGTAGGTGAAGGAAATCCCCGACACCCGCACCTGCGCCGGGAACAGGTTGACCATCACCGACGGCACCGCGCCCACCACCCCGCAACTCAAGCCGGCAATTGCATACGCTGCGCCCAGCCACACGCCACCGGCAATCAGGCTCGCATAGAGCACGGCAATCCCCACCGGCAGCAGCAGGCTATAGACCAACACCGCGCGCCAGGCGCCGATGCGGTCCACCAGCAGCCCGGCCAGCACACAACCGATGTTCAGGAACACGATGCCCAGCGCGCTCAAGGCGAAGGTGTGGCTGGGGCTCATGCCGAAGGTTTTCTGCATCATGGTCGGGGTGATCACCACCAGCACGACGACGGCCGAGGTGAGCACGCAGGTGAGGATCATCGCCGGCAACAGCGCGCTGCGGTGTTCACGCAGGACGGTGCGCAGCGGCAGTTCGGCGCCGGCCTGGCGACGGGCCTGCATTTGCAGGAACACCGGGGTTTCGCTGAGCCAGCGCCGCAGCCAGACACCGATCACGCCGAACACGCCGCCGAGCAGGAACGGGAAGCGCCAGGCGTAGTCGAGGATTTCGGCCGGGGTGAAGACTTGCGCCAGCAGCGTCGCCGTCAGCGCGCCGAGCAGGTAGCCGAAGGTCAGCCCGGCCTGGAGGAAGCCCAGGGCATAACCACGATGGTTGTCCGGAGCGTGTTCGGCGACAAACACCCAGGCGCTGGGCACTTCCCCGCCCACTGCCGCACCCTGGAGGATGCGCAGCGCCAGCAGGATCAACGGTGCGAAATAACCGATGTGTGCGTAGGTGGGCATGATGCCGATCAGCAGGCACGGCAGCGCCATCATCAGGATGCTCAGGCTGAACACTCGTTTGCGCCCCAGGTGATCGGCGAAGTGTGCCATCAGGATTCCGCCCAGCGGGCGCGCGAGGTAGCCGGTGACAAAGATGCCGAAGCTTTGCAGCAGACGCAGCCACTCGGGCATTTCCGGCGGGAAGAACAACTGGCTGAGGGTCAGCGCGAAAAATACGAAGATGATGAAGTCGTAGATTTCCAGGGCCCCGCCCAGGGCAGCCAGGCCCAGGGTTTTGTAGTCGGAGCGGGAGAAACGCTGCGCCTGTGGATAAGAGGTGGCAGTCATGGAAAAGCTCGGCAGACAAACAAAATGGCCTGCAGGTTATGAGCTGGGCCCGGTGATGGCAATCTCGCCGGATATATTTGCTTTACTCATTGATCAATGAAGATAACTACATTCCCAAATGAATAGCCGTAGAGGAACATGCAGCAAAACTGCCGCCCCCCATAATAAATACAAATAGAGGTACTGAACGTGGCCGATGCTATCGAAGACAGCCGCTACGCCCGATTCGCCCTGCGTTGTTCAAACTTCGCCGAGCGCTGGTTTCCGGACTCCTGGGTGTTTGCCGCCCTCGCCGTGATCATTGTCGCGGTGGCGACCCTGGGCATGGGCGCCGCGCCGACCGAGGCCGCCAAGGCCTTTGGTGACGGTTTCTGGAGCTTGATCCCGTTCACCATGCAAATGGCCTTTGTGGTGATTGGCGGTTACGTGGTCGCCAGCTCCCCGCCCGCCGTAAAGTTGATCGACCGCCTGGCGCGCATCCCGAAGAACGGCCGTTCTGCCGTGGCCTGGGTGGCGCTGATTTCGATGGTCGCCTCGTTGCTCAACTGGGGCCTGTCCCTGGTGTTCGGTGGTTTGCTGGTGCGTGCGCTGGCCCGGCGTACGGATTTGCGCATGGATTACCGCGCGGCCGGTGCTGCGGCCTACCTCGGCCTGGGTGCCGTTTGGGCGCTGGGGCTGTCGTCGTCAGCGGCTCAGTTGCAGGCCAACCCGGCCAGTTTGCCGCCGTCGATCCTGTCGATCACCGGGATGATCCCGTTCACCGACACCATCTTTCTGTGGCAGTCCGGCGTGCTGTTGCTGGCGCTGATCGTGGTGTCGCTGATCATCGCCTACGCCACCGCGCCCGGGCCGAACTCCGCCCGTGACGCCAAGGCTTGCGGTATCGACCCGGCCTTCAACATGCCCAAGCCACAACCGCCGACCCGTCCGGGCGAGTGGCTGGAGCACAGCCCGTTGCTGACCATCCTGCTGGCGTTGCTGGCCGCCGGTTGGTTGTTCCATGAATTCTCGACCAAACCGGCGATCAGCGCGATCTCGGGGCTGAACACCTATAACTTCCTGTTCCTGATGGTCGGTGCCCTACTGCACTGGCGTCCGCGCAGTTTTCTCGATGCGGTGGCCCGTGCGGTACCCACCACCACCGGGGTGCTGATCCAGTTCCCGCTATATGGCTCGATTGCCGCGCTGATGACCGTGGTGAAAGGCAGTGACGGCGCGACCCTGGCGCACCATATCTCGACCTTCTTCACCTCGATCGCGTCCCACGACACCTACGCGCTGTTGATGGGCGTGTACTCGGCGGTGCTGGGCTTCTTCATCCCGTCGGGCGGCGGCAAGTGGATCATCGAGGCGCCGTACGTGATGCAGGTCGCCAATGACCTGGAATATCACCTGGGCTGGGCGGTGCAGATCTACAACGCCGCCGAAGCGCTGCCGAACCTGATCAACCCGTTCTATATGCTGCCGCTGCTGGGCGTGCTGGGGTTGAAGGCGCGGGACTTGATCGGTTTTTCGTTTGTGCAGCTGCTGGTGCATACGCCGCTGGTGTTGTTCCTGCTGTGGGCGTTGGGCACGACGCTTAAATATTTGCCGCCGGTGATGCCTTAATTATCTGAAGCTGCACCCGCTCTTCAGGCGGGTGCGGCTGGCAGGTTGTTCAGCAGCTCAGGTAGCGCGTGCTGAACCGTGTCCCATACCACTTCAAGATTTATGTCGAAGTAACCATGGGCAATCCGGTTGCGCATCCCGCGCATACTGCGCCAAGGCACCTGCGGTTGGGCGGCTGCAAACTCTGGATGTTGATCCATTATTTTGGTCGACGCTTCGCCGATGATGATCAAACTCATGATCACGGCTTGCTGGGTACGCTTGTCTTCAAAAAACTCAGGTTTGCTCACCCCTTCGACAAAGGTCGATCGCGTCGGACGATGCCTGGCGCATGTGCTCCAGGTAGTCGCCAATCCGATTTGAGATCATACGGGCCGGGCCTCAGCCAAGACTTGAGCACGAAACTTCAGAGGCAGATCGCCAGGCGTCAGCAAATCGACGTTTACCCCGAGCAAGTCTTCCAACTCCACCTGCAGCCCACCAAGGTCAAAAAGGGTCGCTCCCGGTAGCGCATCAACCAGTAAATCGAGATCACTGCCGTCTTTATCAGTCCCCAACAAAACGGACCCAAACACCCTTGGGTTGGAGGTATGGAAACGTCCTACTACTTCACGCACGGCAGCCCTCTTGAGATCCAGGGCAGTTGAAGGTTTCATGGGGCACCTCTGCGGTATGCAATATCGGGCCAGTCTAGCAGTGCTTGGGATCAGGAAGCATGCCCACATGATCACACTGCTGTCTTCGTTCCGTCACATTCCATTGCTACCGTTCCGGCGAAACATATTGCAACAACTAACCCGCATGGACTCCCAGCAATGAGCGACGAGCACAAAGACCGCCCTTCCCAAGACATTGAAGCCAAACCGCCAGTCGACAGCAGCCGGCGGCGCTTCCTGGGAGGCGCGGCCGTGCTGGGCGTGGGTGCGACCCTGAGTGCCTGCGGCAATACCAGCGAGGCACCGGGCAAGCCGGTGGATCGCCCGCTGACGCAGCAAGAGCTGGACAAGGCCCTGCACGAACAGGTTAAAACCGTGGTGGTGATCTACGCCGAAAACCGCAGTTTCAACAACCTGTTTGCGGATTTCCCCGGGGTCGAGAAACCATTGTCGGCCCTCGCCCCTGCGGACTATCAGCAGCGCGACCGCGACGGCAGCCTGCTGAGCACCCTGCCCCCGACATGGGGCGGCGTGTTGCAAGTTGGCCCGCAGACCGTGGATGGCGTCACGTACCCCAGCGAAGTGCAATACCAGGAAAACCTGCCCAACGCTCCGTTCGCCCTCAAAGGCCCGAATGGCGAAGACCAGCCCCTGAGCCTGGTCACCCGGGATTTGTGGCACGTGTTCTATCAGAACCAGATGCAGATCAATGGCGGTAAAAACGATGCGTTCGTCGCCTGGGGCGACTCCGGCGGCCTGCTGATGGGCCATTACGCCCAGAGCCGTTACGCCCTGCGCTTGTGGGACGTGGCGAAGGAGTTTGTGCTCTGCGATAACTTCTTCCAGGGCGCGTTTGGCGGCTCGTTCCTCAACCACCAATACCTGATCAGCGCCACCCCGCCGGTGTACCCAAACGCTGCGCAATCGGTGGCCAAGGCACAGATCGCCACGCTGCAAAGCGACGACCCGACCGACCCGCGCCTCAAGCCTCTGGACAAGTCCCCGGCCAGCGCCATGACCGGCCCGCCGCAATTCGGCCCCAGCGCACTGACCCCGGACGGTTTCGGCGTGAACACCCTGGCCCCGCCTTACTGGCCTACCTGGATTCGCGACCCCGAGCGCCCGGATTACTCCAAGCCCGACTTGCCTAACGTGCTGGTGCCACAAACCCACGAGCACATCGGCGACAAACTGTCGAAAAAGAACGTCGACTGGGCCTGGTACGCCGGTGCGTGGCAAGCAACGCTGGATCAGTTCAAGGACTCGGGCGGCATTCCGAAGATTCCGAACTTCCAGTACCACCACCAGCCCTTCAACTACTTCAAGCAGCAAGGCCCGGAAAACCCGGCTGAGCGCAATAAACGCCTGCGCGATGGCGGCCTGGGGGATGACGCCAGCACCAACAAGTTCTTCGCCGATGCCCAGGCCGGCAAGCTGCCTGCGGTGACCTTCTACAAACCCCAGGGCAACCTGAATATGCACGCCGGTTACGCCGACGTCGCTTCGGGCGACCGGCATATCACCCGCGCCTTGAAGGTGCTGCAGGAAAGCCCGCAGTGGAAGAACATGGTGGTGATCGTCACCGTCGATGAAAACGGCGGCTGGTGGGACCACGTTGCACCGCCAAAAGGCGATCGCTGGGGCCCGGGCACGCGGATTCCGGCACTGGTGGTCTCGCCGTTCGCGCGCAAGGGCACGGTGGACCATACCGTCTACGACACCGCGTCGATCCTGCGTCTGATCACCCGGGTGTTCCAGCTGGAAACCCTCGACGGGCTCAAGCAGCGTGACGACGCCATGACCGCGCGCGGCCAGAAACCCATGGGTGACCTGACCAACGCCCTGCACTTCAAGGTGTAGACGCACTTGCTCAAAAGCGACAAGCGCGTAGTTTTTCTACGCGCTTTTCCCGGTCAACCGCTACTGTGTGAGGGTGGGCATTCACCCCGCGCAGACGGGCTTTCGCTGACAGGGAACCATCCATGTTCAAACTCACCAGGTTGTCCTTCACCCTGGCCGCACTGACCTTGAGTGCGGTCGTACAGGCTGACATCACCGTACCGCTGGGTACCCCGCAACGGGTCACCCAGTTGTTCGCGTACCCGAACAATTGCAGCGTCATCTGTTTTCGTCCCTGGACGCTGGAACAGACCGTCGAGCACTACCTGAACCAGAGCCTGCAACGCGACGGTTACAGCCGGGGCAAAGTCAGCGTCAAAACCGAGCATGACCAGGTGCTGGCCACGTTCAGCGGTGTGCCAGACGGTTATGGCCAGCCGTTGACCACCTTGCTCGATACCGCCGACCTGGCTTACCAGGGCGCCAGCAAACTCAATGGTGATGGCAAATGGCAGTTCAACTGGTACCTGTTCCTGCCGCTGGGCATGGCCCTGGAAAACCGCAAGAGCATCGAGCTGCTGCACTTCCCGCCGGATTATTCCCTGACCCACTTCCAGGACTACCTGGAGTCGGCCACCACCGACCGCTGGGCGACCTTGCTCACGGCCAACGGCATCCCGGCGACCCAGACGCCGGAATACCAGACCATCATCGACATCGCCCCGATCGCCGCCCCTGCCACGGCGGGCAAGGACCTGGAAGGTGTGTACGGTTACTTCACCGACTACCAGACGCGGATGGTCAAGGAGCTGAGCCAGCACGCGGGCGGCGCGTTGCCGATGGTGGCCTTCGGCGCGCCGGTGCGCAGCTGGATCAAGCAGCAATACGGGCAAACCGTTGCCGTACTGGGCCTGGCGCAAATCAGCCCGGCCGTCGGGAGCCAGGTCGCCGTACTGGGTGCCAATCACCCAAGCTACATCTGGTATGCCGCCAACCCCGACACCTATGACGGTGACGAGCAAAAGGCCGACGAGGCCGGTTTGAAGGTGATGGGCCAGGACTTGAGCGCCGCCTGCTGGCAGGCCTCGATGGGCCAGAAGCCCGCCAGCGATCCGAATGTGCAGCTCAAAGGCTGCATGAACACCTGGCAGGTAACGCGCAAGGAGCAGACCTGCGAACTGTTCTACACCTCTATCCGCGAGCTGACGCCCGATCAAGCGAACGCCAAGTGTGCCCAGCCGGCGATCAAGACCCAGCTGAGGCAATTGAAAAGCGCAGTGCCAGAACCGGCGATTGAAGCACCGGCGCTCTGAAGCAGGCTGCCAGAAGGGCGTTTTCCTACATAAAAGATAGCCAATTTCTACTGTCAGATTTGACAGTAGAAATTGGCTCCCACTTAAGCGAGTCTTGAGCCGCGCCCATCCGCTGCAAGACTGGCAGTCAAGACACCACCGGCAGGTCGATGCAGCCCCTCCTGGAGAGTCATGAAAACTCAAGCCATGGACAAGGCTAAAACCGCTGTGAGCAAGTGTCTTTACCCGTTCGCGACCGCCCTCGCCGAACACGGCTACCCCCGCGCTCGCGACTATGAAGTGGTGCGTACCCGAGACGGTTCAGGCGACGGAATCAAGACCCGCGTCGCCTTTGACAGCCGCCTGTGTATCGCCAGGGTGTCCGGCTACGCATTGAATGAGCGGCGCCTGCATACGGTGCAGATGTCCTCGCGTATCCACTTGTACGACCCGTGGTTCAGCGGCTTGCTTTCGCACTCGTGCAACCCGAACGCGTTTCTCGACATGACATACCTGGAACTGTGGTCCGTTCAGCCCATTCCCGCTGGCGCCCTGCTGACCATGGACTACGCCCACACCGAGGACGTATTGTTCCGACAGTTTCGCTGCCAGTGCGGCGAGCTCAACTGTCGGGGCTGGATCACCGGCATGAAGGAGCCGTTGAATCCCGAGGGTCAGCAATTCATGGAGCAGTGGCGCGAACGCAAAAGCCCTTAGACCGCACCCAGCGGGCGCAGGCGGTATTGCGGCGGCAGTTGCTCGAAGCCACTAATGGTGGTGTTCAGGCTTTTCCAGCGGCCGTCCTTGATCCCGTAAATGCAGCCATGAACCGACAGGCTCTGCCCGCGGTGCCAAGCGTTCTGCACGATGCTGGTGTGGCCGACGTTGGCCACCTGCTGGATCACGTTCAGTTCGCACAGGCGGTCTACGCGTTCCTCTTCCGTGGGCAACTGGGCCAGTACGTCGCGGTTTTCGTAGTACAGGTCACGGATGGTGCGCAGCCAGCCGTCGATCAGGCCCAACTGGTTGTCCTGCATCGAGGCGCGTACGCCACCGCAGCCATAGTGGCCGGTCACCAGGATGTGTTTGACCTTGAGCACGTCGACTGCGTACTGGATCACCGACAGGCAATTGAGGTCGGTGTGCAATACCACGTTGGCCACGTTGCGGTGCACAAACAGGTCGCCAGGCAGCATGCCGACGATCTCGTTGGCCGGCACGCGGGCGTCGGAACAGCCGATCCACAGGTATTCCGGGGTTTGCTGGCGGGCGAGCTTGGCGAAGAATTCGGGATCTTCCTGTTTGATCGCATCCGCCCAGCGTTCGTTGTTATCAAGCAAGTCTTGTAGTTCGTTCATCAGGGAAAGCCTCAGGAATGATGCGCAGTTTTGACACTCGACCGCCCGTCCGGGTCACGCCAACAATAAAGATAGCCGGCGGCAATTTCTTGAATCTTGGGGAGCCATGCCTGTCCACACACTATAAGCCCCACAGTATGAGGAATCGCCATGACTGAATCACGACGTCCCTACGGCGCTACACAGCCGGAACCGATTGATGACAACGAAGATCGCATGGGCGAAATGCGCGAGCTGGATTTTGACAAGGAGGAGCCGACTGCGGAAATCGGCGACGAAATTCCGCCTCGGGAGCGTGAGCACCTGATGCCCGACGAACGGGTGCGCGAAGCCGGGATGACCGGTGCTTCCACTGACGATCATGACTCAACCGATGATGACATGAGCCCGGAAACGCTGATCCATGAGGATGGCGCGCGGGATGCGCAGGAAGCAGGTGAAGACCATCCGGCGGATTACGATTTGAGTATCGTCGATGAAGACGAGATCGGCGGCGGCAATGGCCTGGATGAGGCCGAGTTGGCCGATATCGATCCAGTAGACGGCAACCGCTGACACCCTGCCGAACTGAATGTGGGAGCGGGCTTGCTCGCGAAGGCGGTGTGTCAGTCATTACATCTGGCGACTGGACCATCGCCTTCGCGAGCAAGCCCGCTCCCACCAAGCCCGCTCCCACATTGGGCCCTGTGTTTAGTCGACCAGGGTGCAGGCCATCACCACCGCATCTTCGCGGCCACCGACGGCGGGGTAATAATCCCGCCGACGGCCAATTTCGTTGAAACCATAACGCTCGTACAGCCGGAACGCGCCGGTGTTGCTGTCGCGCACTTCCAGGAAACATTCCCGCGCCTTGGCCTCGTAGGCCCGGGACATCAGGTGCTCCAGCAAGCTCAAGCCCAGGCCACGGCCCTGGTTTTCCGGCTTGACGGTGATGTTCAGCAAATGCGCTTCATCGAGGATGATCTGCACCACCCCGTGGCCCACCTGCTGCTCACCTTCGAACATCAGCCAGATCTGGTACTTGCCCAGCCCGTCGAGAAAAATCCCGCGGGTCCAGGGGTGGCTGAACGCTGCGTATTCGATCTTCAGTACAGCGTCGAGGTCCGCCTCGGTCATCGGGCGGAAGGATAAAGCTTCACTCATCGGTACTTTTCCAGCGCGCCATCAGCCGGCGCATGGCTTGCCAGACATCAGCCTTACGCTGTGGCTCTTCCATTAATAGTTCCAGGCCCGGCAGGGCCCAGACGGAGCCCAGGCCTTCGACCTGCAGTTCGCGGTACCAGGCCTCGGCATTCGCTTCGCCGGCAAAACGCACGGCGGGCAGGCCGATCAGCCACAGGCACACGCAGGGTTCGTCTTCCAGGCGCGCCGAGACAAAACCTTGCACAAAATCCCGTGCAGCTTCCGGGCCCTGGTCCATGGTGCCCCGGGCCAGCAGCGGCCAGCGCACCGGCTCGCCAACGATTTGCGGACTGTCGGGCAGGCCGGCGGCGCGCAACATGTCCTTGAGCAGCAGATAGGCCGGGTCGCGGGCCTGGAAGCGCTCGCCTGTGGGTAACTCCACCAGCAGCAGGCATCGCCCGGCCCGCAGCAGTTGCAGGGCAAAGCGTGGCGGCGGTACGACCGGAGCCTTGACCACGGCAGGCGCCTCTTCGGCGACGACCGGCTTGGCCACCGGCGACGGGCGCGGCACTTCGACCTTTGGCCGGACCACCGGGGTTTCTGCCACGGGCTTGACCAGCGGCACCGGCGCAGCCGCCTCCTCACCCGAAGGCTCGAAAGCCTCGAACGGTTCCGGGGCCTCCAACAGCTCGGGCCGCGAAGGGGCGGCGAACGGTAATTCAGTGCGCGGCAGCCAGTTGACCACCTGCATGGCGGTCAAGTAAGCGCGACGTCGGGACTCGATAAGCAAAGGTCGGCCACTTGTGGATAACTAAAGAACAGGGATTCTACCGCCCTTCGACGAAGATCGCCCGCAGTTGATCGTTCCGGTGAGCGCCTCACGACCGGCTGTGGATAAATCCCACCCCCGATGCAGTACAATCGCTGCTTTTAATCGCTAACCAGCCGGCCATTCCGATGATCGAACCCAAGCGCGTCTTGCGCGCCCTCGCCGAACACTGGGCCCTGCTTGAGCCACTGTGCGAACACTTCGACCAAGGCACCCTGAGCCTCAGCGAACTGCGCGCCCAGCTGGCCGCCCAACAACTGGACAGCACGCCACAGGACATCACCAGCCTGCTGGACGTGTGGATTCGCCTGGATATCCTGGTGCCTGTCGCCAAGAGCCCGAACCGTTTCGAGCTCAACGCACAGATCCACGACTTCCTGGCGTATCTTCGCAAGGAGCACCGGCTAGGCCTGTGCCTGGAAATCGAAGCCTACCTGCGCCACCTTGAGCGCCTGGCGGGTTATATCCAGGACGCCTTCGACATCCGCGACGGCCATGACCTGGCGCGCCAATTGCGCCTGCTGGACATGCGCGTGCGCGACGTGCTGAAAAAACTCGCCAACGACGAACAGGCCCTCGCTGCCGTGGCCGATCGCGCCAAGACCAGCGACCGGCAGATCCCGTTGCGCCAGCGCTACGCCGAAGTATTGGCGACCTGGGACGAATACGTCGAGCCGATGATTCAACTGGTGAACGCCGACGGCGCCTTCGAACAAGGCGTGCGCAAGGTGGAAAACGTACTGTTGCGCATGCTCACCGAGCAGCAGCGCCTCGGCCACCTGGTGGACGACGACATGCTGCTGCGCACCCACGCGCGCATTCTCGAAATGCAGACCAGCGCCCAACTGACCTTGCGTCACGCCCGGGAACTGCTGCTGCCGTTGCGGGAAGAAGCACGCCGGCACAACGCCGTGACCCGGGGCGCGGCGCTGGCCTTGTCGGCGATTCGCCGCAAGGGCCTGGACGCGGTGCCGCAAGCGGCGATGCCGATGTTCACCCGGCCGCAAAGCACCTTTCTCGGCAGTGCCAGCCAGGTCGAAGCCTACGTGTACGCCCTGGCCAACTTCGAACCGAAGCCGGCGCGTTTCCCCAAGGCGCATAAATCCCACAAGGGCGAAGCCCCTCGCGCACCGCGCACGGTCAAGGAAATGCTCGAGCGCTGTGAAGACGCGCTGCCGATGCCGGACCTGATGACCTGGCTGCTGGAGCAGGAACCGGACGGCGCAACCGACGAGTTGCTGTACTGGTTCTCACGCCTGTCGCGGGAAAAACGCTTCAAGCGCGAACGTCTGGAACGACGGGATTACCACACTCACGAGCACCAGGTCAGCCTGCGCTCATTCGCCCTGCTTCCAGCCAGTATTGATACGGCCGGGAATTCTGCGAGCACCCCTCATGCATCTTGATCTATCCGAACTGTCCCAGCTGGCGCCGATCTTTCGCGAGCTGTTCAAGGGTTACCACGTCAGCCGCCGGGACCCGGAGCTGTACGCCCAACTGTCGAACTTCCAGGACCAGTACCGCACGTTGTTCAAGGCCCTGGGCTTTGAGTTGGTGTGCGACACGCGGGGTTTCTACTACTTCGTGCCGGACTCGGCCGTGGCCGCCGCGCAGGTCAACAAGACCGCCCAGCGCCTGGCGTTGTTCACCTTCATCATCGTCGAGCACCTGGCCGACCAGGGCCGCGACCCGATCGCCGTGCTCGACGGTGGCAGCCTGGGCCGTGACGAACTGCCGTCGTTGTTGGAAAAGTACCGCGACCTGTTTATCCAGGCCGAAGTGCAGACCGTCGAGGAACTGGAAGAAAAAATCATGCGCCGCATGACCCAGCTGGGTTTTGCCGGTGAAGAGAACGGCATCTACCGCTTCCTGCCGCCGATGCACCGCTTCCTCGATGTGTGCCTCTCGGTCCAGCAAGACCGCGACCTGGCCGCGAGCATCCACAGCGTATTGCCGTTGCCGGCCCCGGTGATCATCGACGAAGACAGCGATGAAAAACTGCTGAAGACCGATGACCCGCTGGACTTGAGTGACTTTGCAGAAGAAAGCGAAGAAGACGCCCTGGCCCGCGCCATTGCCGAAGAACAGGAGACCGACGCATGAGCAAGGAACGCTACGGCATTCGCCGCTTCGCCCTTTTGAACACCGCCGGTTACAGCCTGGGTTTGTTCCCGCTGGAAGAACCGCTGTCGGTGTACGGCGCGAACAACCTCGGCAAATCGGCGTCGATCAACGCCTTGCAGTTCCCGATTCTGGCGCGCATGTCGGACATGAGTTTCGGCAAGTACACCCTGGAGCAATCCCGGCGTTTCTACTTTGCCACCGACACCAGCTACATCCTCGTGGAAGTCTCGCTTCCCCATGGCCCGCACGTGATCGGCGTGGTCGGTCGCGGCCCGGGCGGTGGTTTCGGTCACCAGTTCTTTGCCTACGCCGGCAAGCTGGACCTGGCGCACTACCAGAAGAACGACACCTGCCTGCGCCAGAAAGAGCTGTTCACCAACCTTGAGCGCGAAGGCCTGAAAGCCTATGAGCTCAAGCCCGATGAGCTGCGGCGTTTGCTGGTGGGCGGCCATACGTCGATCCCGCTGGACCTGACCCTGATTCCGCTGCGCTCCACCAGCGAGCAGAGCCTGAAGACCTTCCGCGCGCTGTTTATCAATTTGCTGCACATGCGGGAAATCACCGCGGCCAAGTTGAAGCAGCTGTTTCTGGATGCGTTCGAACACAGCCTGCGTTCCGGCAGTGTCGATTACATCGCGGCGTGCGAAGAAGCCTTCCGCGATGTACGACGCATGGAGCAGGACTACAACTCGCTGGTGGCTGCCGGCCCTCTGGTAGAAGCCTTGGCCAACGGCGTGAAGCAGCGGGACATTCTGCGGGGCAAGCTGCATCGCCTGTCACCGCTGCTGGATTCGTTGCTGGGCACCTGGTCGGACTACGCCAGTGCGCGCAAGGAAGAACTGACGATCCAGGCCGAGCATTACCGCAACGAGCAGGATTCGCTGCAGAACGACCAGCGCGGCGGCACTCAGGAGCTGATGCGCCTGGAGCGGGAAATCAGCGGGATTCAGCGCTGGCTGGGTGAGCTGTCAGTGCTCAAGCACCGCTTCGCGCTGGTGGATGACGTCAAGGTGCTGGAGCAGCAACTGCTGGCCGCCAAGGATGCTCACGATGAACTGGCCGGGGCCTTGGCGCAGTCGCGTCAGTTCAGCGCCGAGGATCTGGACGAACGTCTGCGGGACCTGGAAAAACGCCTGAAGTCGGTGAAGCAGCAACTCGATCACGCCGACAACAACAGCTACGCCAAGCTGCGGGAAGAATTCTCGCAGCAGGATGTCGAGCGTCTGATGCGCCTGTTCAACAGTTCGCTGTTCAGCTTGCCGCTGGGTGAGCATGGCATCACGCTGGACGAGGACGGCCTGTGGGTGAAATCCCTGGAGCAGATCCTTGATGGCTTCAAGGGCGAGCGTTTTGAAGTGCCGGGGCTGGCCATCGACATCTCGCACATCGAGCCACCGGCGTTGCAGGCACTGGCTGACCGCGCCGCGTTGCGCGACCAGAAAGAGCGTCTGGAAAAAGAACTCAAGCAACTGAAAACCCAGCAAGCCGTGGCGGCCGACCGCGCGGCGAGCAAGACCCAGACTGAAGCGCTGTACCAACAGGTACTGGACGCGCAGAAGGCGCTGGAAGATTTCCGCCGTGCACAAACCCTGAGCGCCGAGGAAGGCGAAAAGCTGGAAAGCCTGGCGCAGATGGAAGCGGCCCAGGACGAATTGAAACGCTCCAGCGATGCGTTTACCGAGCGCGTCCAGCAACTGTCGGCCAAGCTGCAATTGGTAGGAAGGCAGATTGGTGATATGGAAGCCAAGCAGCGCACCCTGGATGACGCGTTGCGTCGTCGTCAGTTGCTGCCGGCAGACTTGCCGTTTGGTACGCCGTTCATGGACCCGGTCGACGACTCCATGGACAACCTGCTGCCGCTGCTCAATGACTACCAGGACAGCTGGCAAGGCCTGCTGCGCGCTGATGGCCAGATCGACGCGCTGTACGCACAGGTGCGCCTCAAGGGCGTGGCCAAGTTCGACAGTGAAGACGATATGGAGCGCCGCCTGCATCTGTTGATCAACGCTTATGCGCACCGTACCGATGAAGCGCTGACCCTGGGCAAGGCCCGGCGGGCGGCGGTCACGGATATCGCACGCACCTTGCGCAATATCCGCAGCGACTACGACAGCCTTGAGCACCAGTTGGCGTTGTTCAACCGTGAGATCAACAAGCGCCAGGTGTCCAACCTGCAGAGCTTCCGCATCGTGCTCGCGCCGAACAAGGAAGCCCTCAAGCATATCGACCAGATCATCCACAGTGCCGGTCAGTATGAAGAAGGCGAAACCCTGTCGGTGTTCGATCTGAGCCAGAGCGCCGAACAGGACAACAAGAACGAAGAGGCCAAGGAATACCTGGCGCGCCTGGTAGCGGCCAATCATAACCAGTTGGGCCTCAAGGACTTGTTCGAACTGGCGTTCGAGATCACCAAGGTCAACGGCCAGCCGATCATTCACACCGACATCGATGGCGCCGCCTCCAACGGCACCACCATGACCATCAAGGCGCTGACCAACATGTATTTGTTGCTGCACTTGATGGACCGCGACCAGGCCGGGCGCGTGCGCTTGCCGTACTACCTCGACGAGGCGGCGGATATCGATGAGAAGAACCAGGCGGCGTTGCTGGAAACCAGCTTGCAGCTGGGCTTCGTGCCGATTCTGGCCAGTGTGAAGCCGCAGGTTTCCGCCCAGGTGGCGATCGACCTGGAAGGCGGCAGCGGGCCGAACGGGATCTACATTGATGAGGCGGACTGGAAGTACATCCGTCGTCACGATGTGGTGAAGGCAACGGTGAATGTGCAGGCGGATGAGCCGGAGCTGGATGAGGTTTAATCAGTTGCGCTGAAATGCAAAAAGGCCGCGATCTTCTGGATCGCGGCCTTTTTTTGGTGTTCTTGAGGGCCTCTTCGCGAGCAAGCCCGCTCCCACATTCAATCGGGTTCCTTCAATGGGAACTGGGTCAAATGTGGGAGCGGGCTTGCTCGCGAAGGCCGCGCCTCGATCTATTTGCCGAGCGGGATTTTAGGCGCCCAGGTCAGCCATTCATCTTCAAACTTGTCGAACAGCGGGAAGGTCTGCTGGGGCCGTGCAGCGTTGCCCATACGCTCGCCGTCCGGCGTGGCAAAGGCGATGCCGCCGGCGACCAGGGTCTCCAGGGACTCCGTGCGAACAGTCGCGCCCTTGAACAAGCCGAAGTCGAGCCCGAAGCCGCTGGTGTTCCAGAACCGGCTGCCACTGCGCACCAGAGGCGCGTACTTGGGCTCGATCAGGATGTGAACCAGCACACGGTCGGCGGTCTGGCCCAGCTCGTAGCCGGTAACTTTGCCTACGGTGACTTCGCGGTAAGTGACCGGAACGCCTTCCTTCAACGAGCCACGGCGTGCGGCGCTGAGTACCAGGCTCAGGCCCTCCTCCTGATGAACGGCTTCTGGCGGCTTGTCCAGCGCGACGAAACTCTTCTGTGGGCCGATGCTTTTGGTCGCTGGCTGTACTTCGATGTACTGGCCGGTCACCAGGGTTTCCAGGTTCGACGTTTTCATCAGGCCCAGTTCAGGCTTGACCACCCAGAACTGACTGCCGGCCCGTGCGATGCGGTCGGCCACCTGGGTGATACGCGCGCTGAGCAGCACCGATTGCATGTCGGCGCTCAGGTCGACACTTTCGATCTTGCCTACGTCCAGGCCCTTGAAGCGCACTGGGGTACCCGGGCGCAGGCCATCGGCGCGGTCGACCTTGATGGTCACCAATGTACCGTGCTGGTTGGCGGCTTCGCGATCCGGGAACAGACGGAAACGTGGGATGCGCTTTTTCAGCGGCACATTCGGCTCCGGGGTTTCGAAGGCGATACCGCCCGCCATCAGGCTGGCCAGGGATTCGCTTTTCACCTGGATGCCGCCGGTAAGCCCACCGGTCAGGGTCACGCCGCTGGCATTCCAGAAACGGGTCGAGCCATTGACCAGGCCTTCGTATTCTTTCTCGATATGGACGCCGATCACCAGTTGCTTGTTCTTGCGGGAGAACTGGTAGCTCTGCACGGAACCGACCTTGACCTGCTTGTAGAGGATCGGGCTGCCGACATCCAGGGAACCGAGGTTGTCGGTGAAGAGCACCATGTGCAGGCCGGGGGAACGCAGGTCCAGTGGCGGCGCCTTGGCGCGGGCGACGTACTCCCGTTGTGGCGCGGTGCCCTTGTCGCCGGGACGGATGGCGATGTAGTTACCTTTGACCAACGCTTCCAGCCCGGTTATGCCCGCCAGGGAGATAGACGGCTTGACTACCCAGAATTGGGTGTCCTGAACGAGGTAGTCTTCGGCCAGTGGGTCGAGGGTCAGTTCGGCATTGGCACTGGAAAGATCCGGGTCGATCTTCAGGGTCTTCAAGCTACCGACCTGGATGCCTTTGTACATCACCGGGGTGCGGCCCGCCTGGAGGCCTTCGAAGTCGGTGAGTTTGACTTTGACCTTGATGCCCGCCGCGGCTGCATCGAAGTCTTCGTACAGGCGGAACGGCAGGCTCGGGTCCGTCGGTGGGCTGTCCTTGCGGTTCTCCGGCGTGGCGAAGGCGATACCGCCGGCAACGATGCTGGCCAGGGATTCACTGCGGACTTTTACGCCGGAAAGGTTGGCGTCGATGCTGATGCCGCTGGCGTTCCAGAAACGCGTGTGTTTACGCACCAGGCTGGCGTAGGTCGGCTCGATGTAAACCTTGATTTCAACGGTGGTCTGGTCTTCGGAGAGCAGGTAGCTTTTGACCTGGCCGACCTGGATCTGCTTGTAGAACACCGGGCTGCCACGGTTCAGCGAGCCGAGTCGATCAGCTTTGATCGTCAGGTGCAGGCCGGGCTTGGCGTCGGATAAAGGCGGTTCTTCGGACAGGGCCTTGAACTTGCGCGTCGGCTCACCATCGCCTGGGCTGGCGGCGATGTAGTTACCCGAGACCAGGGTTTCCAGGCCGGTGATCCCGGCCAGGCTGACACTTGGCTTTACCAGCCAGAAGCGGGTGTTGGTCTTGAGGTATTGCTCCACATCCTTGTTCATCTCGATGGTAGCAATCACCCCGCGATTGTTACCTTCGTCATCCAGGGCCAGGGTTTTGACCTTACCCACGGACATGCCTTTGTAGACCACTTCGGTCTTGTTGGCCTGGATGCCTTCGCCGCTTTCAAAGCGTACCTGAATCTCGATACCTTGCTGGTTGTACGCACGCCATCCCAACCAGCCACCGATGATCAGGGCAATCAGGGGCAGCACCCAAATGGCCGACCAGTTGGAAGCTGGGCGGGTTTTAGCCTTAGGCAAATCACTCATGGTCGTCGTCCGACTCCGTGTTATCCCAAATCAGTCGGGGATCAAAAGTTACTGCGGCAAGCATCGTCAAGATCACCACACTGGCGAACGCTACGGCACCGAGATTGGCCTCGACACTGGCAAGTCGCCCAAAGTTTACGACCGCCACCAGGATGGCAATCACGAAGATATCCAGCATGGACCAACGGCCAATGAACTCGATAAAGCGGTACATGATAATGCGTTGTTGCGCGGAAAGTGGCTGGTGACGCTGCACCGAGAACAGTAACAAGCCGATGCCCACCAGCTTGAAGGTGGGCACCAGAATGCTGGCGATGAACACTACAGCGGCGATCGGGAACATGCCGTGCTGCATCAACTGGATCACGCCGGACATGATGGTGCTCGGATCGCCTTGGCCCAGGGAGCTTACGGTCATGATCGGCAACAAATTGGCCGGGATGTACAAGATGGCTGCCGTGATCAGCAGCGCCCAGGTGCGTGTCAGGCTGTTCGGCCGGCGAGCATGGACCAGCGCACCGCAACGGGTGCAGGTTTGCTCGTCGGTGTCCGGGTCTTGTTTGTTTAGTTCGTGGCATTCGGTACAGATCAGAATGCCCGCATCAATCGCCCGCATGAGCATCCTCTCCTGACAGCGCTTCCCAGATCTGGTGAGGTGACATGACCACCTCCAGCAGTATCTGGACCATTAACAGACTTACGAAGCAGGCCAGGCCCAGCCCAACGGTGATGGTGGCCATGTCGGCCAGCTTTACGATCGCCACCAGCACGCCCATCAGGTAGACCTCGAGCATCCCCCAGTCTTTCAGATGATGGTAGATGCGATAAAACAGCAGACCGTAGCTACGGCCGATGTTCCAGCGGATGCTCAGCAATACCGCCAGTTGGCACAGGAGCTTGAGCAATGGAATGCCCATGCTGCAGAGGAACACCACCACGGCGACGCCCTGCATGCCGGTGTCGAACAGGCCGACCACGCCGGTCCATACGGTGTCCTGCGAGGACTGCCCGAGTAGATTGAGCTGCATGATGGGTAAAAAGTTCGCGGGGACGTACAACAATAGCGCCGCAAGCACTAACGCCAGGCTTCGTTCAACAACGTTGTGGCGGTGAGCGTACAGCTCGTAGCCGCAGCGCGGGCATTGGGCCTTTTCACCGCGGGCAAGCTCCGGCTTGCGCATCAACAAGTCGCACTCATGGCATGCCACGAGTTCGTCCAGCGGTAAGTCTGACGCCTCAAGGGCATCAACCGGGTCGGGCATATAGGGCTCGGACTCTAAAAAAGATTAGGTGCCTATTCTAGTGTTCTGGTTCAGAAATAACTGTGCAAATTTGTCGGGGTGCCGCTGTATATCGAGCATGTCGGTAAAGTTTCCGACCGCGCAAAACAAAACCCCTGATTGCGTTAGCAATCAGGGGTTTCGGAATT
>NZ_JACAQC010000055.1:0-54773 GCF_013385345.1 Pseudomonas sp. I8001
CTTTCAGGCCGCCGTGCTTTTGATTTTGATTTTGATCTGCGAGCCCCGTCAACCACGATGGCCGGAGTGCGGGCATGCCGAGCCTAAGCGAGGCACCGAGTGGTGGGGCAGAGACCTTTTGGTTACTTTTGGCTGGGCCGGCATTCCGGGCGTTTGCCAAAAGTGACCCGCTGTAAGAGCGGAACCATAGGCGGCCGTTACCTAAATAATGGATATGTACCCCGAACAAAAACCTCAGCGCACCAAGCTCAAATCCAACCGCCCATCACGCACCGGCGGACACCAGTAATACCCCCCAGTCAACGGCTTGCTAATGCGATACAACCCATCAACAATCCCATCCTCAAGCCCACTCATCCGCCGCAGTTGGGCTTCAAACGCATCAAACGAATGCCCAAACGCCAGGAACATCAACCCCGCCTGACCATTCTCGGCCCATGGCATCGACCGCCGCACCACAAACGCCTCCGGGGTAAAACTCTCCTGAGCCGTACGCTTGGTGTGCGCCGACTCCGGCGCGTCCTCCAGCTCCTCGTTATCACCATGGCGCCGACCAATAATGTGGTCCCGCTCCAGAGCCGGCAACGCCGCAAACCCATCCAGATCATGCTGCCACTGCTGGATCGCCGCAAAACTCGCACCACCCTGCGCCACCGCTGCCTCCACCGCCGCATCATCATGCGGATTCTCAGTGCCATCCTCATAGTCGGTCAGATCAAACCCGGTCTTGTAGCGAAACCCCTCGGTCATCTGCACCAGACCAAACCCCGGCGCCAGGGCCTTCTCGAACGCCCGGCTGCGCAACAGCAACTCACCGCGATCCACACCGTGCAACCAGACCCACAGCGCCTGCTGGGTCGACGGATTCTCCGCCCCCGGCCCGCTCACATGAGGGAACGCCCGCAACCCGTCAATCCGGGCGCCAAGGGCATTGACCAGCGGCTCACCAAAACCGACCACCGCACTGGCGTCCACCAACTGCACCAGCGCATCCAGTGCGGCAGGCACGGCATCCAGCGACTCAATGGCAAAAAACAGATGGCGTGCCTGCAACGGCACCGGTGCGGCAAGAATGCCCGGCTGGTACTGACTCATGTGAACTCCTTCAAGAAAGCCGCGCAGTTTACCCGGCGAGCTCACGGTTGTGCTCAAGGTTTTCCAAGGTTCGCGGGTTAATGCGTCTAGCCCTTGCCACACGGGGCGTTGATGGGTGAATCTCTAGTCACGTTTTGCAACCACTCCAGGGGTAGCGACATGACCACCGACAACCTGCTCGCCCAGCTGTTTCCCACTGCCGCCGAGATTCCCGAGCAATTCCGGCTCGCGGCGCCCATCGAACAACGTGATTACCTGGTCGGCGGCCAGTTGCATGTGTGGAACGGCCCCTTGGCCGAAGTGCGCAGCCCGGTGCAGTTGCGCGGTGCCGACGGTGACACGCCGGTGATCATCGGCAGCACCCCGCTGCTGGACGCCGACACCGCCTTGACCGCCCTCGACGCTGCCGTGGCCGCCTACGACCGTGGCCAGGGCGCGTGGCCGACCATGCGCGTGGTGGATCGCATCCAGCATGTCGAAGCGTTTTTGCGGCGTATGCGCGAACAGCGTGACGCAGTGGTCAAGCTGCTGATGTGGGAGATTGGCAAGAACCTCAAGGACTCGCAGAAAGAGTTCGACCGCACTTGCGACTACATCACCGACACCATCAACGCCCTCAAGGAACTCGACCGCCGCTCCAGCCGCTTCGAGCTGGAACAGGACACCCTGGGGCAGATCCGCCGGGTGCCGCTGGGCGTGGCACTGTGCATGGGCCCCTACAACTACCCGCTGAACGAGACCTTCACCACGCTGATCCCGGCGCTGATCATGGGCAACACCGTGGTGTTCAAGCCGGCCAAGCTCGGCGTGCTGCTGATTCGCCCGTTGCTGGAGGCGTTCCGCGACAGCTTCCCGGCCGGCGTGATCAACGTGATCTACGGTAGCGGTCGCGAGACGGTCAGCGCGCTGATGGCCAGCGGCAAGATCGATATCTTTGCGTTTATCGGCACCAACAAGGCCGCCAGCGATTTGAAGAAACTGCACCCGAAACCGCACCGGCTACGCGCGGCGTTGGGCCTGGATGCAAAGAATCCCGGGATCGTGCTGCCGCAGGTCGACCTGGACAATGCGGTCAACGAAGCTGTCACCGGTTCGCTCTCGTTCAACGGCCAGCGTTGCACCGCGTTGAAGATCCTGTTTGTGCATGAGGACGTGGTCGACAGCTTTATCGAGAAATTCAACCGCAAGCTGGCGACCCTCAAGCCTGGCATGCCGTGGGAAGACGGTGTGTCGCTGACGCCACTGCCCGAGCAGGGCAAGGTGGATTACCTCGGCGGCCTGGTGACCGACGCACTGGCCCATGGCGCCAAGGTGGTGAACGAGAATGGCGGCGCCAGCCGTGGCTCGTTTTTCTACCCGGCGGTGCTGTACCCGGTGAACCCGCAGATGCGCGTGTACCACGAGGAGCAGTTCGGTCCGGTGGTGCCGATCGTGCCTTACCGCGACCTGGAGACGGTGATCGACTACGTGCTGGAGTCGGACTTCGGCCAGCAACTGAGTATCTTCGGCACCAGCCCGAGGGAAGTCGGGCGCCTGGTGGACGCGTTCGCCAACCAGGTGGGCCGGATCAACATCAATGCCCAGTGCCAGCGCGGGCCGGACAGTTTCCCGTTCAACGGGCGCAAGAACTCGGCCGAGGGCACGCTGTCGGTACATGATGCGTTGCGCGTGTTTTCGATCCGTACCCTGGTGGCGACCAAGTTCCAGGCGAGCAACAAGGAACTGGTCAGTGACATCCTGCAGGAACGCACGTCGAGCTTTCTGACCACTGACTATATTTTCTGAGCCCGACACCGATCTAAAAATGTGGGAGCGGGCTTGCTCGCGAAAGCGGTGGTTCAGTCGCCGGATGTATTGACTGACACGCCGCCTTCGCGAGCAAGCCCGCTCCCACATTGGAACTGAGTGAAGCCTGAACAACGAGGTTACCCTGATACCAATGAATCTCCCTCTCTTCGCCCGCCGCTTGCTGCGTCCGTTGCTGGACCCGTATCGGCGCTACCGTCACGCCAAGTTGATCCACGCGGTGCGGGTTTCCATTGGGTTGCTCGCAACGATCCTGCTCACCACCGGCATCAACCTGCCCCATGGTGAGTGGGCCTCGGTGACGATGCTGATCGTGATCGGCGGTTTGCAGCACCACGGCAATATCGGCAAGAAAGCCGTCGAGCGCGCCTACGGCACGTTGATCGGCGCCAGCGTCGGTTTGCTGCTGGTGCTGCAACAGGCGTATCTGGGGCAACCGCTGTTGACGTATTTGCTGATGTCGGTGGTGTGCGGGTTCTTTTCCTATCACGCCATCGGCAAGGGCGGATACATCGCGTTGCTGTCGGCCATCACCGTATTTATCGTTGCGGGCCATGGCGATAATCCGATATCGGACGGGTTGTGGCGCACGGTCGACATCCTGATCGGCATCGTCCTGGCCCTGGCGTTTTCCTTCGCCCTGCCGCTGTATGCGGTGTATTCCTGGCGCTACAACCTGGCCAGTGCCTTGCGCGATTGCGCGGCGATTTATAGCCGGATCATCAGCGGCCAATCGGTCACCGATGATGAACATCTCAAGCTGCTGAATCGCCTGAACGCCGCGATGCTGCAACTACGCTCGCTGATGCCATCGGTGTCCAAGGAAGTGCGGATTTCCATGACCGAGCTGGACACCCTGCAGCGCCATTTGCGGATGTGCATCAGCACCCTGGAGATCCTCGGCAACACCCGCCCCGACCCACGGGACAAGGAAGCCCTGGCGCGCATGCAGGTGGCGTTGAAAGCCGAGCACCGGCAGATTCGGGTGCAGTTGATCGGGATGGCGCGGGCGTTGCAATCCGGGGCCACCGACCGGCTGGAACGTCCGAGCAACACGCCGACCCACGAACAGACCTTTGAAGTGCCGGTGGTCAACGCGTTGGACGGTTACCGGTTATTGACCCTGCAACTGGCAGCCAATATTGACGCCATGCGCCAGCGCCTGGCCAAGAGCGCCAGCCACTGGAAAATCTGATCAGCCCCGGTGCAGCGCCTGTATCAACAGCTGCTGCAACGCCTGTAACCGGGGCTCGGGGCTGTCCTCGGCAAAGCGCAACACGTTCGCCACTTCGGGCAGCGGCATCCGCTGGTCGAAGGGGCGATACACTTCCACGCGCTTGTCGAGATGGTCACTGCTGAGCAGGCCGATGCCCAACCCGGCGGCGATGGCCGATACCACACCCTCCACCGACCCACATTCCACCACCACCTGCCAGCGAATGCCCAAGGCGCTCAGGCGTTCCTGGGCCAGTTGCCGGTAAAAACAGCCGGGGCCGAAGGTGATCAGCCGCACGCATTCGTCAGGCGCAGGCTGCCAGCCGGGCCGGGCGCACCAGTGCACCTGTTCGGTCCACAGCAATTGGTCCCGCGCTTCGATACGCGGGATGAAATCCTGGTGCAGCGCCAGGTCCAGCTCACGGTCCACCAGGGCCTGGCGAAGCACGTGGCTCTGCTCCACCACAATTCGCACATCCAGTTGGCGGTGTTGCCGGGAAAACTGGCCGAGCAAGTTCGACAACTCGGCCATCGGCACCTGTTCGGTGGCGCCCAGGCGGATGGAACCTTGTAACTGCACCGGATTGAAATGCGCCAGCGCTGCATCGTGGGCCTCGATGATGCGCCGGGCGTGGACGAGCAACTGCGCGCCATCATCACTGGCCACCAGGCGCTGGCCCTCGCGCTGGATCAACGGCCGCTCGAGTTGTTTCTCCAGGCGCTTGATCTTCCAGCTGACCGCCGACTGGCTGAGGTTCAAACGCTCGGCCGCCCGGGTGACACTACCGGTTTCGACCACAGTTTGCAGGGCACGCAGCACATCGATGGGCAGTCGCTGGTTCATGATCAGACCTATGACAAAAACAGGATTAGCAGAGAGTAAGTTGTCATTGGCGTCATGACCAGTCGGGCTTTAGGGTAAAGCCTTAATCAACCGCGAGGACCTGTCATGACTGCCCTGCTTAACGAAACCGCACTGATCAACGGTTGGCGCATCGCCACTGGCCGCCATGGCGAGGGGCTGCCGGTGCTGTTGCTGCACGGCACACCCGCCCATTCCATCATCTGGCGCAGGGTGGTGCCGCGTCTGACTGCCGCCGGCATGCAGGTCCATTTGTTTGACCTGTTGGGTTTCGGCGCTTCGGAGCGTCCACTCCAGGGGGATACTTCGGTGGCAGTGCAAAGCCGCTTGATCGGCGATTTGCTGGACCACTGGGGGCTCGAGCGTGTGCACCTGGTGGGCCATGACATCGGCGGCGTCAACGCGCTGCTGTTTGCCCTTGACCACCCGCAGCGGGTCCACTCATTGACGGTCGCCGACGCCCCCAGCTATGACTCGTGGCCATCGCCCACTTGGCGCGGGATTCATCAGCGGTTTGCCGAACATGCACGCATGGCACCGGATGAACACCGCGCGTTGATGATCCGACAACTGGCCATGGCGGTGTTCGACAAGAGCGTGATGCAGGGCGCGCTGCTGGAGGAATACCTGGCGCCGATCAGTGGCGTGATCGGTCAGCCAGCGTTCTACCAGCATCAGGTGGCGCATTACGACTCGCGGTATACCGCCGATTTTGCGCAGCGCCTGCCGGGCATGGATTTGCCGGTGCAGATTTTATGGGGCGCTGAAGATGAATGGCAGCCGCTGGCTTATGCACATCGCCTGCGAAACGACATTCGTGGGGCCGTGCTGCAGGTGGTGGAAAACGCCGGGCACTTTCTGATGGAGGATACGCCGGAACGGGTGAGTGAGTACCTTGTAGACTTTATCGGCCAGGTTCACAGTAAACGCTGACTGCCATTTGTCGGGATTACACAAGCCAATAGACTTCACACTTTCTCTTACATATTTTTCACGTTTTATTCACATCCAGAGACGTAGGGTAAAGCCTCATCCGTTACAAACGTTGTAGTTAAAAACCCGCCGCCCCAGCGGGTTTTTTTTGCCCGGGATTTGAGTGGGCACACGGCTTCTGGAGAGAGGAGTCGAAGCAAACCGGCTCATTGCGAGCCGGTCTTGATGGGTCAACGAGCCACCTTGTTGACAGGCGACGCCGCTTGCTCACGTATCGCGCGCTGGGTATCGAGCACCCGCGCCAGGGCCGTTTCGGCTTCAGGACTTTGCTGCGGCACACGAATCGCCGCCGACACCAGGGTAATCAGCTTGGCCATGACCTCGGCATCCGTGGCCGGGCGTCCCAGGCTCATGGAGTTCATCAGCAAACGCAGCTCGGTACCGGCCATCACCCCGGAGATCGCCTTGAGGGCAAATTGCAGGCGCACCCCCAGTTCGTTGCGCGGCAAGTCCGGAAGCGCCAGTGCGAAGGCTTCGAAGAAGCGCTGGAACACCGGCTGGTAATGCACCTTGAGGTATTCCTGGATAAACGGCGACGTGTCGCTGTACACCCGCCCCAGGAACCGGATGAATGAACGCCCTTCCCCGCTGGCCGGGTCGCTGCGTTCCAGGCCCATGGCCGGGGCGAACAGCACCCCGAGCAAGGTGTCGCAATCCAGCGGGCCGTCGGATTCGGCTTCGCACCGGGCGAGCAACTCCAGGCGCTGCTCGTTGAGCGGCTCCAGGCGCTGCATCAGCAGGGTTTTCATCAGGGAGTCCTTGTCCCCGAAGTGGTAATTCACCGCAGCGAGATTGACCTGGGCCCTCTCGGTTATCTGCCGCAACAAAACAGCGTCATAGCCGTATTTGATGAAAAGAGCCTCTGTCGCATCCAGCAATCGGGTCTTGGTAACGTTTGGAGCGCTGAGTTTCTTCGCGACCATAGGGATTGGGGTTCCACTGCGGAAATATTGTTTTAAAAATTAATTTGATTTTTTATACCGGGGCCGCTGCCTGAAAGCAAGTAGTGACACAGCGCCATACTATTCAAAGCCAACAGCAACGGGCTCATTGAGGGTAGCTGATGGATTTTTTCAGCGCCGGAAACGTCCCTTTGAAGAATCGTTTCAAAGGGTAAAACCGCTCTATATCCATGGCTGGCGGAACGGCTGGATCGCGGTTAGTATTCAAACAATATTTTAAAAACAAGAAATAAAACCAGTCCGTGACGTGTACCAGGCAGCTCCTGAACTTGTTACAAGGATTTTCGGGGGAAGCACGGCGCTGTCGAGGCTGCAGGCGTAGTCATGATGACAGATACCCCCGCGCACCCAGGCTTTATCTCCTTGCAAGGCATCGGCAAAAGCTATCAGCTGGCCGGTCAACACCTGTCGATTCTCAATGATGTATGCCTGGCCATCGAAACCGGTGACAGCTGCGGCATCCTCGGCGCCTCCGGCTCCGGCAAAAGTACCCTGCTCAATATTCTCGGCCTGCTGGATTTGCCCGACTGCGGCCAGTACCGCTTTGCCGGCCATGACATCTTCAGCGCCAGCCCCGATCAACTGGCGGCGATCCGCAATCAGCAGATCGGTTTCGTCTTCCAGAGTTTCAACCTGCTGCCACGCCTCAGTGCCCTGGACAACGTCGCCCTGCCCCTGAGCTACCGCGGCGTGTCACGCCACGACTCGGTGGAACAGGCCCTGCGCATGCTCGACCAGGTGGGCCTGGCCGAGCGCGCCCACCATCGCCCGGCCGACCTTTCCGGCGGCCAGCGCCAACGGGTCGCCATCGCCCGGGCATTGGTCGGCAACCCGTCGGTGATCCTCGCCGACGAACCCACCGGCAACCTCGACAGCACCACCGCCCAGGAGATCATGGACCTGTTGCTGGCGCTCAACCGCGAGCAGCAGGTGACGCTGATCATCGTCACCCACGACCCGCACATTGCCGAACGCCTGAATCGCAAGATCCTGGTGCGCAATGGTGTGGTGCAAGAGGCCGGGCGCCTATGAGCCTGCGGGTCGAACAAAGCCTGAGCCAATTGCTGCACGAGGCGTTTGTCAGCCTGCGCACATTGGGCAAGCGCTCGATCCTGGCCTTGCTGGGCATCGTCATCGGCAGTTCCTCGGTGGTGGCGCTGATCAATATCGGGCACAACGCCGCCGAAGACGCGGCGATGATTTTCAAGGACATGGGCACCGACACCCTGGTAGCGCAATTCCCGCCCAGGGGTGCCAGCACTGCGCAAATGCCCGCCAGCCTGGACCTGGAAGCCGTGCGCCGCAGCGTTCCCGGCATTGCCCATATCGGTGCGGTCTCGCTGTTCAGCGGGCCAGTGGTGTTCCATGGCCGTACCTGGAACGCAAGCCTCGTCGGCAGTACGCCAGACCTCAAGGATGCCATGCGCCTGTCGGTGCGCGACGGGCGCTTCCTGTCGAGTTTCGATGCTGGGGAAACCTATGCGGTCGTCGGTGACCAGGTCGTCCAGGCCTTGAGCGTGCCCGGCGACCCGCTGCAACTGGGCGACCGGGTACGTATCAACGATTACCTGTTCCTGATCGTGGGCATTCTGCACAGCCAGCCCCGGGCAATGCTGATTCCCGTACAGGCCAACGAATCGCTGTTCGTCCCCGCCCCAGGCATGCGCCGGATCTACGCCAGCCCGCAAATCGGCAACGTGATCATCCGTGCCACCCCCGGCCAGGATATGGAACGCCTCGCCCAGGACTCAGCCGTGGCACTGCGAGCCCAGCTCACCGACCACGATGTCGACATTCAGGTGCCCCAGCAAATGATCGATGGCATGACCCGCCAAAGCCGGACCTTCGCCTACCTGCTGCTGGCCCTGGGCGCGATCTCCCTGGTGGGCGGCGGCGTCGGCGTGATGAACGTGATGCTGATGAACGTCTCGGAGCGGCGCCGGGAAATCGGGATTCGCATGGCCCTCGGGGCGCGCCAGCGCGACATTCGCAACCTGTTCCTGCTGGAAGCCGTGACCCTGACCGCCGTGGGTGCGGTATGCGGCGCGGTACTGGGCATGACCGCCGCGTACCTGTATGCCAGGCTGTCCGGCTGGCAGTTTTCCCTGGCGATGGCCGCGCTGCCGCTCGGGGTCGGCAGCACGTTGCTGGTAGGGCTGTTTTTCGGGATCTATCCGGCGGTGTCGGCCTCGCGGCTGCAGCCGGTGGAGGCCCTGCGCGATGAATAAACGCCTGCTGTTGTTGACCGCCTTGGTAAGCCTGCACAGCGTGGCCGCCGACGTGGTGATTCGCCCCTCCGCGCCCAGTACCACCCGCAGTGGCTATGAACGCAGCGTGTCGCTGAATGCCCAGTCCACCACCCTGACCCTGGGGGATGCGGTGTACCTGGGCCTGCGCAACAACCCGGCGATTCGCAGCGCGTACCTGCAACGGGTGGCGCAGAAATTCGACCTGCGGGTGGCTGAAGACACGTTCAACCCCAAGCTGACCCTGAACAGCTACTACCGCACGACTAAAGGCACTGAAGACAGCTCCCGCAACGCTAACCTCGCGCCTAATGCCACCTTGCTCGGTGAGTACGGCACGCGCCTGAGCATGAACTGGACCCAACAACTGAACAACGCCGATCGCGCCGGACGCTACCGCAGCGACGGCCTCGACCTGTCGCTGATCCAACCGCTGATGCGCGGTGCCGGCTGGGACGCCACCACCGCCCCGCTGCGCCTGTCACGCCTGTCGGAACAGGCCAACCGCCTGAACCTCAAGGCCAACGTGGCGCAAACCATCAGCAACATCATCGCCACCTACCGCGAGTTGCTGCGGGCCCAGGAACAACTGAGCATCGTGCAGGACGCCCTCAAGCGCTCCGGCACTTTGCTTGAAGTGAACAAGGCGCTGATCAGCGCCGGGCGCATGGCCGAGTTCGAGATTGTGCAGACCGAAGCCGATATCGCCACCCAGCAACTGGGGGTGGAAGAAGCCCAGAACCAACTGGACACCAGCCGCCTGGCCCTGCTGCGCCTGCTGGCCCTCGACCTGTCGACACCGATCCGCGCCACCGAGGCCCTTGAAGCCAGGCCCATGGACATCGATAAACGCCAGGCTTTCGTGCTGGCGCAGAACCAGCAGCCGGAATACCTCGCCACCCTGCTCGGCAGCCAGCAGGCCGACCTCAACCTGGTGATCGCCAAGGACTCCGGCCGCTGGCAAGTGGACCTGGTGGCCGGTGCCAACCAGATTCGGGCCGCCACCAATGACGATAACGGCTACAACAGCAATCGGCGCTGGGACAGCTACGCGGGCGTGCAGGTGCAGATTCCCATCGGCGACATCAGCACTCGCCAGGCCGAGGTGCACGCGCGGGTCGATGTGGAAAACCAGGAGATCATCATCGCCGACGCCCGCCAGCAACTGGAGCGCGACGTCAATGATGTGGTGCGCGACCTGGGCACTCGCTGGCGCCAGTATGAAATTTCCCAGCGGGCGGTAGAGTTGTCCAAGCGCAAGATCGAAATCGAACGGGAAAAACTCAGCGCCGGGCGCTCCACGAACTTCCAGGTATTGAGTTTCGAAACCGACCTGCGCAACGCCGAGAACTCGCGGCTCAATGCGCTGATTGCCTATTTGAACGCCCAGACTCAGCTCGACTTGACCTTGGGCATGACGCTGGAAAGTTGGGAAATCGCCCTCAATGACTACTAATAAGAAGCGCCTGTTGGGCGCCGTGTTGATTGTGCTGGTGGCTGGCGTCGGCATTTCGCTGCTCAGCCGTCAAAGCCCGGCCGCCAACCAGCCCGGCAACGCCGAGCAGTGGCTGGCGGTGAAGGTCGACCCGCTGGTGCATCAGATCGGCCTGGTGGGCAAGATCGAGCCTGACACCACCATCACCCTCACCGCGCCGTTCGACGGTAATGTGCAGGCCAACCTGGTGGAACAGGGCCAGCGGGTCGAGGCCGGGCAGGTGCTGCTGCGCATGGACCCGGCCACCCTCGAAGTGCAACTGCGCGACGCCCTCTCCGCCCAGCTCAAGGCCCGGCGCACGGTGCAGGAAATGCAGGACTGGGACAGCGGCCAGCAAGTCGGGCGCGCCCGCCGCACCCTGCGCACTGCCGAAATGACCGCCAGCAACACCCAGCGCAAACTCACCGAAAGCGAAAACCTGTTCAAGCGCGGCATCATCCCGCGCAACGAACTCGACGACCTGAAACAGCAGGCCACCCAGCAACAACTCGACCTGACGGCCGCCCGCGCTGAGCTGCAACAGACCGTTGAACAAGGCAAGGGCGAATACCGGCAGATCGCCGATATGGAGCTGACCAACGCCACGGTGAAATATGAAGCCCTGCGCACCCTGCTCGATGGCAAGGAGGTCAAGGCACCGTTCTCCGGCATTGTGGTGCCGGCGCCGGGCAGTAATTCATCGACCCAGGGCGGCGGGGGCAATAACGCGCCGGTGCAGGCCGGGAGCAAGGTCAGCCAGGGCCAGGTGCTGTTTGGACTGGCGAATATCGAGAAACTGAAAATCGTCGCCAAGGTGTCGGAGCTGGACATCAACCAGTTGCACCAAGGGCAGGCGGTGGAGGTGATGGGCGACGGGTTTGATGGGGAACGGCTGACGGGATCGGTCAGCGTGGTCAGTGGCTTGGCGATTGCCAGCGACAGCCAGGGCAGCGCGCAGTTTCCGGTAACCCTGTCGATTCCCAAGCTGACCCCACAACAGTTGCAACGGGTAAGGTTGGGGATGAGTGCGCGGTTGACCATTGTGACCTACAACAATGACCAGGCGATTGTCGTACCGGCCCAGGCGATCAGTCGCGGGGATGGGGTGATGACGGTGGAATATCGGGCAGCGATGGATAAACCGGTGGAGCGGGTGACGGTGACCACCGGGCAGTCGACGGCCCAGGGGGTTGAAGTGTTTGGGTTGAAGCCTGGGTTTGTGAAGGTCGGTCCATGAACCCGACCTGTAGGAGCTGGCTTGCCCGAGATAGCAATCTCTCAGTTGATAAAGATGCAGCGGACCCACCGCTATCGCAGGCAAGCCAGCTCCCACATTAGATTTAGAGGTGTGCCAACCTCGCGGCCAGCGCCTTGGCCTGAATCGCGACATCCGTCACTGCGGTACTTTCCCACCACATCCCGCGCAACGGCGGGCCCATGGCAAACAGCCGCCGGCTGACATTCCCGTGGGCATCCAGCACCGCCCCCGACACATCCGCCGCAATCCCCAACGCCAACGGCCCGGGCTGAATCAGCCCGCGCTTGAGCAACTGCCTGGGCAACGGCCGGGCCACGCGCCGCCAGTCATATTCAATCCCGCTGGAGTTGATCAGCGCTGCCCCCGACACCTGCACCACATCCTGCTCTCCACGATGACGCAGGCGGATCGTCACCTCACCTTGCGAAGGCACCAGCCCCTTGTACGAAGCCGCCCGGATCCGCAGCCGCCCTGCCCCATGCAACCGCGCCACCAACTCGGCACTCAACGGCGGCGAACGGTGGTGGTGGCTTTCCCACCAGGGCCGCACATGCCGCACGAACTGACGTTTCTCGCCCTCGCTGGCCTGGCTCCACAACCGCCCGATGTTGGCACGCACGGTGTCCAGCGGCGCTTGCCAGTCAATCCCCTGCTCCAGCGCGAGCCGGCATTGGCGCCGCACCTCCCGCAGCAATTGCCGGGGGCTGCGCAGGCTGTGGTCTTCTCCCAGGAAGTCGACCCAGGCCGGCGGCTGCCGACGGACATGGGGCAACAGGCCGTGGCGCGAAAAAATCTCGATGGGCCCGCGATGGCCGGCCTGTTCCAGGGACACCACGGCGTCCACCATGGTCAGCCCGGAACCGATGATCAGCACGGTGGATTGCGGGTCCAGTTGGGTCATGGCCGATACATCCCACGGGTCGACGGCAGCGGCATTCAAGCCGCTGGATTCGGTCTGTGGCGTGCGTGCCGCCGGGAACATGCCGGTGGCCAATACCGCACAGGCACCGCGCAGTTGCTGGCCGTCGCTCAAGGTCAGCCGTGTGGCGTGTTCATCCACCTCAAGGTCTGTCACCTCGGCGCGAATGTGCTCGACGGTCGACGCGGAAATCGCCTTGGCCTCGGCCAGCCGCTGCTGCGCGTACAGGCCAAAAATCCCGCGGGGCGGAAACAGTTCGCTGATGGGCACGTGCTGCTGGTCCGACTCGGGCCAGCCGCCGCCGGCGATGTAGGCGGTCAGCCACTGGGTCAGGTCATCGGCGTTGTCCGGGTCGACGCTCATGCGCGCGGCGTTGCCGTTCAAGGTGTGCCCAAGCTCTACCGCACTGTAGGCCTCGCCGCGCCCCAGTTCCTGGCGCGGCTCGATCACCAGGATCTGCCGCGTGCCCGGCAGGCGCAGCAACTGCACCGCCAGCATCGTCCCGCTCAGGCCGCCGCCGACAATCAGCACATCGGCGTTGCGAATGGCGCTCGTCGCCTGTCCGCGTTCGGTTTCACTCATGAAATTGCGCCCTTACTGTCTGCCTGAATGGTTGTGGTAAAAATCGCCCCGTGCAGTATCCAGCACATCGACCCGGGACGCCTAGTTCAGCCCGACTGCGGGAAGCCCAGGCTCTGGCCGCTAATCAGCCATTGCTCCAGCACCGTCGCCAGGCCGCCTTGCCAGTGGGTGCTTTCCCCGCTCCACAATTCGGTCTTGCCCGAAGGCTGCCACCAGCGACAGAGCCGTTGTGAGGTGTCCACAGGGTCGATCCGTCGCACCATCGCCAACGTCTGGAGCCCAGGGACATACGCGTGGGTAGGCCGGATGCGCCACACTTGTTGCTGCAGGGCAGCGGGCTCGAGGTCATCCGCCAGGGTCAGGATCTGGCCACCGATCACCTGGGCGGCCAGGGCCAGCAGCAATAGGCCGGGTTCGAAGGCACCGCTGAGGGCCAGCCGCGACTGCTCGGTAAAGCCCTGCTGACGCAAGCCATCAGCCAGGCGCTCGACATCCCGCAACGCATCGATCCAGCGCCAGGCATACCACTGGCCGTCACGTTTGTGGCGCAGGGCGCTGTGCAACGGGGTCACTTGTGCCCAATGGCGCAACTGCGCCAACGCCTCGGGCAACACCGTAACCCGTTCGGCGGGCCATTCCACATCCAGCGCAAGTTCAAGTTCATGCACGCTCATAGGGTGATGCTCCTATTGGTGAAACAAGCATGCGGTGGTCCGCTGGCCGGATTTATGTGGGCGGCGGTGGGACGGCTCGACTCGCTCGCGAAAACGGTGCGTCAGGCAACATCAATGCTGAATGTCAGTCCGCATTCGCGAGCAAGCCCGCTCCCACATTTGTTTTATGTACACCCGACAAATCACGATAGCTGGCCCCCGGATGGTTGTCCGCCAACCGCGCGCCGTCCCCAAACAATTTCTCCCGCAGGGTGCCCTGGGCATATTCGGTCTTGTACACGCCGCGCTTCTGCAACTCGGGCACCAGCAACTCGACCGCGTCGATAAAAGTCTCGTGGGTCAGTGCATAGGCCAGGTTGAAGCCGTCCACATCGGTCTCTTCAACCCATTCCTGCAACAGATCGGCCACGGTTTCCGGGCCGCCGACGAACAACGGGCCGAAGCCGCCGATGCCGACCCAGTCTGCCAGTTCATTCGGGGTCCAGACCTTGTTCGGGTCGGCAGTGGAGAAGGCTTCCACCGCCGATTGAATGGCGTTGGTATGCACATGCTTGAGGGGTTCATCGGGCTTGAACTGGCTGAAGTCGATGCCGGTCCAGCCGGAGATCAGGGCCATCGCGCCTTCGTAGCTGACGTAGGATTTGTATTCGTCGAATTTGGCCTTGGCCTTGGCATCGGTCTCGCCAACGATCACCGTCTGCAGGTTGAAGATCAGGATTTTCTTCGGATCACGGCCTGCCTCAGCCGCACGCCGACGGATGTCAGCGACGGTTTTCTTCAGCAGCACTTTCGACGGCGCGGCGACGAACACGCATTCGGCCTGTTCGGCGGCGAACTGTTTGCCACGGCTCGACGCCCCGGCCTGGTACAGCACCGGCGTGCGTTGTGGCGACGGTTCGCACAGGTGAATGCCGGGCACCTGGAAGTGTTTGCCGACGTGGCGGATCTCGTGGATCTTGCTCGGGTCGCTGAAGATCCGCCGTTCGCGGTCGCGTAACACCGCGCCCTCTTCCCAGCTGCCTTCCCAGAGTTTGTAGCAAACCTCCAGGTATTCCTCGGCGTAGTCGTAGCGCGCATCGTGTTCGGTCTGGGCTTTCTGGCCGAGGTTCTTCGCGCCGCTTTCCAGGTACGAGGTGACGATGTTCCAGCCGACGCGGCCCTTGGTCAGGTGGTCGAGGGTGGAAAGGCGCCGGGCGAACGGGTACGGGTGTTCGAAGGACAGTGAAGCGGTGAGGCCAAAACCCAGGTGTTCGGTGACCAGCGCCATGGGTGCGATCAGCGACAGCGGGTCGTTGACCGGCACCTGGGTCGCCTGGCGAATCGCTGCGTCACCGTTGCCGTTATAGACGTCGTAGATGCCCAGCACGTCGGCGATGAACAGGCCGTCGAACTTGCCGCGCTCGAGAATTTTTGCCAGGTCGGTCCAGTATTCCAAGTCCTTGTACTGCCATGAGCGGTCACGCGGGTGGGCCCACAGGCCCGGCGACTGGTGGCCGACACAGTTCATGTCGAAGGCATTCAAACGGATTTCACGAGGCATTAAACGTTACTCCGGGGGGCGACACCGTTGAGGTGGTAGTTGCCGACAATCTGGTATTTCCAGCGCAGGGGATCATCAAGGGTCGGCGGCAGCGCAGTACGCTGGCCGGTGAGTTCGAATTCGGCGTTGCTGACAGCGATGAGGGCCTCGGCAGCCGCTATCTGGGCTTCTGTGAGGGCCACCGGGCCTGGGTGGGTTTCGGCACGTTCAAACAAAGCAGCCGCTACCTCCACGCGAATCTGCAAATCGCCAAAGCGGCTGATCACGTAGGGATCATCACTTTTCTCGACAAAGCGCCGGGTGCTTTCCAGCAGTTGGCGCGCCTGATTCAGTGCGGTCATGGATGCAGCTCCTCAGTTCCAGGCATGGCGTGCGGGCTTGACGCCGTTGAGCACGAAGTTGCCGATCAGGTGGTATTTCCAGCGGGCCGGGTCGTGCAGGGTGTGGGTACGCGCGTTGCGCCAGAAGCGGTCGAGGTTGTGCTTGCCGGACACCGAGCGGGTGCCGGCCAGTTCGAAGAGTTTGCTGCTGGCGAGCAAGGCGGTTTCCGCCGACAGCACTTTGGCCTGGGCGACGACCAACGAGGCATTGGCCACCGTGTCTTCGTTGGGGTTGGCCAGGGCCTGGTCGACGGCAATGCCGGCCTTGGCGAGGATCGCTTCGGTGCCGTGGACCCGCCATTCCAGGTCGCCGATGGCGGCGATGGTGAACGGGTCTTGCCAGCCGTGATCCTGCTGGCTGTCGATCCAGGGCCGGGCCTGGCGTGCATGAATCTTGGCTTGTTCCAGGGCCCCGAGGGCGATGCCGGTGTCGACGGCCGCCTGGATGATCTGCGAAATCGGGCCGTTGGCGGTGGGTTGGTCGAAGGCCTGGTGCGCGGGGATCACCGCACTCAGCGGCACCTTCACACCGTCGAGGGTCACGCCGCCGCTGGCGGTGGTGCGCTGGCCGAAGCCGTCCCAGCTGTCGATCACTTGCAGGCCCGGCGCGTCCCGTTCGACAAAGGCGATGAACGCCTGGTCTTTTTCGTTGACGCCCACCGTCGGCACGATATGGGCGAACAGTGCGCCGGTGCAGTAGAACTTCTCGCCGTTGATGTACGCACTGTCGCCGTCGAAGCGCACTTGTGTGTCAAACGTGCCGGCGTTCTTGCTCTTGGCTTCGGAGAAGGCATTGCCGAACCGATAGCCCTGCAGGACCTTGGCGAAGTAGTGCTGCTTTTGCTCCTCGCTGGCGGTTTGCAGGAGGATGTCGACGACGCCCAGGTGGTTCTGCGGAATCTGCCCCAGGGACGGGTCGGCGGCGGAGATCAGCTTGATCACCTCGGCCACCGTCACATAGGACACTCCCGCGCCGCCGTAGGCCTTGGGAATGGTGATGCCCCACAGGCCGCTGGCGGAAAATTCATCCAGCTCGGCCACCGGCAGGCGTCGCTCGCGGTCGCGCACGCCGGCGTCCACGGCAAAACGCTTGGCCAACTCGGTGGCAACCGCAATGGCCTCGGCGTCCGAACGGATGATGTGGGCAGGTTGTAGGGGTTGGGCTGACATGGGCCGACTCCAGGCTCCAGAGAGATACTGGGGTGATTGCAGGAGTCGTGCCCGAATGCGATGCGCAATGAAATCAGCAGGTTGCCGGTATATCAGGGAAGTCGTTGGCAGTTCAAAACAGCAAAGTGTCCAACCACTGTTGCGCTGCCAACAGTTAAATCACCACGTTGCGCACAAACCGCACTGCCACGTCGCCGTCATTGCGATAGGCGTGAAGGTAGCGGCTGGCGAACATCAGGAACTCACCGGTGGCGACGTTTTTTTCCTCATCCCCCAGCACCAGCGTCAGCGTGCCTTCGAACACAAACAACTGCACGCTCCAACCCTCGGGGTCCGGTTCAGGCATGTAGCGATCGCCGGGCTCCAGGCGCATCTCCCATAGTTCCACCTCGCGACGCGCGGTGGCCTTGGCCAGCAGCACGGCTTTGCTGCCGGGGATGTCACCGGCCCAGGCCAGTTCGTTGATACGGCTGTGATCAGCGGCATCCGGGGCCTGGATCAAGTCGCTGAAGGCCACGTCCAGGGCTTCGGCCACCCGGTCGAGGGTCGACAGGCTGACGTTTTTCTCCCCCGCCTCGATTGCCACCAGCATGCGCCGGCTGACGCCGGATTTTTCGGACAGCGCCGTCTGGCTCAACTCAGCCGCATGGCGCAGGCGCCGAACGTTCTGGCTGACGTGTTGCAGGACCGAGGCCCGTTGCGGATTTTCTTTGTGCACTATATTGCTCACAGGGTGGGGTTGCGCAGTATACTGCCCAGCTTGCGGCGCATTGTGCGGTCCGCGCCCTTCCTGTGCAAGACCGAGCCGCCATGACCACCTCCCCGTTGTTTTCCCGTTTCAGCAAAGCCGAATGTGTATTGGTGGTGATCACCATGTTTTGGGGCGGCACCTTTTTGCTGGTGCAGCACGCCATGGCGGTCAGCGGCCCGATGTTTTTCGTCGGCCTGCGTTTTGCTGCGGCGGCGTTCATCGTCGGGGCGTTCTCATTCCGCAGCCTGCGGAACCTGACGCTGTTTGAATTGAAGGCCGGCTGCTTTATCGGTGTGGCGATCATGTTCGGCTACGGTTTGCAGACCATTGGCTTGCAGACGATCCTGAGCAGCCAATCGGCATTTATTACTGCGCTGTATGTGCCATTCGTGCCGCTGCTGCAATGGCTGGTACTGGGACGGCGGCCGGGGTTGATGCCGAGCATCGGCATCATGCTCGCGTTTACCGGGCTGATGCTGCTGACCGGCCCGGCCGGGGCATCATTGAATTTCAGCCCCGGTGAAATCGCCACGTTGATCGGTGCGGTAGCAATTGCCGCCGAGATCATCCTGATCAGCGCCTTTGCCGGGCAGGTGGATGTACGCCGGGTAACGGTGGTGCAACTGGCCACGGCGTCGGTGCTGTCGTTCCTGATGGTGGTGCCGATGGGCGAGGCGCTGCCAGGGTTTTCCTGGTTGCTGCTGTTCAGCGCGGTGGGCCTGGGGCTGACCAGCGCGGTGATTCAGGTGGCGATGAACTGGGCGCAGAAAAGCGTCTCGCCGACTCGCGCCACGCTGATTTATGCCGGGGAGCCGGTGTGGGCCGGCGTAGTCGGGCGGATTGCCGGGGAGCGCTTCCCGCCGATTGCCATGGTGGGCGCGGCGTTGATCGTGGCGGCGGTGATTGTCAGTGAGATGAAAACCCGCCGTCAGCGGCTCGCCGAGCCCCAGGCCAAACTGGAACATGAAAACCAGGGTTGAACGGCCTCAGAGGCGCAACTCACCGTCCAGGTTGATGGCCTGCAGGAACGCCTCGTCATGGGACACCACGATCAGCGCGCCCTGGTACTGATTGAGCATTTGCTCCAGGGCAATCCGGCTGGGCAAGTCCAGATGGTTGTCGGGTTCGTCCAGCAACAACAATTGCGGCGGATGCTCGGCGTAGAGCTGTGCGGCCAGGGCAATTTTCAGACGCTCGCCGCCGCTCAGTTGGCGCGTATCGAGGACCGCCCGGTCGGCATCGATGCCCATTTGCGCCAGCCGGGTACGCGCTTCGCTTTCCGCCAGTAGCGGATTACTTTCGTAAAGCCATTGCACCGCCGTGCGCTCGGGGTGCTCCAGCCCGGCGTGTTGGTCCAGCCAGCCGATATGGCAACTGCGCGCCAACTCACCGGCAGCCACCGGCAACTGGCCGGCAATCACCCGCAACAGGGTCGACTTACCACTGCCATTGGCCCCCACGATTGCCATGCGCATCGGGCCGGTCAGGGTCAGATTGATCGGTGCCGGGCTGCCAAACGGCAGCACCACCTCGTTGAGTTGCAACACCAGCTTGCCCTGGGGCACCACGCTTTCCGGCGACAGCATCATGCGCTGGATCTCCGGCGCACACCGCGCACGCGCCTCGGCGATCCGCTGCTGTTGCTGCTCACGCGCCAGCTGCTGGTTAAGGCGCAACTTGCCCTGGCTGTTTTCACTGCGCTCTTTCTGGGCGTTGGTGATCAGTTTGGTCTGGTTGCCATCCCGGGCCTGGCGGTCGCCCCGGGCATTGCGGCGCTGCTGACGCTCCATCTGGATAACCGCTTCACGCTGCTCACGTTTGGCGTGCGCGCGCTCCCCCTGCAACGCCGACTGGAACGCCTGCTGCTCCTGCTCTCGTGTCGCCGCATAGTGGCTGTAATTACCGCCGTACACCGCCAAGCCCTTGGGCGACAGTTCGACAATCTCATCCATGTGCTCCAGCAGCCCGCGATCATGGCTGATCAGCACCAGGCCGCCGGACCAGCGATCAATCTGCTGGGCAAGCTTGTGCTGCTGATCGATGTCCAGGTGGTTGCTGGGCTCATCGAGGATCAACCAGTCTGCCCTCGACAACCAGGCGCCCAGCAAAGCGACGCGCTGGCGTTCGCCGCCACTGAGGGCCGCGGTTGGCGAGTCGGCAGTCAAGTGCCCCAGGCCGATTTGCTCCAGGGCCGCCGCCAGTCGAGGCGCGCAATCCCATTGATCAACAGCCAGTGCATGGTCGTGTTCGTCCACGCTGCCCTCGGCGATGCGCGCCAACGCTGCCAGCACTTGGTCGACACCCGCCAGCGCCGCCACGCTGGGATAGTGTTCGGGCTCCAGCAGTTGCGTCACCGCGTACACACTGCCCTCACGGCGCACATGCCCGCGGGTGGGCTGCAGGGTGCCTGCGAGCATTGCGCCCAACAAGGACTTGCCAGTCCCGTTGGCCCCCACGAGGCCGGTCGCCCGGGCGCTGAAGGCATGGTTCAGGTTGTCGAACAGGCTGCGTCCATCCGGCAGGCTGCAGGCGACATGGTCAAGGTGGAGCAATCGCTGGGTCATCACACGTCCTTATGCAACAGGCTGAAAAAAACCTCTGAACAGCATACCTGCCCTGGATACGGGCATTGAAACAATGCCAAACAGCCTTTTTCAGCCTACCTTGTAGGATCCTGCCACATCTTGCCGTTTGGTGATCAAGATTCCGGCACGTATGATGCATCCCAAACTCCCGCAGATTAGAAGCCTATGTCCCTGATAGTTCTACTGCTTCTGCCTTTTATCGGCAGCTGTCTGGCGGCCTTGCTGCCGCACAACGCACGCAACACAGAGTCCCTGCTGGCCGGCCTTGTGGCCCTGGTCGGGACGGTTCAAGTCGCCCTGCTCTACCCCCAGATCGCCCATGGTGGCGTGATACGTGAAGAATTCATGTGGTTGCCCAGCCTCGGGCTGAACTTCGTATTGCGCATGGACGGTTTTGCCTGGTTGTTCTCGATGCTGGTGCTGGGCATCGGGACCCTGGTGTCGCTGTACGCCCGGTATTACATGTCGCCGGAAGACCCGGTGCCGCGCTTCTTCGCGTTTTTCCTGGCCTTCATGGGTGCGATGCTCGGCCTGGTGATCTCCGGCAACCTGATCCAGATCGTGTTTTTCTGGGAGCTCACCAGCCTGTTCTCGTTCCTGCTGATCGGCTACTGGCACCACCGCGCCGATGCCCGGCGTGGAGCCTATATGGCGCTGATGGTCACCGGCGCGGGCGGCTTGTGCCTGCTGGCGGGGGTGATGCTGCTCGGGCATATCGTCGGCAGCTACGACCTGGACCAGGTCCTGGCTGCCGGTGATCAGATCCGTGCCCATTCGCTGTACCCGATCATGCTTGCCCTGGTGCTGATCGGCGCCCTGAGCAAAAGCGCGCAATTCCCCTTCCACTTCTGGCTGCCCCACGCCATGGCTGCACCGACGCCGGTGTCGGCCTACCTGCACTCGGCAACGATGGTGAAGGCCGGCGTGTTCCTGCTGGCCCGCCTGTGGCCGTCGCTGTCCGGCAGCGAAGAGTGGTTCTGGATTGTCGGCGGTGCCGGTGCCATTACCCTGCTGCTCGGCGCTTATTGCGCCATGTTCCAGAACGATCTCAAGGGCCTGCTGGCCTACTCCACCATCAGCCACCTCGGGCTGATCACCTTGCTGCTGGGCCTCAACAGCCCGCTGGCCGCTGTCGCCGCCGTATTCCATATCCTTAACCACGCCACTTTCAAGGCGTCGCTGTTCATGGCGGCGGGGATCATCGACCACGAAAGCGGCACCCGTGACATCCGCAAGCTCAGCGGCCTGTTCAAGCTGATTCCGTTTACCGCCACCCTGGCGATGGTCGCCAGTGCGTCCATGGCCGGCGTGCCGCTGCTCAACGGCTTCCTGTCCAAGGAAATGTTCTTCGCCGAGACCGTGTTCATCTCCGCCACCGCCTGGGTGGAAATCGCCCTGCCGGTCATCGCCACCATCGCCGGTACCTTCAGCGTGGCCTATGCCCTGCGCTTTACCGTGGATGTGTTCTTCGGCCCCAAGGCCACCAACCTGCCCCACACCCCGCACGAGCCGCCACGCTGGATGCGTGCGCCGGTGGAGTTGCTGGTGTTTACCTGCCTGCTGGTGGGGATTTTCCCGGCCCAGGTGGTCGGTTCGATCCTCGCCGCAGCGGCCCTGCCGGTGGTCGGCGGCGAACTGCCGGAATACAGCCTCGCCATCTGGCACGGCTGGAACGCGCCGATGATCATGAGCCTGGTGGCCATGTCCGGCGGCGTGGTGCTCTATCTGCTGCTGCGCAAGCAACTCAAGTTGGGCCGCTTCAAATACCCGCCGATCATCAGCTACTTCAATGGCAAGCGCGGCTTCGAGCGCTGCCTGGTGGTGATGATGCGCGGGGTGCGCAAGATCGAAAAACGCATCAGCACCAAGCGCCTGCAAACCCAGCTGTTCCTGCTGGTGCTGGCGGCGGTGATCGCCGGGTTGATCCCGATGCTCTACAGCGGCATCAGTTGGGGCGACCGGCCGAAGATCCCGGGCTCCATCGTGTTCGTCACCCTGTGGCTGCTGGCAATCGCCTGCGCCCTGGGCGCCGCCTGGCAAGCCAAGTACCACCGGCTGGCAGCCCTGACCATGGTCAGCGTGTGCGGGATGGTGACCTGCGTGACCTTCGTCTGGTTCTCGGCGCCAGACCTGGCGCTGACGCAACTGGTGGTGGAAGTGGTCACCACCGTGCTGATCCTGCTGGGCCTGCGATGGCTGCCACGGCGGATCGAAGAAGTTTCCCCACTGCCCAGCTCGCTGCGCAAGGCACGCATCCGCCGCCTGCGGGACTTCCTCCTGTCCACCGTGGTCGGTGGCGGCATGGCGCTGCTCTCCTACGCGATGCTGACCCGCCAGACGCCCAACGACATCTCCTCCTTCTACCTCAGCCGTGCCCTGCCAGAAGGCGGTGGCAGCAATGTGGTGAACGTGATGCTGGTGGACTTCCGGGGCTTCGACACTCTCGGTGAAATCACCGTGCTCGGCGCCGTGGCGCTGACCGTCTACGCCCTGCTGCGCCGCTTCCGCCCGTCGAAGGAAAGCATGGAACTGCCCGCGCAACAGCGCCAACTGGCACCCGACGTGGCCACCGACCTGATCAACCCGCGCCAGGCCAGCGACACCGCCCTGGGCTTCATGATGGTGCCGGCGGTGCTGGTGCGCCTGCTGCTGCCGATTGCGCTGGTTGTCTCGTTCTACCTGTTCATGCGTGGGCACAACCAACCGGGCGGCGGGTTTGTCGCCGGCCTGGTGATGTCCGTCGCGTTCATCCTGCAATACATGGTCGCCGGTACCCAGTGGGTCGAGGCGCAGATGAGCCTGCGGCCGATGCGCTGGATGGGTTTTGGCTTGTTGTCGGCAACCCTGACCGGGCTGGGCGCACTGCTCGCCGGCTACCCGTTCCTCACCACGCACACCTGGCACTTTAGCCTGCCGGTGCTGGGGGACATCCACGTCGCCAGCGCGCTGTTCTTCGACGTCGGTGTGTACGCCATGGTGGTCGGCTCGACCTTGCTGATGCTCACCGCCCTCGGCCACCAATCGGTGCGCGCCCATAAACCCAGTAACCAGGCGAAAGCCGTTGCCAGCCCAGGAGGAGCCGCCTGATGGAAGAAGTCATCGCAATTGCCATTGGGGTCCTGGCGGCCTCCGGCGTCTGGCTGATCCTGCGGCCACGGACGTTCCAGGTGGTGATGGGCCTGTGCCTGCTCTCCTACGGGGTCAACCTGTTCATCTTCAGCATGGGCAGCCTGTTCATCGGCAAGGAGCCGATCATCAAGGATGGCGTGCCGCAAGACTTGCTCAACTACACCGATCCGCTGCCCCAGGCCCTGGTGCTGACGGCAATCGTGATCAGCTTCGCCATGACCGCACTGTTCCTGGTGGTGCTGCTGGCATCCCGGGGCCTGACCGGCACTGACCATGTGGACGGCCGGGAGCCCAAGGAATGACCTGGATGAATCAACTGATCATCGCGCCGATCCTGCTGCCGTTGCTGACCGCCGCGCTGATGCTGATGCTCGGCGAGAAGCACCGCCCGCTCAAGGCGCGGATCAACCTGTTCTCCAGCATGGTGGGCCTGGGCATCGCCGTGCTGTTGCTGTACTGGACCCAGAAAGGCGGCCCCGGCTCCATCGGTGTGTACCTGCCGGGCAACTGGCAGGTGCCGTTCGGCATCGTGCTGGTGGTGGACCAACTCTCGGCGATGATGCTGGTGCTCACCGGGATCATTGGCGTCAGCGCCCTGCTGTTCGCCATGGCCCGTTGGGATCGGGCCGGCACCAGTTTCCATGCGCTGTTCCAGATTCAGTTGATGGGCCTGTATGGCGCCTTTCTGACCGCCGACCTGTTCAACCTGTTCGTGTTTTTCGAAGTGCTGCTGGCGGCGTCCTACGGCCTGATGCTCCACGGTTCCGGCCGGGCGCGGGTGTCGGCGGGGCTGCATTACATCTCGATCAACCTGCTGGCCTCGACCTTGTTCCTGATTGGCGCGGCGCTGATCTATGGCGTCACCGGTACCCTGAACTTTGCCGACCTGGCACTGAAAATCCCCCTGGTGCCGGAAGCCGATCGCGGCCTGCTGCATGCCGGTGCGGGCATCCTCGCCGTCGCCTTCCTGGCCAAGGCCGGGATGTGGCCGCTGAACTTCTGGCTGGCGCCTGCCTACTCCTCGGCCAGTGCGCCAGTGGCGGCAATGTTTGCGATCATGACCAAGGTCGGCGTGTACACCGTGCTGCGCCTGTGGAACCTGCTGTTCTCCGGCCAGGCGGGTGCCTCGGCGCTGTTCGGTGGCGACTGGCTGATCTACGGCGGCATGGCAACCATCGTCTGCGCGGCGCTGGCGATGATTGCGGCGCAACGTCTGGAACGCATGGCCAGCCTGAGCATCCTGGTGTCCGCCGGGATCCTGCTGTCGGCGGTGGGGTTTGCCCAGCCAAGCCTGACCGCCGGGGCGCTGTTTTATCTGGTCAGCTCCACCCTGGCGCTGAGTGCGCTGTTCCTGCTGGCCGAATTGATCGAGCGTTCGCGCTCGGCCAACGACATGCCCCTGGACGACGAAATCGAAGCCCTGCCCAAGGCCATGGAATCCCTGCATCCACCGCCCGGCACCAACCTCGACGATGAACAGAAAGCCGTGGTCGGCCAGGTGATTCCCTGGACGGTGGCGTTCCTCGGCCTGAGTTTTATCGCCTGCGCCCTGCTGATCATCGGCATGCCGCCGCTGTCCGGGTTTATCGGCAAGCTCAGCCTGCTCAGCGCCTTGATCAACCCGTTGGGCCTGGGCAATGCCATCGACGAACCGGTGCGTCCGGCCGCCTGGGGCCTGGTGGCACTGCTGATCTTCTCCGGCCTGGCTTCGCTGATCGCCTTCGCCCGCCTCGGCATCCAGCGCTTCTGGACCCCGGAAGAACGTCCATCGCCGCTGCTGCGCCGCTTCGAATGCGTGCCGATTTTCTTCCTGCTGGGCCTGAGCATCGCCCTGACCTTCAAGGCCGAGCCGCTGATGCGCTATACCCAGGCGGCCGCCGAGAGCCTGAACAACCCGGAACACTATGTGATGGCGGTCATGGCGACGCGTCCGGTGCCGAGCCCTGAAGCCAAGGCCGCCGCCCTGGAGGTGCAGCCATGAAGCGCCTGTTCCCTGCCCCGTGGCTGTCATTGGCATTGTGGTTGTTGTGGCTGGTGCTGAACCTGTCCGTCAGCCCCGGCAACCTGCTGCTGGGGGCGATCCTCGGCTTTGCGGCACCGCTGATGATGGCGCCGTTGCGCCCGCTGCCGATCCGCATCCGCCGCCCGGGGGTGATCATCCGTTTGTTCTTCCTGGTGGGGCGTGACGTGATCATCTCCAACCTCGCCGTGGCCTGGGGCATCCTGACCTGCGGCTCTCGCCCACCGCGTTCGCGCTTTATCAAGATCCCCCTGGACCTGCGGGATGCCAACGGCCTGGCCGTGCTGGCGATGATCACCAGCGTGACGCCGGGCACCGTATGGTCGGAACTGGCCCTGGACCGCAGCGTCCTGCTGATCCACGTGTTCGACCTGGATGACGAAGCGCAGTTTATCGAGCACTTCAAACACGCCTACGAACGGCCCCTGATGGAGATCTTCGAATGAGCGCCCTGCTCTCCAATGCGATCCTGTTCAGCCTGTTCCTGTTCTCCCTGGCCATGGTACTGACCCTGGTGCGCCTGTTCAAAGGCCCGTCGGCCCAAGACCGGGTGCTGGCGCTGGATTACCTGTACATCCTGGCCATGCTGATGATGCTGGTGCTGGGTATTCGGTATGCCAGTGACACGTATTTTGAAGCGGCGCTGTTGATTGCGCTGTTTGGCTTTGTGGGGTCGTTTGCCCTGGCGAAATTCCTGCTGCGTGGGGAGGTGATCGAATGATCAATGTCGATGTGTTGCCGCTGTGGGTTGAAGTGATCGTCGCGGTATTGTTGGTGCTTAGCAGCCTGTTTGCGCTGATTGGGGCGATTGGGTTGTTGCGGATGAAAGACTTCTTCCAGCGCATGCACCCGCCGGCGTTGGCCTCGACCTTGGGCGCCTGGTGTGTGGCGCTGGCCTCGATCATCTACTTTTCGGTGCTCAAGTCCGGGCCGGTGTTGCACGGTTGGTTGATCCCGATCCTGCTGTCGATCACGGTGCCGGTGACCACGTTATTGCTGGCACGCACTGCGCTGTTCCGCAAGCGCATGGCTGGGGATGATGTGCCGGCTGAAGTCAGTAGCCGTCGCACTGACAGCGGCAGCTGATCCCGGCAGGCGCCGCAGTGGTGAAATTCGTTCTCCAATAGAATCCATAAAATAGAACCTCAATCGCTAATCCCGGTATCGGGATCACTTTATGAGGTTCTCCCCCATGGCATTCACTCCCCTTGTCCAGGCCCATCTCGACGCGTGGGTTGCCTGCGCCGCTGACTTCGGCCCATTTCTCACGGGCCAGGAAACCACCCTCACCCTCAATGAGCAGCGCAAGGCTTATGAGCAGGTGCTTTGTTCCCATCCGATTCCCGCCGGTGTCAGCTTTTGTGACGTCGATATGGGTGGCGTACCGGGCATGATGGTCGTGCCGGATGGGTTTGAGGGTGACCGGGTGCTGCTTTACATCCATGGCGGTGGTTATGTCGGCGGCAGCCCGCGGGGCTACCTGGGCCTTGCCGGCCACTTCGCAAAACTGCTGGGTGCAAAAGTCTACCTGCCCGACTACCGCCTGGCGCCCGAGCATCCGTTCCCCGTACCTATTGATGACACGTTGCAGGCTTATCGCTGGCTGCTCGACCAGGGCAATGACCCCAGGTCCATCGTGTTCTCGGGCGATTCGGCCGGCGGCGCAATGGTGGTGTCGGTGATGGTCAAGGCCCGCAACGCAGGCCTGCCACTGCCCGCCGGGGGCGCCGCCTTGTCGCCGTGGGCCAACCTGGAACACACCGGCGCCTCCATCGACAACCGTGACGGCCTCGACCCGCAAGCCTCACGACTGGGGCTGACGCTGCTTGCAAAAGCGTTTCTCAATGGCGCGCTGCCGAATGATCCCGATGCGTCGCCGGTGTTCGCGGACGTCCGGGGATTGCCGCCCATTCTGGTGCAGATCGGCGAAAACGAAGTCATGCTCAGCGACGCCATGCGCCTGGCCACCCACCTGGGGGAAAACCGGGTACGCGTGTCGCTGGAGGTTTGGCCCGGGATGTTTCATGTCTGGCATTTGTTTGCGGCAATCTTGCCCGAAGGCATGCAGGCCGTGGCGAATGCGGCGTTGTTTCTGGACCAGGCAATACGTGGCAGCCGTAGCGCTTGAGGGGTTGCCCAGAGCGCGGGAAAGGCAGCGCTCCTGCCGATAACTATCTGTCACCTGGGGCCCCACCGCCCCACCTACCTTTATCGGACAACGTATCCCGATACAGGTAATGATCATGTATACCCATTCCGATGCACTGACCACGCTGTTTGATTTGCTCAACTCGCTGAATGCGCTGATTTCACATTTGACGAGCCAGCAACAGGCAGCCAAGCAGCGGGGTCTCGAGTTGTATCAACTCGGTGAATTCGAAGAGTGCGAAATCCACCTGACCATCTCCGCCTCGGCCGGCGATGCGCCGTCCCAATACGCCCTGGGCGAAGCCATCCGGCGCCGGGTCGGCAGTGTCGACCCCGAGGCCCAGGCGTGGTACCGCCTGGCCGCTGCCCAGGATCATGTGTACGCCCTGATGCGCCTGGGTGGCGAAACCAACCTGGCCAAGGCGAAGACCCTCGCCCAGGCAGGTGCCGATGCTGGCGACGGCGCAGCGATGCTGCAGCTGTATGAACTGACCAAAGATCGCTCGTGGCTGAGAAAGGCAGGTGATGCCGGCTGCGCCGAGGCCTATTACATTGCGGCGCTGTTGTACGACAAAAACCCGGAGGCCAGTGACAACCGCGACTCCATGCTCAGGTATGCGGCCTTCAAGGGCTTCCCGCCAGCGATGAAGTGGCTGGCCAACATGCAGACCTACTACCGCAACCTCTCCTACCAGCGCATACACCTGGAAAAACGGCTGGCGCTGAATGACCTTGATGGCGTCATGACCTATGCCGGTGCGCTCGGCGGGTTCGATATCGATGAAAGTGGCACCAACCGCTATCACTACCCCGAGAACAAAATCCACGCCTATGGGCTCTACTGGCTGGTCATGGACAGTACCCGGCAAAACCCACGGCACGCCGATGCCGCAGGCTACCTGCAACAACTGGCCAGCGCGCTGACTGCCGAAGAAATGGAAACAGCCAAGGCGTATGGCCGCCAGTGGAAAACCGAGCACCCGGCGCTGTCGGAGTTCAGGTTGACCTACAGCGACCTGAAATGACCGGCGTCTGATGACGGATTCGAGAGCACATCCGGAAGTTAAAGATTAATTAATCCAAAAACAGCTTGGCTAAGTATTTCCAGGCTGGTACGGTTTAGTGGATTATTTAATCCACTAAACCTCAGGCCTCCCCCATGACAGCTCACACCCCTCGCTTCAACCACAAAGTCGCCCTGGTCACCGGCGGTTCCCGCGGTATCGGCGAAGCGATTGTCCGCCGGCTTGCAGCTGAAGGTGCAGCGGTCGCGTTTACCTATTCCTCCTCTGCCGACAAGGCGCAAGCGCTGGTTGGCCTGATCGAAAGCAAGGGCGGAAAAGCCTTGGCGATTCAGGCCGACAGCGCCGATGTGGCGGCAATAGAACGGGCGGTCGCGGCCACTGTCGAGCATTTCGGCGCCTTGAATATCCTGGTCAACAACGCCGGGATCCTGCTGATGGGCACCGTCGACACCTTCAGCCTGGAAGACTTCGACCGAATGTTTGCGGTCAATGTGCGGGCCACGTTTGCGGCGGCCAAGGCCAGCTCGGCGGTAATGCACACAGGTGACCGAATAATCACCGTCGGCAGCGTGGTCGCCCAACGTTCGGGCTTCCCGGGCTCCAGCGTCTATAGCATGACGAAGTCGGCGATCGCCGGTATGATCCGCGGCCTGGCGATTGATTTCGCGCCGCGCGGCATCACCGTCAACAACGTGCAGCCGGGCCCGACCAGCACCGACATGAACCCGGCAGACGGGCCCCATGCGGACATGATCAAAAGCCTGATCCCCTTGGGCCGCGTGGGCACCGCCGACGATGTTGCCGGCATGGTTGCTTATCTCGCGTCCGAAGAAGCGGCATTTGTCACCGGCACAAGCATGACCATCGATGGCGGCTACCTGGCCTGAGCCTTCACCTGCAATTTCCCCCGAGGTAACCATGGCAAGACCCAGAGCATTCGACCGCGACCAGGTGCTGCGCGAGGCCATCCGGGTTTTCTGCGACAAGGGTTTTGCCGCGGCCTCGACTGAAGAACTGATGCAGGCCATGGGACTGAGCCGCCAGAGCATGTACAACACCTTTGGCGACAAACGTCAGTTGTATCTGCTGGCGATGGCCGAGTATCAGCGCACCGGCGTCGACGACTTGATCGAGCGCCTGAACCAGGGCCCGACCCCACTGCAGGCACTGCACGACACCCTGCAATCCTTCGCCACCCGCGCCCTGCGGGAAGGGACGGCGGGTTGCATGGGCGTCAATGCCATCTGCGAGTTCGGCCTGGAAGATGATGAGATCAATCAACTCACCGCCCACAGCGCCGAACGCTTGCGCAATGCATTCGAACAGACGCTAGAGCGTGCGCAGGAACAAGGCGAATTGACCGTCGGCACCGATCGCTCGGGCGCGTGTGATTTTCTGATGGCCACCCTCAGCGGCATGAAAGTCGCCAGCAAGGGCGGCGCCACCACTGAGCAGCTGGAGCGCATTGCGGGTTTTGCACTGCGGGCGCTGAGCGCAAACGCGTGATCAGCCCACTACAGGATCGGCGCGCCAAATCGACCCAATCGTGGCATCCAGTGATCCAGGATCTGCGCTGACGCCAGGATATGGTGGGCATGCCCGATCAACAGCCGACGCGGCACAAACCCGATATAGCGGGAGTCATCGCTGTTATCGCGATTGTCGCCCAGCATGAAGTAACTGTCGGCAGGCACCACCACCGGGCCGAAATCGCGCAGCGCCCGTACTGTCGGCATGAACTGCACCGTGCGCTGGCTGCTGTTCGCACGCTCCGTCACCTTGATCCCCGGAACTGTTTGGCCAGGCGCGATGGGCTCGCTGATGTCCTGCCCATTACTGTAGGTGGCCGGCGTACCGTTGACCCACAACACCTCGTCGCGCATTTCCAGGGTATCGCCGGGGATACCGACAATGCGTTTGATCAAGCGCGTACCGTCCTTGGGCGAAGAGAACGTGACGACATCGCCGCGCTGGGGGTTATCCAGTCTCGCCAGGGAAATATCGGTAAGGGGCAATTTGAGGTCATACGCGACGCGATTGACCAGCACCACATCGCCCTCAAGCAACGTCGGGCGCATGGAACCGGACGGGATGGGATTCCAGTCAGCCAGGGAGGTGCGGAAAACCCCGAAGCACAGCCAGAAAATGATCGCGTAACGGTAGCGGATTAACCAACGGCGCATAGAGCCTCGCAATACGAAAAGGGACACCGGCCTACGCCGGGTACCCACGGTGATTTTTGGCAATGCTCGCTTATTGCATCGGAAGATTAAATTAACATTAGCGTTGCCGACCCATGACAGTCGATATTTTCAAGCACACAGAAAAGGAGTTTCACGCCCCATGGATAGCAAATGTTCGGTCTTTATCGCAGCCAGCGTCGACGGCTTTATTGCCAGGCCAGACGGTGATATCGAGTGGCTTCATCGCCCAGAGTACGAAGGCGCCGAATTGAACGGCGTGACCTATGAACACTTCATCGCCAGCGTGGATGCGCTGGTGATGGGCCGCAAGACCCTGGAAAAAGTGTTGTCCTTTCCGGAGTGGCCCTATGAGGGCACGCCGGTCATAGCACTCTCTCACCAATCGGTTGAGCTACCTGCAGCTTTGAAGGGCAAGGTTGAGGTGGTGAGCCAGGATGTCACCAGCCTCGTGGCAGCGTTGGCCGAGCGCGGGATGAAACACCTGTATATCGACGGAGGCCAGACGATTCAGCAGTTTCTTGAGGCGGGTTTGATCGACGAGATGATCATCACGCGTATTCCGGTTGTGCTGGGCCAGGGGATCCCCTTGTTCAGCCAGTTGGGTGGCGAGCATGAGCTTCGGCATATCGGCACGTATGCGTCGGATAATGGGTTTGTTCAAAGCCGGTATGAGGTCGGTGGCAAGCGCTGATGCTCATTGAGTAATTGGGTTAAATCGAGGTGTCTGTATCGCAGGCAAGCCAGCTCCCACATTAAGCAGCTATGCGCTTGATCCTGAACCGGCCTGATCTGTCCTTGAATGTGTCAACTATGTCCCCGCACAGGCGTCCGGCCCGTGGTCCGCTGCAAGCGCGGTCGCCATAGCCGCCAATACCCGAATAACGGATAGACAGGCCAAAAAAAACGCCCCGAACCAGTCGGGGCGTTTTTCATTCAGCAATCACCAATCAAGCCTGATCAGCCAACCGCCACGTCGTCCCGCCCTTCCCGTCTTCCAACACCACACCCATCGCGGTCAGTTGGTCACGGATACGGTCAGACTCCGCCCAGTCCTTGTTGGCCCGGGCAGTCAAACGTGCCTGGATCAGCGCATCAACTTCAGCGGCATCCACACGCCCTTCAGCGCCCGCCTGCAGGAAGTCATCGGCTTCCATCTGCAATACGCCCAGCACGCTCGCCAGCTCTTTCAAACGTGCGGCAAGCCCCGCCGCTGCGTCGAGATCGCTCTCGCGCAGGCGGTTGATCTCACGCACCATTTCAAACAGCACCGCGCAGGCCTCAGGCGTACCGAAGTCGTCGTTCATCACTTCGGTGAACCGCGCAACAAACGCTTCGCCGCCCGCAGGCGCCACGGAGGGCAGGCCTTTCAACGCGTGGTAGAAACGCTCCAGGGCGCCCTTGGCATCCTTGAGGTTGTCTTCCGAGTAGTTGATCGCGCTGCGGTAATGGCTCGACACCAACAGGTAGCGCACCACTTCCGGATGGTACTTTTCCAGCACGTCGCGAATGGTGAAGAAGTTGTTCAAGGACTTGGACATCTTCTCGCCATTGATGCGAATCATGCCGCAGTGCATCCACGCGTTGGCGTAGGTCTTGCCGGTGGCCGCTTCGCTCTGGGCGATTTCGTTTTCGTGGTGCGGGAACTCAAGGTCGCTGCCGCCGCCATGAATGTCGAAGGTCTCGCCCAGGCAGCAGGTGGACATCACCGAGCATTCGATGTGCCAGCCCGGGCGCCCGGCGCCCCATGGCGACTCCCAGCTCGGCTCGCCGGGCTTGGTGCCTTTCCACAGCACGAAGTCCAGCGGGTCTTGCTTGGCTTCGTCGACTTCGATCCGCGCACCGATGCGCAGGTCTTCGATTTTCTTGCGCGACAGCTTGCCGTAGCCCATGAACTTGGCGACGCGGTAGTACACGTCGCCATTGCCCGGGGCGTAGGCGTAACCCTTGTCGATCAGGGTCTGGATCATCGCGTGCATGCCCGGGATATGGTCCGTGGCGCGCGGTTCCATGTCCGGCTTGAGGATGTTGAGGCGTGCCTCGTCCTCGTGCATCGCAGCAATCATGCGCTCGGTCAGCGCGTCGAACGACTCGCCGTTTTCGTTGGCGCGATTGATGATCTTGTCGTCGATGTCGGTGATGTTGCGCACATACGTCAGGTCATAACCGCTGAAACGCAACCAGCGGGTCACCAGGTCGAAGGCAACCATGCTGCGGCCGTGGCCGATGTGGCAGTAGTCATACACGGTCATGCCGCACACGTACATGCGCACCTTGTTGCCATCCAGCGGCTTGAAGACTTCTTTGGTCTTGCTGAGTGTGTTGTAGATCGTTAGCACGACAGTTCCTTAAAACAGAATCACTGGCCCCACGAATCACGCAAGGTCACGGTACGGTTGAATACCGGAGCACCGGGTTTCGAGTCCTTGATATCCGCGCAGAAGTAACCTTCGCGCTCGAACTGGAAACGGTCTTCCGGCTGTGCGTCGCCAAGCGATGGCTCGGCACGACAACCCGTGAGAACTTGCAGCGAGTCAGGGTTGATGTTGTCCAGGAAACTGGCACTGTCTTCGGCCTTCTCGGGATTCGGCGAGCGGAACAGGCGATCGTACAGGCGCACTTCGCACTCGACGCTGGCCGCCGCCGGCACCCAGTGCACCACACCCTTGACCTTGCGGCCTTCCGGGTTCTTGCCCAGGGTGTCCGGGTCGTAGGAGCAACGCAGTTCGACGATGTTGCCATCGGCGTCCTTGATCGCTTCGTCGGCACGGATCACGTAGCTGCCGCGCAGGCGCACTTCGCCGTTCGGCTCCAGGCGCTTGTAGCCTTTTGGCGGCTCTTCCATGAAGTCATCACGGTCGATGTAGATTTCACGGGCGAACGGCAGCTTGCGCACGCCGAGCTCTTCTTTCTGCGGATGACGCGGCAGTTCGAGGTTTTCGACCTGGTCTTCCGGGTAGTTGGTGATCACCACCTTCAACGGACGCAGCACGCACATGGCGCGCGGGGCGTTCGCGTCGAGGTCCTGACGGATGCTGAATTCGAGCATGCCGTAATCGACCACGCCGTCGGAGCGGTTGGTGCCGACCATCTCGCAGAAATTGCGGATCGATGCCGGGGTGTAGCCACGGCGGCGGAAGCCCGACAGCGTCGACATGCGCGGGTCGTCCCAGCCGAACACGTGCTTTTCATCGACCAGTTGCTTGAGCTTGCGCTTGCTGGTGATGGTGTAGTTCAGGTTCAGGCGGCTGAACTCGTACTGACGCGGGTGCGCCGGTACCGGCAGGCTGTCGAGGAACCATTCGTACAGAGGACGGTGGCTTTCGAACTCCAGGGTGCAGATGGAGTGGGTGATGCCTTCGATGGCGTCCGACTGACCGTGGGTGAAGTCGTAGTTCGGGTAGATGCACCACTTGTCACCGGTCTGGTGGTGATGGGCGTGGCGGATGCGGTACATGATCGGGTCGCGCAGGTTCATGTTCGGCGAGGCCATGTCGATCTTGGCACGCAGTACGCGGGCGCCGTCCGGGAACTCGCCGGCGCGCATGCGGTTGAACCAGTCCAGGTTCTCTTCCACCGAACGGTCGCGGAACGGGCTGTTCTTGCCCGGCTCGGTCAGGGTGCCACGGTATTCCTTGGCTTGCTCCGGGGTCAGGTCGTCTACGTAGGCCTTGCCGGCCTTGATCAACTCGACGGCCCAGTCGAACAACTGGTCGAAATACTTGGAGGCATAGCGCACTTCACCGGACCATTCGAAGCCCAGCCACTTGATGTCGCTCTCGATGGCGTCGATGTATTCCTGGTCTTCCTTGGCCGGGTTGGTGTCGTCGAAACGCAGGTGCGTGACGCCACCGAACTCCTGGGCCAGGCCGAAGTTCACACAGATCGACTTGGCGTGGCCGATGTGCAGGTAACCGTTGGGCTCAGGCGGGAAGCGGGTGACGATCTGCGTGTGCTTGCCCGAATCCAGGTCCGCCTGGATGATCGGGCGCAGGAAATTGACCGGGACGGCAGGTCCGGCCTTGGAATTCGAGGTAGGGTCGACAGTGGGCTTGCTCATAGGATCCTTGAACAGACGAAGTACTTGGCCGGGTGAGGCCGACAAACAAAGGGCTTATCATAGCCGATGCTGTCAAGGCCCTGACAGAGCGTGGCCAAAAACTGCTGCATTTATTGCACGGGCGGTAAAAAACCACCTCGAAATTCCCGCAGGTCACGCTAAACTGCGCGCCTTGGCTGCCGTTTTTGCCAAGCAGGTAAGGCGCAAAACGCCCAAACCCACGAATTCCTTGAAAGAGTAGTGAACATGACTCAAGTCAAACTGACCACCAACCACGGTGACATCGTCATCGAGCTGAACGCCGAGAAAGCGCCGATCACCGTCGCCAACTTCATCGAGTACGTTAAAGCCGGCCACTACGAAAACACTGTTTTCCACCGTGTCATCGGCAACTTCATGGTCCAGGGCGGCGGTTTCGAGCCGGGCATGAAAGAAAAGAAAGACAAGCGTCCCAGCATCCAGAACGAAGCGGACAACGGCCTTTCCAACGACAAGTACACCGTCGCCATGGCCCGTACCATGGAGCCGCATTCGGCCTCCGCGCAGTTCTTCATCAACGTCGCCGACAACACCTTCCTGAACCACAGCGGCAAGAACGTGCAGGGCTGGGGCTACGCGGTATTCGGTAAAGTCACCGAAGGCCAGGACGTTGTCGACAAGATCAAGGGTGTGCAAACCACCGGCAAGGCAGGTCATCAGGACGTTCCGGTAGAAGACGTTATCGTCGAGAAAGCCGAGATCGTTGAGTGATATTGCTGATTTCAGATTTGCATCTGGAAGAGGAGCGCCCGGACATAACCCGGGCGTTTCTGGATTTACTGCACGGCCGCGCCCGTTCTGCCCAGGCGTTGTACATTCTGGGGGACTTCTTTGAAGCCTGGATTGGCGACGATGGGATGACGCCCTTCCAGCGTTCGATTTGCCTGGCCCTGCGCGAGCTGAGCGACAGCGGCACCCAGATTTTCATCATGCATGGCAACCGGGATTTCCTGATCGGCAAGGCGTTCTGCAAAGCCGCAGGCGCAACCTTGCTCAAGGACCCGAGTGTGGTGCAACTCGCAGGCGAGCCCGTGCTGTTGATGCACGGCGACAGCCTGTGTACCCGCGACCTTGGCTATATGAAGCTGCGGCGCATCCTGCGTAACCCCATCACGCTGCTCATCCTGCGCCACCTGCCCATGCGCACGCGGCACAAGCTGGCGCGCAAGCTGCGCAGTGAAAGCCGCGCGCAGACGCGAATGAAGACCAACGACATTGTCGATGTAACGCCTGAGGAAGTGCCGAGGGTGATGCAGCAGTTCGGCGTGCGTACGTTGGTGCATGGCCACACCCACCGCCCGGCGATTCACAAGTTGCAGATTGGCGAGCAAGCGGCCAAGCGCATTGTGCTGGGGGATTGGGACAAGCAAGGGTGGGCGTTGCAGGTGGATGAGCAAGGGTTTCAACTGGCGGCGTTTGACTTCGTCAATCCGCAGTTGGCACTGCCCGGCGCTTGACCCAGATCGTTCCCACGCTCTGCGCGGGAATGCATCCTGTGACGCTCTGCGTCACGACCATCAAAGGCGGACGCAGAGCGTCCAGAGCGGCGTTCCCACGCAGAGCGTGGGAACGATCATCAAAGTGGCATTCCCACGCGGAGCGTGGGAATGATCATGGATTGAGGCTTAGTGGCCAGAAGCCTCCGGCCCCGCCTTCGCTGCAAACGGCGGTTTCGCCAGCCATACAATCACGATCAACGCCATGAACATCCACCCCAGCAACGTGAAGTAATCCACGGTGGACATCATGTACGCCTGGCTCGTCAGTATCTGGTCCAACTGCGCATACGCCTTGTGCCCTGCCCCGCCGAGCGCCTGCAAGGCGTCCCGGGTGGCCGAGTCGTAGGTGGTCATGTTTTCGCTCATGTAGGCATGGTGCTGGTCCGCCCGGCGAATCCAGATCCAGGTGGTCAACGAGGCCGCAAAGCTGCCGCCCAGGGTCCGCAGGAAGGTCGCCAGGCCAGCGCCGTCGGCGATTTGCGCCGGCGGCAGGTCGGACATCAGGATGCTCAAGGTCGGCATGAAGAACAACGCCACGCCGATACCCATGAACAACTGCACCAGGGCGATGTGTGTGAAGTCCACTTCATTGGTAAACCCGGCACGCATGAAGCAACTCAAGCCAATCGCCAGGAACGCCAGGCCAGCCAGCAAGCGCAGGTCGAACTTGTGCGCGTACTTGCCCACAAATGGCGACATCAACACCGGCAGAATCCCGATCGGCGCCACCGCCAGGCCCGCCCAGGTGGCGGTGTAGCCCATCTGGGTTTGCAGCCATTGCGGCAGGATCAGGTTGATCCCGAAGAAACCCGCGTACCCGAGTACCAACACAATCGTGCCGATGCGAAAGTTGCGATAGGCGAACAGCCGCAGGTTGACCACCGGGTGCTCGTCGGTCATTTCCCAGATCACGAACACCGCCAGGGCGACAGCCGAGATCACCGCGCCGATGATGATGAAGTTCGACTCGAACCAGTCCAGGTCGTTGCCCTTGTCGAGGATGATCTGCAAGGCGCCGACGCCGACGATCAGGCTCAGCAAGCCGACGTAGTCCATCGGTTGGTAGCTGGTGACCACCGGGCGTTTCTTCAGTTGCGAGCGCACCACCATCACGGCAAAGATGCCGATGGGTACGTTGATAAAGAAGATCCACGGCCAGCTGTAGCTGTCGGTAATCCAGCCGCCGAGGATCGGCCCGGCAATCGGCGCCACCACCGTGACCATCGCCAGCAACGCCAGGGCCATGCCACGCCTGGCGGGGGGATAGACCGCGATCAGCAGCGTCTGGGTCATCGGGTACAACGGGCCGGCAACCAGGCCTTGCAATACCCGAAAGCCGATCAGCTCGGGCATCGAGGTGGAAATACCGCAGAGAAACGAGGCCAGCACAAACAGGATGGTGGCCCACAGAAACAGCTTCACCTCGCCGAAGCGACGGCTCAGCCAGCCGGTCAGCGGCAGCGCGATGGCGTTGCTCACGGCAAACGAGGTGATGACCCAGGTGCCCTGCTCCGAACTCACGCCGAGGTTGCCGGAAATCGTCGGCAGCGCCACGTTGGCGATGGTGGTGTCGAGCACCTGCATGAAGGTCGCCAGGGACAGGCCGATGGTGGCCATCAGCAAGCTGGGCGGCGTGAAGGAGGCGTTAGCGTTACTCATCGCGAATCCTGTGCAACATGATTGGCGCTACGGCCGCCGGGGCCGCAGCTGATGGATTGGCGAATCAGCGCTGGGCAGCCTTGGGAGCGGCGACGCTGTTGTCATGGATCAATTGGGTGATCATCGCGTCGGCTTCGGCCAACTGGCGGTCGTAAACGTTGGTGGTGAACGACGCCTTCTGCGGCGCCTGCTGGGCCAGTACCGGGCCGCTCTGGTCGTGCAGGTCGACGTTGACCACGGTGGACAGGCCCACCCGCAGCGGGTGCTTGGCCAACTCATCGGCGTTCACATGGATACGCACCGGCACCCGTTGCACGATCTTGATCCAGTTACCGGTGGCGTTCTGCGCCGGCAGCAAGGCAAACGCGCTGCCCGTGCCCGCGCCGAGGCTGTCGACGGTGCCACTGAATTTCACGTCGCTGCCGTAGATGTCGGATTCGATATCCACCGGCTGGCCGATACGCATATTGCGCAGCTGGGTTTCCTTGAAGTTGGCGTCGATCCACAGTTGATCCAGCGGGATCACCGCCATCAGTGCAGTACCCGGCTGGACCCGCTGGCCCAGTTGCACGGTACGCTTGGCCACATAGCCGGTCACCGGTGCGATCAGGGTGCTGCGGGCGTTGGTCAGGTAAGCCTGGCGCAACTGTGCGGCGGCAGCCTGCACGTCCGGGTGGGACGAAATCACCGTGTCATCCACCAGGGCGCTGCTGGTCTTGAACTGTTGCTGCACGTTGGCCAGGGCGTTTTGCGCCGAGGTCAGGTCGTCACGGGCGTGGGACAGTTCTTCCTGGGAAATCGCCCCGCCGGCAGCGAGGTTCTTGCGTCGGTTGTAGTTGTCCTGGGCCTTTTGCACGTTGGCTTGTTGCGCCAGCACCTGGGCTTTCATGCCATCGACGTTGCTGTACAAACCACGCACCTGGCGCACGGTGCGGGCCAGGTTGGCCTGGGCACTTTGCAGGCCGACGGCCGCGTCGTTGGGGTCGAAGTTGATCAGCACCTGGCCTTCATGCACCAGGTCGCCGTCGTCGGCGCCGATGCTCACCACGGTGCCGGTCACCAGCGGGGTGATTTCCACCACGTTGCCATTGACGTAGGCGTCGTCGGTGCTTTCGCTGAAGCGGCCATACAATTCGTACCAACCCCACACGCCCAGGGCGCCGAGGATGACGATCAGCGCCAGCACAAACAGCATGACTTTGCGTTTGCGCGGGTTGCTGTTGTTGGGTTGTTCAGCCTTGTTTGTTTCAGGAGCGTTGTTGCTGGTTTCGGCAGTGGCCATGACAAGTACCTTGAATTATTCAGTGCGCGTGGCTGGGGTGGTCGAGGCCACGTTATCGGCGTGGAAACCGCCGCCCAGGGCCTGCATCAGTTGAATCGAAAGATCGATTTGCTCGGCATTCAGGGTGGCCAACTGACGCTGGGCCTGGAGCAGTTGCTGTTCGATGCTGAGCACGTCCAGGTAATTGCCGATACCTGAGCTGTAACGCTGGACGCCGGTGTCGTAGGACTGCTGGGCAATGTCAGCGGCGTGTTGCTGGGCCTGGATCTGCCGGCCGGTCTCGCGCAATTGCGAGAGTGTGTTGCCGATATCGCCCAAGGCTTGCACCAGGGTTTTGTTGTACTGGGCCACGGCCAGGTCGTAGTCGGCGTCGCGAGCGTCGAGGTCGGCGCGCAGGCGGCCGCCGTCGAAGATCGGCAGCGAGACGGTCGGCGCAATGCTGAAGAAGCGGCTGGCCGAACCAAACATCGCATCCCCCAGCAACGACTCGGCCCCGGCGCTCGCGCTCAGGTTGAGGTTGGGGTAGAAACGGGTCTTGCTGGCCGCGATGTTCTTGCTCGCCGCCTCCACCCGCCAGCGTGCGGCGATCAGGTCCGGGCGACGGCCCACCAGCTCGGCAGGCAACACCGAAGGCACCGCAACCGCGCTCGGCTTGAGCACGTTGGGGCGTACCAGTTCGCTGCCACGGTCCGGGCCTTTGCCGAGCAACACTGCGAGGGCGATCTTCGCGCTCTGCAGTTGCTTTTCCGCATCGATCAGTTGCGACTGGGAGCTGGCTTCCAGGCTTTCGGTTTGCTGGTACTGGTACTGGCTGTCGATCCCGGAGTTCAGGCGACGCTGGCCCAGGTCGAGCATCTGCCGGGTGCGCTTGAGGTCATCATTGGCCAGGTCACGCACGATATGGGCCTGGCCCAGGTCGCTGTAGGCCTTGGCGACGTTGGCCGCGAGGGTCAGGCGCGCGGCCTGTTGGTCGACTTCGGCAGCGCGGGCCTGGCCCAGCGCGGCTTCCCAGGCGGCGCGCTGGCCACCCCACAGGTCGAAGTTATAATTGAAGCTGGCACCGATGTTACGCACGGTGGCGTAGGCATCGCCCTGGCCCAACGGGTCCTGGTCCTTGGCCAGGCGCGAACGGCTGACACCGGCGCTGGCATCCAGGGTTGGCATGCGCTCGGCGTCGGCGGCATAGGCAGCGGCTTCGGCCTGGTGGGCACGGGCGCTGGCCACTTGCATGTCGGGGCTGTTCTGCAGGGCTTCCTGGATCAGGCCGTCGAGCTGTGGATCGCCAAGGCCTTTCCACCAGTCGGCGGTGGGCCAGGCAGCGGCGGACAGGGTCACGCCGCTGAGGGATTTGCCGGTTTGCAGGTTATTGGCTTCGAGGCGTTTGCCTTCTGTGTCCAAGCCGCTGAAATTGGCACAACCGGCCATAGTCATGGCCACCAGCACAAGGCTGAGGCCGGCACGCAAGGAGCGATTGTTCATGCACTACCTACCCGCTGGATGGTGATGGGGTCACCCGCAGCTATCAGAATTTTCTTCAGGATTTTTTCCAGGGTTTGCAATTCACCCGGCTCCAGCGCGCCCGCCAACTGGTTCAAGGCCTGGGCACCGATGTGCGGCAGCATGTCGGCCACGCGCTGGCCTTCGGCGGTCAGCACCAACTGCACCTGGCGCCGGTCCTGCTCGGAACGCTTGCGCGCCAGCAGGTCCTTTTGTTCCAGGCGGTCGAGCATGCGGGTCATGGAGCCGCTGTCCAACGACAGGTTGCGGCACAGCTCGGCCGGGGTGTCGACGCCGTACTGGGCCATGATGATCAACACCTTGAACTGCGCGGCCGTGATGCCGTGGGGTTCCATGTGGGTGTCGATGATCTTGTCTTTGAGCAGCGCAGCCCGGCCCAGCAGCAGGCCGAGGTGGCAGTTGTGGAAGTTTTCGGGGGTGAAGTGCTTCATCGTGACCAGCCTATTAACTGCCTAAGCAGTGAATGTGTGACACGATGTTACTGCCTAGGCAGCGAATGTCAAACGAATAGTTAGGTTGCTTGCTAATTAGCGGATAAATGGTGGGAGCCAGGCTCCCACCATTACCGTGGACGGATCAGAAATCGCGCTTGTAGAAAATATCCAGGGAGCTGGCCACGCCGCTGGCCACTTCCAGGTACACCTTCTTGCTCAGCAAATAGCGCAAGGCGATGGTGTTGGCCGGCTCGAACACCCCCACGCCATAACGCAGGCTGAGCTTCTCGGAGATCTTGCCGCTGGCCACCACGGCGGTGTTGTTGCCACTGCCCTGGGTGTCCAGTTCAAAGTCCTGGATGCCCAGGTTCTTGGCGATGTCCGACGTGACCCCGGCACTGCCCATCAACCCAAGACCCAGCGCCGCTTCGGCCAGCATGTTGTTGTCCTCACCGTTGGTGGTGCGCGAACGCCCCAACACCAGGTACGACAATGCATCCTCTTGGGCCATGGCCGGCTCCGAGAAAATTTGCGTAGTCGGCTGCTCGGCACTGCCGCTCAGACGAATACCGGCGGTGACGGTCCGGGACGGCTCGGTGGTGATCCGCACCGCTTCGATATCCAGGAACGGCTGGTCAATCGGCCCGGCAAACAACAATCGCGCGCGGCGCACAGTCAGGCGTTGGCCGTAGGCCCGGTAGCGGCCGTCGTTGAGCCACAGTTCACCACGGGTGTCCATGTTGTCGCCGATGTGCACATGGCCTTGCAGGTTGGCGGTAAGGCCAAACCCGGCGAAGCTCAGCTTGTCCTTGCCTACCTCCACATCGATGTCCATCGCCATGGCCATCGGCGGCTTGCCCTCTTCGGTCTGGCTGCCGACGATCACCGTGTCATCCGAGACCTTGACCGTCGATGGGGGCAATTCCCGCACGGTGATCTCGCCCTTGGGAATCTGCACCTTGCCGGAGATCGCCAGCTTGTCGTTCTTCATGCTGATCTTCAGGTCAGGCGCCACCTCCAGGGCCGCGTACGGTTCCACGGTGACCGGCAGTTGCGTGCCTTGCAGCGCGATATCCACCGCCAGGGCCTGGCCCCAGTCGATCTGCCCCTTGATAGTGCCCTGCCCGGCCTTGCCGCTGCGCCAGCCGCCATTGAGCTGCACGCTTTCGCCGGCAATCAACGCCTGGATATTCAGGCCTTCAATGCTGGTGGGCAGTTCCGGGCCGGAGATTTCACCCCCCACCAGGTTGATGCTGCCGTTGACCTGAGGCGCCAGCAGGCTGCCGCCAATTCGCCCGTTACCGTTGAGCTTGCCGTTGAGCTTCTCGACCATGGGTACAAAGGGGCGGGCCACCGCGAGGTCGAGGCCGGTCAGGGTGAAGTTGCCGGTGATCGGCTTGTTCTTTGCCAGCGGATTGAGCTGCGCCTGCAACAGCAACTCGCCGAGCTTGCCGCCACGGAAATTGAGCTGGGTGTCGATGCGCGTGGGGTTGAGGGTGGTTTCCAGCTTCAGCGTGTCGTAGGGGAAATCCAGCCACTGGTCCTTGTCCTTGACCCGCAGGGTACCGCCGCTGGCGTCCACCGAGACCACGCCTTTGGGGCCGCTGGCCGGCAGGTCGAGCTGCACGTCGGCATTGAGCTTGCCCTGCCAGGCGAAATCCTTGGGCAACCACTGCGCCAGGCTGTCGATTGGGAACTGCTTGAGGTGATAACGCAGCTTCGGCTCGGGCATCAGGCGCTGGTCTTCGCCGCACAGGCTCGCCGGGCCGGAGACCCAGCAGTGCGCCGCAAAGGTCAGCTTGCCATCGGCCAGGCGCTCGATCTTCGCCGGCGCTTGCAGCTTCCAGTCCTGGCCACCGGCTTGCACATCGCCGCTGGCCAGGCGCCCGCGCCAGTTGCCTTTGTCGAGGTTGCCGTCCAGGGCCAGGGCCAGCTTGAGCAACGGGCCGGCCAGGTCGAGCTGGACTTTCTGGCTTTTGATATCGCCCTGGGCGCTGGCACTGAAGGTGCCGAGCTGGGTTTCACCGGCCTGGATGCCACTGCCTTTCAGGTCGACTTTGGCGCGCTGGGCATTATCCAGGTTCGCGTCCAGGGTCAGGTTTTGCAGGCGGTTATCTTCAAACGCCAGTTGCTGGCCAACCAGGTTGAGCTTGCCTTGCGGCGCTTTCAGGGTGCCGGCGACGTCGAGGCGACCATTCATCTGCCCGCGCAGTTGCGGCCAGAGCTGGGCGAGGCGCGTCAGCTTGATGTCGATCTGCCCGGCAAGGCGCTGTTGCAGGCTGCCGCTGCCATAGATGCGGTTGTCGCCGAGGCGAATGTCGAGGGTGCCGAGGGTCCATTGCTCGCCTGCGCCTTCGGCCTTGGCCTGGAGCACGGCAGGTTGGCCACGCAGACGGCCCTTGAGGTCGAGGTCGGCATTGAGCTTGAGTTGCTCGTTCTTCATTTCGCCCTTGCTGCGCAACGGGCCCGCGAGGGTGCCGGGCAACTCCGCGACCCAATACGCCGGGTTGATCGCCGACAGGTCCAGCGCCGTGTCCCAGGCGATGCCATCGGCAAATTGCAGGTTCAGGTGGCCTTCGGCCTTGCCCTGACCAGCCGCGAGTTTCAACTCGGGGAGGAACACTTGCTTGAGGTCGCCACTGAACGGGCTGGCCAGGCTGAACTTGCCCGCAGGGCCGTCGAGGTCGGCCTTGAAGTTGCCCAGATAGTTGCCGTCCTTGTAGGAAACTTCACCATTGAAGGTACGCAAGGCCACCTGGGGTTCGTCGATCACGGGGTACAGGCGATGCCACGGGAAATCCAGCCAGTCGATTTTCGCGTCGGCGCTGAAGCCTTGCTGCCAGTCCAGATTGGCACTGAGCTTGAGGCTTTGTTTGTCACCGGCATTCAAATCCAGCCCGGCGATCTGCGCGCCCTTGGCGTCGACCTTGCCTTGCAGCAGCAGGTCCACCGGGCCTTTTTCCGCGGGCAGTACGGCTTTGCCCAGCAACTGGTAACCGCTGCTCAGGTCGCCCTTGGCGGTCAGGTCCAGCTGATTGAGTTGCAGGGTATCGGGCAAATCGGCGCTGGGTTTGAAGCCGTCGGCGGTGATGTGCAACTGCGCCGGCAGGTTTTCCACCAGCGGTTGCAATTCGCCGCTGAGCTTGGCCGGCAGGTAGCCGCTGCTGTCGGCGTCGAGCTTGAGGGTCTTGAGCAAATCGCCATCGACCTTGAGCGCCAGCGTCCAGGGCGCACCGCCCGGCGCGTAAGGCAGGCTCAGGTTGCCGCTGGCGGCCAGCGGCCAATTGCCGGTGGGTTGCAGCAGGCCGGACAGGTCAAGGACCAAACCGTCCCGTTGCAGGTGCACCGAATCGATCTGCATCCCGGCGGCAGTCCAGTGCGCCGCCAGCTGCAGGCCCTGGAGCTCTTCGCTGCCATTGAACAGCAGGCTGCCAACGCGGATGTCACCCAACTGAAGGGCGACCGGCAGTTTCAGGTCCGGCAGGGTAATCGGGCCGCTGCTTTCTTCGGTGCCGGGTGGAAATTGCAGGCTCACCTGCTCCACATCCAGTTGGTTGATACACAAGGTCATGCGCATCAAACACGCGGGCGACCAGTCGAACTTCGGCGCCTGAAGCTCCACGCGGCTGCTGTCCTGCTGCCATAACAGATGGTCGGCACTCCACTGCCCGCCCAGGCGACCCTGGAAATTCTCCACGGTCAAACCCGGCACCTGGCCCAGCACCCACCGGCTGCCGGCTTGGGTACCCAGCACCGTCCACAGTGCCAGCACTATCACCGCGAGGACCGCCAGAATGGCCAGCCCCGCTATTTTCAAACCACGCATCACAGCTCAGGCCCCATGGAAAAGTGCAAACGAATGCCGCCCGGATCTTCGAGGGCATGGGCCAGGTCGAGGCGGATCGGGCCAACCGGCGACACCCAGCGCACACCCACACCCACGCCGGTTTTCAGGCTTGGCATTTCCAGGGTGTTGAACGAGTTGCCTTGGTCGATAAAGGTCGCGATCCGCCATTTTTCGGCGATGGAATATTGGTACTCGGCGCTCAGGGCCACCATGTAGCGGCCGCCGATGCGGTCGCCACGATCGTTTTCCGGGGACAGGGTCTGGTACTCGTAACCCCGTACGCTCTGGTCGCCACCGGCAAAAAAGCGCAACGACGGCGGCACGGATTTGTAGCCATTGGTGGCACTGCCGCCAAACTGCGCCCGTGCCAGGAAACGGTGGTTGTCCCACAGGGTGGTCAAGCCCTTGATGGTCGCCGTGCCGTAAAGCAGGTTGGTGTCGGAACCCAGGCCTTCCTTGGCGACCTTGGCGTCGAACAGCAGGCGATAGCCATTGTGCGGGTCGATGCGGTTGTCGCTGCGCAGGTAGGAATAACTGATGCCGGGCATCAGCAGCGTACTCAGGCCCGAGTCGTTGCCCAGGCGATACTCTTCGCGCTGCCATTTGAGCGAAATCACCCGCGTCCAGCCGCTGGGCAACTTGCTGTGCCACTCGGGGCCGAGGGTGAGCAGTTTACTCAGGGTGTCGGTGTTGGCGATTTCTTCATTCTGGTAGCCGCCGGCAAAGCGCAATTTGTCGGTCAGTGGCGGGTCCATGGGAATGTCGTACCACAACCCGACGTTCTGCCGAGGCGCGGAAAGCTCGGCTTCCCAGCCATAACTGTGGCCCTGGGGGTTGACCCAGTGGCGCGTCCAGTTGGCCTTGCCCCGCGGGCCGACATCGGTCGAGTAACCGAGGCCCAGGCCCATGGTGCGCGGCTTGCGGGTTTCCAGTTGCACGGCCACCGGGATCACGTCATTGGTCGAGGCCGCCGGGGCGGCGTCCACGCGCACGCCCTCGAAAAAGCCGCTGGATTGCAGGTTCTGGTTGAGTTCGGCGATCAGTTCGGAGTCGTAAGGCGTGCCGCTCTTGAACGGCACCATGCGTTGCAGCAGGTCTTCATCAAACGGCGTATCGCCGGCAAAGCTGACCTTGCCCAAGGTGTAGCGTGGGCCACTGTCATAAATCAGTTGGATATCGGCCACACCCGCCTTGGGGTCGACCGAGAGTTTCTGACTGGTAAAGCGCCCGCTGAAAAAGCCGTAGCGTGACGCCTGGTTCTGGATGACGCGCTTGGCGTCTTCGTAGTTGCCGTGGTTGAGCACGGCGCCGGATTTGAGTTGGTCGCTGGCGGGCACGCGAAAGGCCTTGAGGTCGGCGGCCTGGCCGTCGACCCGAATGGTCACATTGCGCAAATGCACCGGTTCGCCGGGGTCGATGGTGAGGATCAGGCGCGGGTTCTTGCCGCCCTTCACATCGCTGGCAATCTGCGGTTGGTAGTAGCCCAGCGCCTGGGCGGCCTTGCGGGCCTGCTCCTCGGCGCCACGGCTGAACCGCAGCAGGGCTTCTTCGTCACGATCGCCGACCCCGCCGATATAGCCTTCGATGTTGGCTTTCAACGCGTCGTTTGAAGGCTTGATGCGCACATCCAATTCGCTTTGCGCCAAGGCGCCGCAGCTCGTGAACAGCAGAATCAAGCCGCTGGTAAATCTTCCTGGAAACTTCATAGGCCGGGATGCTACACGAGCTTGGGAGCGAGTTAGAACCCGGATTTGTCTGAATAATTCTGTCTTAAACCGTTGCAGCCTGTAACACCTGCGGATTTGCGTGAAAGAACACGTGCTCCAGAACAGGTCCTACAGCCACCTCGCCAATCTCTTCATACCCCTGGCGCTTATAGAACTCCAGATAGCGAGAATTCCCCGTGTCCAGCACCACGCCCGAGGAATGCGGGTCTTCGGCGCACCAGTTATGCACCGCTTCCAGCAGTTGCTCACCGTAGTGCTTGCCCTGGAATTGCGGGTGAATCCCCAGCAATGGCAGCACATGCACCGAGTCCGAGGGCAGGCATGCCAGCACCGCCTGATGGTATTCCAGGTAACGCCGGGTACCGCGCACACCGGTACTCAGCCACATGCGCAACTGCCAGGCCCAGCTTTCGGTGATGCCCAGGCGGCGGGTCGGTGGCGCGATCAGGGCGATGCCGATCAGCCGGTCGTTGACCAACAGGCCAATCGCCGGGAGTTTCTGGAAGAAGTGCTGCTTGACCAGTTCACGCACCGTGGCGCGCACCCGCTGTTCGTAGCCGGGACGTTCGGCTTCGAAGATGTAGGCGAACGTCGGCTCATGGCGATAGGCCTGGTACAACAGCGAACGGGCTTCGCGGGAATAGCCGCTGTCGAGCATGTGGATCTGGGCGATGGCAGTCGAGGTGTCAGGCATAACAGTGAATCTCCCCTGGGCGCTGACTCAAAAGGTCGCGCTCTTGTTATTACGAACGTCTGCGGCACTGTTTCGTTCAGTGTAGCCACCGGACGCCGCTTCGTAGCCCAACGCAGCCTTGTGCCTCGGCAGCTGCTACAAGGCTGGCTCCCGTCCTACATTGTCGGCTAGCATCGCCCTTTTGCCAGACTGGACCGCCGACCATGAAAATCGTGTCTTTCAATATCAACGGGCTGCGCGCCCGCCCTCATCAGCTGGCGGCACTGATCGAGAAACATCAGCCGGACGTGATCGGCCTGCAGGAAACCAAGGTCCACGACGACCAGTTCCCGCTGGATGAGATCAAGGCCCTCGGCTATCACGTGTATTACCACGGGCAGAAAGGCCACTACGGTGTTGCCCTGCTCTCGCGCCAGGAACCGCTGGCGCTGCACAAAGGCTTTGCCAGTGACGAAGAAGACGCCCAGCGCCGGTTTATCTGGGGCACCTTCGCCGACGCCAACGGCAACCCGATTACCATCATGAACGGCTATTTCCCACAGGGCGAAAGCCGCGACCACCCCACCAAGTTCCCGGCCAAGCAGCGCTTCTACGAGGACCTGCAAACCCTCCTGGAGTCGCAGTTCAGCAATGAACAGGCCGTGGTGGTAATGGGGGATGTGAATATTTCCCCGGAAGACTGCGACATCGGCATCGGTGCCGACAACGCCAAGCGCTGGCTGAAGACCGGCAAGTGCAGCTTCCTGCCGGAAGAACGCGAGTGGATGGCCCGCCTGAAGAACTGGGGCCTGGTGGACAGCTTCCGCCACCTCAACCCGGATGTGGCAGACCGCTTCAGCTGGTTCGATTACCGCAGCCGTGGTTTTGAAGACGAGCCAAAGCGCGGGCTGCGGATCGACGTGATCCTGGCTTCCCAGGGCTTGTTGCCCCGGGTAAAGGATGCCGGTGTGGACTACGACCTGCGCGGCATGGAAAAACCCTCCGATCATGCACCGATCTGGCTGGAATTGAGCTGACTTCTTAACAGCAGCGCCGTTAAATGTGGGAGCGGGCTTGCTCGCGAATACGGTGTGTCAGTCACCGGATACGTCGACTGACACACCGTATTCGCGAGCAAGCCCGCTCCCACACTTTTTGACGGCGTGATGCCGGTCATATTGCTGAAACCTCTCTGACTTAATCTCGCGGCACTCCCTTTGGCTTGAGAAGGTGCCGGCATGATGCTGCGCGTTCTATCCCTGCTGGCCCTGCTCAGCGCATTTCCCCTCGCCGCTTTTTCCACCCCTCTGCCCTTCCCCGAACATGGCCCGGCCTTGCGTATCCAGGGTTCCAACACCATCGGCGCGGCACTTGGCCCGGCGCTGGTCAAGGGGCTGATGGAGCAACAGGGGCTGCAAGCGGTGCACAGCGAGCCATCTGACCAGGCCAACGAACAGCACATCGTCGGCAAGACTCGCCAGGGCCAGAAGGTGACGGTGGAAGTGGCGGCCCATGGCTCCAGCACCGGGTTCGCAGCCCTGAAAAACGCCAGCGCCGACCTCGCGGCGTCTTCCCGGCCGATCAAGGACAGCGAACTGGTGGACCTCGAAGCCCTCGGCGACCTGAAAAGCCCCGACGCCGAACAGGTCATCGCCATTGACGGGCTGGCGATCATCCTCAACCCACGCAACCCGCTGGGGACGCTGAACACCGCGCAACTGGCGCAGATCTTCAGCGGCGAAGTCTCGACCTGGGAACAACTGGGCGGCATCGGTGGCCAGATTCACCTGTACGCGCGGGATGATCAATCCGGCACCTATGACACCTTCAAGGAACTGGTGCTCAGCCGGCGCGGCAAGTCGTTGGATGGCAGCGCCAAGCGCTTCGAATCCAGCGAGCAGTTGTCGGATGCTGTCAGCCATGACCCCCAGGGCATCGGTTTTATCGGATTGCCCTATGTGCGCCAGGCCAAGGCGGTGGCCATCGTCGATGGCGACTCGCAGCCGATGCTGCCGCTGAACAGTTTGATCGCCACCGAGGACTACCCACTGTCACGCCGGTTGTTCTTCTACCTGCCACCTGTTGCACAAAACCCCTGGGCCAAGGCCCTGGTGGACTTTGCGCAAAGCAGCAAGGGCCAGGCGATCGTCGCCGCCAACGGTTTTATCGCACAGCAGGTGCAGGCCATGGCGGTGGAGCCACGGGCGCCGATGCCCGGGGATTACCAGGCGATTGCCCGACAAGCGCAGCGCCTGACGGTGAATTTCCGGTTTGAGGAAGGCAGTGCCAGCCTCGACAACAAGGCGCGCCAGGACCTGATGCGGGTAGTGGCTTATATAAAGAGCCACGGCAAGCTGGATAAGCAGGTGACGCTGGTGGGGTTTGGGGATGCCAAGAGTGATGCGCAACGGGCGGCGCTATTGTCGAAGTTGCGGGCGATGGCGGTGCGCCGGGAACTGGTTAAAAGCGGCGTGGTGCTGAGGGACATTCAGGGGTTCGGTGCCGAGATGCCGGTGGCGGCAAATACGGCGGATGAGGGACGGATCAAGAACCGGCGGGTGGAGGTCTGGGTGTATTGAGGACGCGGAGCGTCCGGGGCAGCATTCCCACGCAGAGCGTGGGAACGATCAACTGGCCTCATCGCGGCAAGCCCGGCTCCCACAGTTGGCTGCATTCCCCTGTGGGAGCTGGCTTGCCTGCGATGAAGACACCTCGGTTTTACTGCCCGCTGCGCATCATTTCCCGCGGCACATACTTACCGATCTCGAACTTGCCGATTGCTGCGCGGTGCACTTCGTCCGGGCCATCGGCCAGGCGCAGGGTGCGCTGCATGGCGTACATGTAGGCCAGCGGGAAGTCATTGGATACGCCGGCGCCACCGTGGATCTGGATGGCGCGGTCGATCACCCTCAACGCCACGTTCGGCGCCACCACCTTGATCTGGGCGATTTCGCTTTTCGCGACCTTGTTACCCACGGTGTCCATCATGTAGGCAGCTTTCAGGGTCAGCAGGCGCGCCATGTCGATTTCCATCCGCGAGTCGGCGATCTTGTCGATATTGCCACCCAGGCGGGCCAGCGGCTTGCCGAAGGCAGTACGGCTGACGGAACGCTTGCACATCAGTTCCAGTGCGCGCTCGGCCATGCCGATGGAACGCATGCAGTGGTGAATACGGCCCGGGCCAAGGCGCCCCTGGGCAATTTCAAAGCCCCGGCCTTCGCCCAGCAGGACGTTTTCGTACGGCACGCGGACGTTTTCAAACAGCACTTCGGCGTGGCCATGGGGTGCGTCGTCGTAGCCGAACACCGGCAGCGGGCGCACGATCTTCACACCGGGCGCATCCACTGGTACCAGGATCATCGAGTGCTGCTGGTGACGCGGCGCATCCGGGTTGCTCAGGCCCATGAAGATCAGGATCTTGCAGCGCGGGTCACAGGCGCCGGAGGTCCACCATTTTTTACCGTTGATCACCCACTCGTCGCCGTCGCGCTCTGCACGGGCGGCCATGTTGGTGGCGTCGGAGGAAGCCACGTCCGGCTCGGTCATGGCAAATGCCGAGCGGATTTCGCCGCGCAGCAGCGGTTCGAGCCAGCGCTGTTTTTGCTCTTCGTTGGCGTAGCGCACCAGCACTTCCATGTTGCCGGTATCCGGTGCCGAGCAGTTGAACGGCTCCGGCCCCAGCAAGGAGCGGCCCATGATTTCGGCCAGGGGTGCGTATTCCAGGTTGGTGAGGCCGGCGCCCAATTCGGATTCCGGCAGGAACAGGTTCCACAGGCCTTCGGCTTTAGCCTTGAGCTTCAACTCTTCCATGATGGCGGTGGGCTGCCAGCGGTCACCTTCGGCAACCTGGCGTTCGAACACAGGCTCGGCCGGATAAACGTAGGCGTCCATAAACGCGGTGACGCGTTCACGCAGTTCCTGAACCTTGGGCGAATAGGCGAAATCCATGGGCAGCACCTTCTCAATGGAGGTTGTTGAGGTCATGAATCGATGCTAGAACAGCGTTGATAATTTACCTAGCCTATTCTCGGCGTGTATTAACATTCATCACCGATATATGATCGGCGTATGGACACCTAACAATAAGAGCGCAGCGAAATGAATCTGAGCAAGGTCGACCTCAACCTCTTCATCGTCTTTGACGCGATCTACACCGAAGCCAACCTGACCCGCGCCGGGCAGATTGTCGGGATTACTCAACCTGCGGTGTCGAACGCTCTGGCCCGCCTGCGGGAGACCTTCAACGACCCGCTGTTCGTGCGCACAGCCCAAGGCATGGTGCCCACACCCATGGCCCAGAACATCATTGGCCCGGTGCGTAACGCGCTGTCGCTGCTGCGAGTGTCGGTACAGGAAAGCCGGATCTTCAACCCGCAACAGGCGGCCAAGACCTACCGCATCAGCATGACCGACCTCACCGAAGCGGTGATTCTGCCGCCGCTGTTCCAGCGTCTGCGCCGCCTGGCACCTACGGTGGTAATCGAGAGCTTCCTGTCCAAGCGCCGGGAAACCACCAAGGAACTGGCGGCCGGTCGCCTGGACTTTGCCGTGGATGCGCCGCTCAACACCGACCCGCAAGTGCGCCACGTCAAGCTCATGGAAGACCGCTACGTGTGCGCCATGCGCAAGGGCCATCCGATGGCGGGCAAGGACAAACTGACGCTGGATGACTACCTGTCGCTGACCCACATTCATATCTCCAGCCGGCGCAACGGCCTGGGCCATGTCGACCTGGCGCTGGGCAAGATGGGCCTGCAACGCAAGATCGCCCTGCGCTCCCAGCACTACCTGATGGCCTCGCAGGTGCTGCAGCAAACCGACATGGTAATGACCGTGCCGGAGCGCTTCGCACGGCGCCATGAACTGCACTGGTTCAACCTGCCGGTGAATGATGTGCCGATGGTGGAAACCCATCTGTACTGGCATGAAAGCACCGACCAGGATCCGGCCAACCGCTGGATGCGCGAGCAGATGATCGAGTTGTGCCAGCAGGTGACGGCCCATGAGAAGAAGCTGGACAAACTGTAGGAGCGAGCTTGACGTTAACGTCAACCAGCCATTAGCTTAACGCTCAAGACACTCCTTGAGCGCCCTCATGAGCACGACCTACAGCATCTCCGACCTCGCCCGCGAGCTCGACATCACCACCCGCGCCATTCGCTTCTATGAAGAACAAGGCCTGCTGTCCCCGGAACGCCGGGGCCAGGAGCGCATTTATTCGCCCCGCGACAAGGTCAGCCTGAAGCTGATCCTGCGGGGCAAGCGCATCGGTTTTTCCCTGGCCGAGTGCCGGGAACTGATCGAACTCTACGACCCTACCAGCGGCAACCAGAAACAGCTGCACAGCATGCTGGCGAAAATCGCCGAGCGCCGCGAGCAGCTGGAACAACAGTTGCTCGACATCGAACAAATGAAGCTCGAACTGGACACCGCCGAAGAGCGTTGCACCCAGGCGCTGGAACAGACCATTCAGGGCCAGGTTGGCCATTCATAAAAGGTAGCTGCCATGTCCCTCCCCTCTCATGTGCGCCTGGTGGAAGTGGGCCCCCGCGACGGCCTGCAGAATGAAGCGCAACCCATCAGCGTCGCCGACAAGGTGCAATTGGTGGACGCCCTGAGTGCCGCCGGCCTGGGTTACATCGAAGTCGGCAGTTTTGTGTCGCCCAAATGGGTACCGCAGATGGCCGGGTCGGCCGAGGTGTTTGCGCAGATCCAGCGCAAGCCGGGCGTGACCTATGGCGCGCTGGCGCCAAACCTGCGGGGTTTTGAAGATGCACTGGCGGCGGGCGTAAAAGAAGTGGCCGTATTTGCGGCGGCTTCCGAGGCGTTTTCCCAGCGCAATATCAACTGCTCCATCAGCGAAAGCCTGGAACGCTTCGTGCCGATCATGGACGCGGCCAGGCAGCACGGTGTGAGTGTGCGGGGTTATGTGTCGTGTGTGTTGGGTTGCCCTTATGAAGGTCAGGTCGCGCCGGAACAGGTCGCGGCAGTCGCTCGCGAGCTGTTCGCCATGGGCTGCTATGAGGTGTCCCTGGGCGACACGATTGGCACCGGCACTGCAGGCGCAACACGCCGGATGTTCGAGGTGGTCGGCGCGCAGGTGCCACGGGACAAGCTGGCCGGGCACTTCCATGACACCTATGGCCAGGCCATCGCCAATATCTACGCCAGCCTTGAGGAAGGTATCCAGGTGTTCGACAGCTCTATTGCGGGCCTCGGCGGGTGCCCCTATGCCAAGGGGGCCAGCGGTAACGTTGCCACTGAAGATGTGTTGTACCTGCTCAATGGCTTGGGCATCGAGACCGGTATCGACATGGACAAGCTGATTCTGGCGGGTCAGCAGATTTGTACGGTACTCGGCCGCCCCACCGGTTCGCGCGTGGCGAAGGCTCGCAGCGCCGGTTGAGTAGTGCGCTTGTGACGATGTGTTACCTCGCGGCTACACATCGGGTAACACGGGAACATATTTTGTCGCATTTCCTGAAGGAAATTTCTCACCAAAAAATCAAGGCATTGATTTTAAAGGACTTTATAAAGTTGGCACGGCTTCTGCTATCTCTATTGCATAACAAGAATAAAAAGCACCAAACCTAATAAAAATAAGACGTAACGACTCTGACATAACAAAAACAACACGGCAGAGACGCAGCTAACAGATTTTTTTGGAGAAGATGTGCTTCGCAGGGTACGGCTTGCCGAAACCCGCAACCGGATAGAGAAGAACAAAAAACTACCTCAAGGTAGCTACCCACTGGTTGGATCGCGTGCGAAGAAGCGGATCAGCGCTCAAAAAAATACGTTTGCTCTTGACCCCGGATGGGGGTCGCCAAAAACAGCGGTAAAGGGCCACGGTTGCCAAAAACAACAATAGACCGCCCCTCAATAATAAAAAAAGAGCACGCAACGACAAATTAAAGGGGACCTTCGGGTCCCCTTTGTGCTTTCTCGGGGGAAGGTGGTTTGCGTGTATATCCGTTTTTTGGGTGATGGCTGAGATTGG
>NZ_JACAQC010000056.1:0-60331 GCF_013385345.1 Pseudomonas sp. I8001
CCGGAGTGAGGGCACTCCGAGTCTAGGCGAGGAGCCGAGTGGTGGGGCAAGAGCGTTTTGCTTACTTTTGACTGGGCCGGCATTCCGGCTGTTCAAAAGTGAGCCGCTGTAAGAGCGGAACCAATCTCAAACATCACCCAAAAACGGATATACCCCCAATCACCCAGCCACCAAGTCCCCCACCCGTGCACTGCGCAAATACGTCTGATACAACGCCGCATAAGCCCCCCCACGATCAATCAACGCATCATGCGCCCCAAGCTCAACGACTTGCCCATGCCGAACCACAGCAATCCGGTCCGCATCCCGGATCGTCGCCAGCCGATGGGCAATGATGATCGCCGTGCGCCCCAGACACAGCCTGCGCAACGCCCGTTGAATCCGCCGCTCTGTGTGAATGTCCACCGCCGAAGTCGCCTCATCCAGCACCAGCACCGCCGGGTCCGCCAGATACGCCCGCACCAGGCAAACGAGCTGCCGCTGCCCATGACTCAAATGCGCTCCCAAAGGCCCAACCTCGGTGTGGTACTGATGCGGCAACCGCTCCAATACCTCATCGGCGCCCAGCTTCCGGGCCGCCGCGACCAGGGTCGCGTCATCCGCCAACGGCGCCGCCAACCGCAAGTTGTCCAGAATGCTCCCGCTGAACAACACATTGTCCTGCAACACCACCCCGACATTGCGCCGCAACGCATGCTGGGCCAGCTCCCGCACATCAATCCCATCCAGCCGCACCACGCCCGACTGCACCTCATAAAACCGCGTGAGCAACTGCACCAGCGTGCTTTTCCCATGCCCCGAAGGCCCGACAATCGCCAACACCTCACCCGCAGGAATATGCAAATCCAGCCCATTGATCACCGGCGCCTGCGCACTTGGCACATAACTGAAACCCACCTGCTCGAACCGCACCTCACCCCGCGCTCGGTCCAAATGGCGCGGTGTAGCGCTGTCGGTAATCTGCGCCTGGGTATCGAGCAACAGGAAAATCCGCTGCGCCGACGCCGATCCGGTGGCGTAGCGTTCAAACAGGTCCGACAGCTCCTGCAACGGCCCCAAGAACAGGAACACGTAAAACAGACTTTCGGCCACTTGCCCGACCGACACTTCACCGGCCGCCAGCCCATAGCCGCCCACCAGCAATAACAAGGCGATTCCCGCCGAACTCAGCAGCGCCGTAAAGGGCGCAAACCACCCCGAGCGCAAGCTGCCGCGAATCAGTGCATGGTTGAAGTCATCCAACAGCCCGCGATAACGCCGCAGGTTCGGCGTCTCCTGGGCGCACTGCTGCAGCATCCGCGCGCCGCTGACGCTTTCCACCAGGTGTGCGGTAAAACGGCTGCGGTTTTCCGCAACCCGCGCCCAGTTGCGCTGGGAGATCCGCTTGAAACTCCAGGTCGCCAGCACCAGCAACGGTACGGTGGCCACCAGGCTGAGGAAGAAACGCGGGTCGATACGCCACAGCATCACCGATGCCAGGCCACAGCGCAGCAAGGCACCGAGCAGTTCAGGCGGGCCCTGGATCACCAAGGGTTCGAGGGCGTCCACGTCGCGGTCAACCCGGGAAATGATCCGCCCGGCACGGGTCTGGTCGAAGTAGCTGACGCTCAACCCCTGGACATGCGCAAACACCTGCACCCGCAGGGCGTTCAACACGCGGATCGCCGCGCCACCGGCAACAAACTGCGAGACCCCGGCCAGCAGGAATCGCACCAGCCAACTGGCGGCCAGCCCCGCGCCCAGCCATAGCACCAGGCGCTCGTCCAGCAGCCAGTGGTCGGCCTGCTGAATCAAGCCACGGTCCAGCAGTTCACGCACGAACCAGGGTCGCAAAAACACCGTGAACACCAGCAACAGCTCAATGCCGATCACCGCGAAAATCGAGCGGCGGATTGGCCTGAGCAGCGGCAGCAAGCGTTTGAACATGCTGCGGTCGAGGGCCTTTTTCGCGAGCATTTCTTCAATTTCGATATCGCTCAAGGCTTTGCCGGCGATTGGATTAGCCATGGTCGATCCCCAGCAGGTCGCGGTAGTGCGGGTGGGTGTGTTGCAGTTCGGCGTGGGTGCCTGTGGCGGCGATTTTGCCGTCCGCGAGCATCAGCACCCGGTCGGCCAGGAGGATGGTCGACAACTTGCTGGAGATCACCAGCACGGTGGTACCGCGCAGTTCTCGCAGGTTGTTCAGTACGTGCCGTTCGCTGATGGCGTCGAGGGCGCTGGTGGCGTCGTCCAGGCACAGGATGTCCGGTTGGCCCAGCAGCGCCCGCGCCAGGCACAGGCGCTGGCGCTGGCCGCCGGACAGGGTCACGCCACGATCACCCAGCGGCGTGGCCAGGCCGTGGGGCAGGCGCAGCAAGATGTCGTCCGCTGCGGCGAGGCGCAGGGCTTCAAGCAATTGCTCATCAGTGGCGTCGGGAGCGTTCAGGCGCAGGTTGGCGGCGAGGCTGCCGGCGAACAGGAAGCTCTCTTGCGGCACCACGTGCACCCGTTGGCGCAACGCACCGAGGTCAAGTTCGCGAATGTCTTGCCAGCCAGCGCCGTCATAGCCCAGCAGCACGCGCCCGGTGCTCACATCAGTGAGGCGTGGCAACAGGCTGGCCAGCAGGCTTTTCCCGGTGCCGGTGGCGCCCACCAACGCGACAATTTCGCCGGGCACCAGGGCCAGCGAGCAGTCATGCAGAATGTCCCGCCCACCGCCGGGAGCGCTGACACTGACGTGCTCCAGGCGCAACCCCAGGGGCGAAGCGGGCAGGGTGGCGCTGCCGCTGCGTATCGCTGCGGGGGCGTCCAGCAGTTGCCAGATACGTTCGGCACTGGCCCGGGCATCGGCGAAGGTTTGCATCACCCGGCCAATGCCTTCGATGCGAAATACCAGGGTGGTGGCGATCAGCAGCGAGGTCACCAGTTCACCGATGCCCAACTGACCGGCTGCCACCAGGTGGGCGCCGTAGACCAGGATCCACACATGTCCGAGGGCTACCACCGCCTGGGGCAGCGGAATGCGTGAACTGGAATAGGCCAGCGCCTGGCGGGCCAAGCCTGCGAACACTGCAACCTGTTCGGAAAAACCCTGGATACGGCTCTGCTCAAGGGCAAAGGATTTGATCACCCGCACCCCGCCGATGCCTTCACTGAGGTCCTGGTTGACGCGGTCGTAGGCCGCGCCGACGCTGCGGTCGAGTTCAACCAGGCGTTCGGTTTGCATCACGAAAATCCACAGTCCGGTGACGGTCAGCAGCAGCGGTACCAAGCCCAGCCACGGGTTGTACCAGCTCAACAGGCCCACGGTGGCCAACACCACCAGCGGGGTTTCCACCACCTGGCGCCAGAAGGTGATCAGCGCGTCACGCACCTTGTCGGCATCGCGGGTGGTGCGGGTGATCATCTCGCCCATGCCGTGCTGCCAGTGATAACCCAGGTGCAGGCTTTGCACCTGGGCGAGGATGCGTTCGCGCAGGCGTGTCAGCAGTTCCTGGCTGAGCACCAGGGACATGACGCTGGCGGCGTATTGCAGCGCGCCACGGCCCAGGGCCACGGCGAGCATCAGCCACAGCCAGTGCCAGCCAAGGCTGGCATCGAGGCTGCCGTCGGCGTGGCGGATCACTGCGCGACCGGCGCTGACATCGTTGACCGCATGGCCGATCAGCCATTGTTGCCAGACCAGGCCGAGGTTGATGGCCACGAACAGCCCGGCGACCAGAGCGAAGCGCCAGGGCATTTCGCGGTAGATCGCCAGGCTGCGCAGAAGGGGGTGTTTTTCGATCATGAAAAGCTCATTGGGTTTATTGATCCTTCCCAAACTGTGGCGAGGGAGCTTGCTCCCGCCGGGTTGCGAAGCGACCCCAAAAACAGGGCCTGCTGCGCAGTCCAGCGGGACCAAGCTCACTCGCCACAGGGATGTGTTGGGCTGGTCTAGCGAGTGGTAGCGCCCTGGGTTTCCTTGGCATTGAGGATCGCCGTGTACTCCCCCGGATCAATCCCGTTCAGGTAGTAGTTGCCCACATGGTGCAAGCGCCAGCGAATCGGGTCGTGGGTGGTATGCACCCGGGCGTTGCGCCAGAACCGGTCGAGGTTCCATTTGCTCAGCGACGAACTGGCCCCCAGCAACGAGAAAATATCGCTGGAGATCTTCAACGAAGCACTGTCCGAATGCGCCCGTGCCGTGGCCACCGACAGGATCAATTCGTCCTGCAGTTCCTTGTTCTCCGGGTCCAGCTCATGTGCGTCGAACACCCGCGCCGCATCCCGCAACAGCGACTCGGCTGCACGCAGGGCCACCGCGTATTCGCCGATCTGCTTGATGATGTGCGGCTCTTCATTGGCGTGGTCCACGCCGCTTTCCACCCAGGGCCGGGCGTTGTGCTTGAGGTACTCCACCGCCGCGGTCAGCGCGCCCGAGGCAATCCCGGTATCGATCGCCGCATGCAGGATCTGCGGGAAGGTCAGGCCGGTGCGTTTCATCGGGCCCTTGCGCTTCGAAACGAAGTCTTCATCCAGCTCGATATTGTCGAAATTCACCGTGCCGCTGACCGAGTTTTTCTGGCCGAAGGCTTCCCAGTCATCCACCAGGGTCAGGCCCGGTGCGTTGCGGTTGAGCAGCACGCCGGCGCCGCCGTCATCCGAGGCCGCGGTCAGGGAGATCCATTCGGCAAGGTAGGAACCGGTGGAGTAGAACTTGCTGCCATTGAGTACCAGCTTGCCATCTGCACGCCGCTCGACGCGGGTCTTGAGGGCGAACTTGTTCTTGCCGCCGACTTCCGCCAGGGCGTTGCCAAAGCGCTTGCCGGCCAGCACATCGGCCACCAGGCGATCACGCACCGCATCCGGATAGCCGTTGAAGATGCCCCGCAGCATCACGTTGTGAATCTGCAGCAACTGGCCCACACCACCATCGGCCACCGAGACCAGGCGCACGGTTTCGACGATGGTTTGCACCGAAGCCCCCAGCCCGCCGAATGCCTTGGGCACACCGATGGCGGTCAGGCCGCTTTGGGACAGCAGTTGCGCCTGGCGCCACGGCAACTGGCCGTTCTGGCTGCTGTCGGCGGCAATCGCGGCGATCTCCACGGCGATTTCCTTGGCTGCGGCAATGGCTTCGGCCTCGCTGTGCAATTGGCGTACCGGTACCTGTTCGAACGTACTCATAGTTTCTTCCCCTGATTTGGCCCGTGTGTTTAAGCCCCTCTGCAGGAGCCGGCTTGCCAGCGATGGACTCAAGTGCACCGCGTAAACCCGTCAGTACACGTCATCGTTAACCACCATCGCTGGCAAGCCAGCTCCTACAGGGGATTGCGCTGGATGTCGGGCATTGAAGGTGCCTTGAGCAAGTTCTGCGCCAATGCCGAAAACCACCCCTGGCGGGGCCTGCGATAACGGAGTGTTGCTGGGGCAGCAGTGGCGAACGGGTGACTGCTGGGCCAGCAGCAGCGCTGCTGACAGGCCAGCAACAGTACTTCGACTCTTTGCGCCAAAGCCCTGCAAACCGGGGCTTTGGCCAATTGGCACGGCCTCTGCAATACCTCCATGGACTGCCTTGCCCAATTCAATGGAGCTGCCCATGACCCTTTCCGCGATCCTGCCCAAGCCTGCGCTTGAGCAGATCTGGTTTACCCGCTGCCCGGTACCGACCGCCTCCGGCATCGCCTACAAACTCGGTTGGCTGGGCGACGAATTCGCCGCCGACGGCCTGCCGGTCTCGACCTTGCAGGAGGCTCGTCAACTGGGCCATCACCACTACGATCACGAGCTGCCGGGGCTGTTTCGCGAAGGCGGTAATGTGCCGGCATTGGCCGCCCGTGCCGCCGGCGCGCCGAGCCGTTTGATCGGCCTGACCTGGATCGAGGAATGGCAAACCATCCTGGTCCGCCCGGACTCCGGCATCACGCGTCCCGAGCATTTGAAAGGCAAGCGCCTGGCCTTGCCGGCCTGGGGTGATAGCCGTCCGGGGAGCATCGCCCGGGCCATGAGCCTGCACGGTTACAAAGGCGCGTTGAGCCTGGTCGGCCTGGGCTTTGATGATGTGCAACTGGTGGAGGTCGCGCTGCACGATCAGGAGCAGGCGCCCAACCCACAGGAAGGTTTGCAACGCCTGTGGTCGGGCCTCGATTACCTGGCGCGCGGCGAAGTGGACGCGGTGTACGTCAAGGGCGCTTCGGCCGCCGACGCCGCGCGCCGTCTGGGCCTGGTGGTGGGCATCGACCTGGACCTGATCGCCGAGCCGCGCTACCGCATCAACAACGGCACGCCGCGCCCGATCACTGTCCACCAGAGCCTGCTGGACAACCACTTTGACCTGGTGGTGCGTTTCCTCGCACAAACCCTGAACGCGGCTGACTGGGCCGCGAACAATCGCGACGGCCTGAACGCGATTCTCGAAGAAGAAACCCGCGCCGGCAGTGCCGGTGTGGCCGAGGCCTATCGCGGTGATTTCCATACCACCCTGGCGCCGGACCTGTCGGCCGAGCGCCTGGATTTCCTCGGCATCCAGAAAGACTTCCTGTACCTGCACGGCTTCCTGGAGCGCGATTTTGCGATCGCCGACTGGGTCGACCCGCGCCCTCTGCAAGCTGCCCATGAACTGTTGGCCAAGCGCCGCGCCTGAACCCGGAGAAATTGCCATGACTGCCATTGTCCACGCCCAACCGATCACCCAGGAACTGCAGGCCTTTATCGACAAGGTCCTGCTGGAAGCCGAAGAAGCCTTCACGGTCTTCCGCGAAACCAACACCATCACCGCCAACGGCACCGTGGGCTTTATTGAGCGCGTGCCGGGCCAGGAACTGCTGGTGTCGGTCAACTACGGCGGCCCGTGGAACTACCACAAGCCGCTGCAGGCCACCGTCACCGACTTTGCCGGCAACGTGATTGTCGGCAAGGGCAAGGGCGGCCTGGGGCGCTACACCAAGCTGTTCCAGCAGCATGCAGACGTGACCACCGTCTCCCACGTGCACTCGCCGTACCTTGGGGCCTGGGCCCAGACCCACCGCACGCTGCCGTTCCATTACGTGCCGGTGCAGCGTTACCAGTTGGCGCGGGAACTGCCGGTGTACATCGACCGTCGCCAGCAGGAAGTGGACTTCATCCTCGACAAGATCGCGGAAAACCCCTTCAACCTGGCGATCCTCGAAGCCAACGGCGGCTCCACGGTGTGGGGCAAGCAGGGGTTGCGGGCCACGGCTGAGTTCATCCTGTTGCTGGAAGAGGGCGCGCAACTGCAATTGCTGGCGGATGCCCTGGGCGGTTCGCGGGCATACGGGCCGGGGGTGTTGACCCAGCAGTGGAAGATGAGTGGGTTGTTTGAGCAAGCCACGGCGCTGGGCCTGGTCCCCGCCATCGACCGCAAAAACTGAACACACCCTTATCACGGTGACTGAAACCACCACGACCCCTGTAGGAGCCGGCTTGCCGGCGATAGCGGTGCATCAGGCGACATTCCTGTTGGATGTGCCACCGTCATCGCCGGCAAGCCGGCTCCTACAAGGGGCGGTTCCATTCAAGGATGTCTGTCATGGCGGTAAAAATTCTCTGGTACCTCACCACCCCCGACGGCCCTTATCCCTGGGAGCCCGAAGGGCGCTGGAAGACCGACTTCCAGCACCTCAAGCAACTCGCGGTCGCCAGTGATCGCCTGGGTTTCTACGGCTCGCTGCTGGGCTCCAGCCCCAACGAAAGCCTGGCGGTGGCCGCCTCGCTGATCGACGCCACCCAGCGCCTGCGTTTCCTGGTGGCGCAACACCCGGGCGAGCTGTCACCGGCAGTCCTGGCCAAGTGGGCCCTGACCTTCGACCAATTCTCCAATGGCCGCCTGCTGTTCAACGTGGTCAATGGCAATGATGCGGGCCTGGCGACCCTCGGCGTGCATTACCCCCACGATGAGCGCTACGCCTTCAGCCTCGAATACTGGCGCGCCTTCCAGGGCTTCTATGCCGGCGATACTCGGGGTTATGAAGGCCAATACATCAAGCTGGCACCGCGTGCGCCGGGAGCGGCCAAGCATCCGCTGGGCGGCTGGCATCCGCCGTACCAGAAACCGGGCATCCCGCTGTGGGGCGCCGGCACCTCGGGGCCAGGGGTGGAACACTCGGTGCAATTGCTGGACGTGTACCTGAGCTTCGCCAATACGCCGCCAAAGCTGGGGGACAAGTTCCGCAAGGTCGCCGCCGAAGCCGCGAAGATCGGCCGTGAGCTGACCTTCGGTACCCGCCTGCAAATCATCGTACGCGAGACCGAAGAAGAAGCCTGGGCCCACGCCGAGAAACTGCTGCAACGCACCTCGCTGCAAACTGCGCGCAATGCCATCGAGCGTCAGTTGCCACCCGGGGTGAGCTTCGAGGATTACCACAGCGACGACCCGCAAACCCAGCGCAACGTCGAGACCATTCGCGCCGGCCGCCTGCCCACGGCTCGCGAGCTGGAGATCTACCCCAACGTGTGGCTCGGCCCGAGCCTGTTCGGCTTCAACATCCTCGGCCCGGCCGCCGGCACTTACCTGGTGGGCAGCGCCGAACAAGTGGCCGAGCGTATCCGTGAGTACGAAGCCCAGGGCACCTCGGCGTTCATCCTGTCGGGTTTCCCGCTGATCGATGAGGCGCACCGGGTGGCAGACCTGCTGTTCCCGTTGCTCGACCTGGACCATGGTTTTGATGTGCCGCGTCTGAACGCCGTGCAGCAGCAAGAGGCGTAGCTGATGAGCGAAGGATTTTCCCGCCGAGTGTTTCTCGGCAACAGCCTGGCCATCGGCGGCGGCTTGCTGCTGGGTGGTTGTGACAGCGGGGCGGCGCCGGCGGCGGTGTTGTCGACCACACCGACCACCGGCGGACGCCTGCGCATCGGCATTATCGACGGCGACCAGTCCGGCAACCTCGACGCCCACAAGCCGGTGGGCGGCGGGATCATTCGCGGCTGGGCGCTGTACAGCAAGTTCTGGGAATGGAACACCGACGTCAGTACCCGCCTGGCCCTGGCCGAGTTCGCCGAGCCGAACGCCGATGCCAGCGCCTGGACCATCCGCATCAAGCCGGGCCTGGAGTTCCACCACGGCAAGACCATCGGCGCCGACGACATGCTGTTCTCGCTGCTGCGCCTCACCGATCCGAAACTTGCCTCGCCGTTTGCCGGACTGGTGGGCGCCATCGACCGCAATGCGCTGCGCAAGCTGGATGAGCGCACCATCGAAATCCGTTTCAAACAGGGCCAGAGCTTTTTCCCGCTGGATGAAACCCTGATCAGCTTCGGCGGCATCGTGCCCACCGACTACGACCCCATCACCAATCCGGTGGGGGCCGGCCCCTACAAACTCAAGCGCTTCGTGCCCGGCCAGCGCTCGCTCTACAGCCGGTTCGAGAATTACTACAAACCCGGCCAGCCTTATGCCGACGAACTGGAAATCATCGAATTCAAGGACCAGGTCTCGCGGGTGGCCGCATTGCGTGCCGGGCAGATCGATGTCGCCAGCGGCGTGCAGGCCGAGCACAGCGCGCTGCTCAAGGCCGACTCGCGCCTGTCGCTGTGCGTGTCGCCCAGCACCTCGTTTACCGGCTTCAACCTGAACCTGGCCAAGCCGCCGTTTGACGACGTACGGGTGCGCCAGGCGTTTCGCTTGCTGGCTGATCGGCAAGAGTTGGTGGACCGGGGCCTCAACGGTTTCGGGCGCATCGCCAATGACCTGTATTCGCCCCACGACCCCACCTACAACCACGACATTGCGCAGCGCCCCCATGACCTTGAGCAAGCGCGCTCGCTGCTGCGCCAGGCCGGGCAGACCGATCTGCGGGTGGAGCTGACGACCCCGTCCGGCGCCGGCGTGAATGCCGCTTTGGTGTTTGCGCAACAGGCGAAGAAGGCTGGCGTGGAGGTTCGCGTGACCCAGGTCGACGGCGCGGTATTCAACGGCCCGCAGCGCGAGCAGTGGCAACTCTCACCGGGTTCAACCCCGGCCCGTGGCTTCCTCGCATCGGCGTTGCACAACGACGCGCCCTTGGCGATCTACAACCGCAGCAACTTCCATGACCAGCGTTTCGATGCGCTGTATCGCCAGGCCCTGGCCCAGCCGGATGTGCAATTGCGCAAAGGCCTGGTGCACGAGGCCCAGCAGATTCAACACGAACGCGGTGGCCTGCTGATCTGGGGTTTCAACGATGTGCTGGACGCCGCCTCGGTACGGGTCGGCGGCCTTGCGCCGGAACAGACCACCTTCGCCTCCTGGCGCTTTGACGAGCTGTGGTTGAACCATGTCTAAACCCCTGCGAACGCCGGCCTGGTTATCGTGGTTTATCGGCCGCCTGGGCTACGGCCTGCTCACCGCGTGGGTGATCAGCCTGGTGGTGTTTATCGCCACCCAGGCGCTGCCATCGGACCCGGCCCGGGTGATCCTCGGCCCCGACGCGCCACTGGAAAGCATCCTCACCCTGCAACATCAACTGGGGCTGGACCAACCGATCCTGCGGCAATATCTGCGCTGGCTCGGCTCGGCCCTGAGTGGCGACCTCGGGGTGTCACTGGATTCCAACGCGCCGGTCGGCAGCATCCTGTGGGGGCGTTTCGGCTACACCCTGGCGTTGCTCGCCGGGGTGATCGCCGTGGTGGTGCCGGCGGCGCTGGGCCTCGGTGTGTACCTGGCGCTGCGCCGCGACAGCCACCTCGACCGCTGGAGCCTGTCGTTGCTGATTTTCCTCAAGGCCACGCCGGGCTTTCTGTTGGCCATCGGCCTGGTGCTGCTGTTTTCCATGCCGCATATGGACTGGTTGCCGGCGGTGTCGATCCTCGACCCGGATCAGTTGCTGCGGCGCCAGTTGCCGTTCCTGGTGCTGCCGGTTCTGGCCCTGAGCCTGTCGGCGCTGCCGTACCTCACGCGCATGGTGCGCGCCGCGATGATCGACGCGCTGGAGTCCGACTACGTGATCGCCGCACGGCTGCGGGGCATTCCCCATTGGCGGATCGTGTGGCGGCATACCTTGCCCAACGCGCTGGTCCCGGCGATCCAGGGCGTGGCGCTGACCTTGCGCACGCTGATCGGCGGCGCAGTGCTGGCCGAAGTGATCTTCAGTTACCCCGGCATCGGCACCGCCCTCAACGCGGCGATCCAGATGCGCGACTTGCCGATGATCCAGGCCATCGTGCTGGTGATCACCCTGGCGGTGGTGCTGATCAACCTGTTGGCCGACCTGTTGACGGTGCTGCTCACGCCCAAGCTGCGCACGGCCCGTCGCGTGACCCTGATTTCGCGCAACCGCCGGGGCATCACCCCGTGGTGGCGGCGCTCCCGAGGTGATGCATGAGCAAAACGCGAATTTCCCGCTGGCTGGCCGAACCGCAAACCCGCAAGGGCGCGCTGATCACCTTGCTGGTCATTGCCGTGGCGCTGTTCGGTCCGTTGCTGGCGCCCCATGGCTCGACGGACATGGTCGGGCCGGTGTACGGCGCGCCCACGGGGTGGGCGCTGCTCGGGTATGACTTCCTGGGGCATGACGTGTTGTCGCGGCTGCTCAGCGGCGGCCTCTCGGTGCTGTGGATGTCCGTGGCGGCGGCGAGCATTGCCCTGGCCGTCGGCAGTACTCTCGGCTTGCTTGCGGGGCTGTCGCGGCGGCGCCTGGACCAGTTGATCACCTGGCTGGCGGACGTGTCCCTGGCGTTCCCCGACCTGATTCTGGTGCTGTTGATTGTCTCGATGCTCGGCCGCGCGCCGTGGTTGATCGTGCTCACGGTGTCGATTGCGTTTATCCCGGGGGTGATCCGCCTGGCGCGGGCCAGCGCGGTGGCAGTGGCGGGGCAGGAGTTTGTCGAGGCCGCGCAGATGATGGGCTACTCGCGGCGGCGGATCCTGTTCAAGGAGATCCTGCCGAACATCCTTACGCCGTTGCTGGTGCACTTTGGCAACATGCTGACCTGGGGGGTGGGCATGCTCTCGGGCCTGAGCTTCCTCGGTTATGGCGTGGCGCCGCCGGCGGCGGACTGGGGCTTGATGATCAATGAAAACCAGGCCGGGTTGCTGGTGCAGCCCTGGGCGGTGTTGGCCCCCGCCGTGCTGATCGGCGTGTTTGCCTATGGCACCAATATCCTCGCTGAAGGCATCGGCCGCAGCAGCGCACGCCTGGGAGAAAAACAGCCATGAATGCAATCGCGCAGATGACGACGACGGTGCTGCAGGTCAGTGGCTTGCGGGTTGAATTGGCGGGGCAGGTGGACGTGTTGTCCGGCGTGTCCTTCAGCCTGGAAGCCGGGGAAATCCTCGGGCTGGTGGGTGAGTCGGGGTCCGGCAAGACCACCTTGGCTACCGCGCTGCTGGCCCATGCCCGACGCGGCGCACGGATTGTCGGTGGCCAGGTGCATGTCGCGGGCCAGGCGTTATTGGGCCTGGAAGGTGAAGCGTTGCGCCGTGCCCGTGGCAGCCTGATCGGCTATGTCGCCCAGGACCCGGCCACGGCGCTCAACCCGGCGCTGCGCATTGGCAGCCTGTTGGATGAAACCCTGGCGGTGCATCAACTGCGCCTGGACAAGGCGGCGCAGCGACAGCGCATCATTGAAACCTTGCGTGATGTCGGCTTGCCGGATGACCCGCAGTTCTTGCGCCGCTTCCCTCATCAACTGTCCGGCGGCCAGCAACAGCGAGTGATGCTGGCCCTGGCGTTTGTGCTGCAACCGCGGCTGATCGTGCTGGACGAACCGACCACCGCCCTGGACGTCACCACCCAGGCGCATATCCTCGCCACCTTGCGCCGCTTGTGCAAAAGCCAGGGCGTGGCGGCGGTGTATGTGTCCCATGACCTGGCGGTGATCAAGGACCTGGTGGACCGGGTGATGGTGATGTACGCCGGGCGGATTGTTGAAACGGCTACTCGGGACGCCTTGTTCAGTCGGCCATCCCATCCCTACACCCGGGGCTTGTTGGCGGCGATTCCCGATGTGGCCGGGCGCCGAGAATTACGGGCGATTGGCGGGCATGCCCCCGCGCCTGGGCAGCGGCCTCAAGGCTGTGGCTTCGGGCCGCGGTGCGAGCGTTTTCGGGCAGGGTGTTCGCAGCAGGAACCGCTATTGCAGCCGCTGTCGCCAGGGCATGAAGTGGCGTGTCTTGCACCCCATGGTCAGCCGTTGCAGCGCATCGCCCTGGCGCCGATTGCTGCGGTGGACGCGCGCACCGACAAGGCCTTGCTGGAAATCAGCGGGTTGAACGTGGCGTACGACCGCCAGGTGCTGTTTGACGTGTCCCTGCAATTGCTGCCGGGGGAGTGCCTGGCGCTGGTGGGCGAGTCCGGTTCCGGCAAGACCAGCCTGGCGCGGGCCGTTGCCGGGTTGGGGGAGAATGCCGAAGGCGAGCTGCGTTACGCGGGGCAACCGCTGCCATTACAGGCACGGCAGCGCGAGGCGGGCTTGCGGCACCAGATTCAGTACATCTTCCAGAACCCGTACCGGGCATTGAATCCCCGGCAGACGGTGTACCAAACCTTGAGCGCACCGCTGGAGCACTTCTTTGCGGTTAAAGGCAGTGCCGCGCGTGAGCGGGTGGAGGCGGTGCTCAAGCGGGTGTCGCTGCCGGCTTCGGTGGGCGAGTTGTATCCCCATAGCCTGTCCGGCGGTGAGCGCCAGCGCGTGGCAATTGCCCGGGCATTGGTGTGCGAACCGAAGCTGCTGATCTGCGATGAAATCACCTCGGCGCTGGACGTCTCGGTGCAGGCGTCGATTCTGGATTTGCTGCGCCAGTTGCAGCGGGACGGGTTGACGTTGCTGTTCGTCACCCATGACTTGGGCGTGGTGCGGGCGATTGCCGACCGGGTGTTGGTGCTGAAGGTCGGGCGGGTGGTGGAGCAGGGCGCGGTGGATAGCGTGCTGGATCAGCCGCAGGCGGCGTATACGCAGACATTGCTGGAGCATTCGCCATCGCTGGGCTGATTGGCACTGCTGCGCAGTGATCGCCGGCAAGCCGGCGCCTACGGTAAAAGGCGCACACCTGTAGGAGCCGGCTTGCCGGCGATAGCGGAGGCCGCCTTTACGCGGCCTTGCGGCGCCGAGCCTCTTCGCGCACCGCCGGGATGATCCACCGCCCATAATCCACGGTGTCATACAGCGGGTCGTACCCCCGGTTCAAAAACGTCGTGACCCCCAGATCCACATAATCCAGCAGCGCCTGGGCCACGGTCTCCGGTGTGCCCACCAATGCCGTGGTGTCGCCATACGCCCCAACGGCCGTCGCCGTCGGCATCCACAACGCGCGGTCATGCCGATCGCCTAAAGCCGCCGCTGCCAGCAACCGTTCCGATCCCGTTCCCTTGATCCGCTTCTGCCACGGGCTGCCCGCCGCGAACTGCGGGTTGGCCTTGATCTGCTCCAGAATCTGCTCGGCCCGCTGCCACGCCAGTTCCTCGGTCGCGCCCAAGATAAGGCGCACCGACAAACTCACCCTTGGCGCCTGTACACCCGCCGCACTGGCCGCCGCCTTGAGCTTGGCAATCTGCTCCGCCACACCGCTCAACGGTTCGCCCCACAGCGCATACAGGTCCGCATGCTTGACCGCAATCTGGTAGGCAATGTCCGACGAGCCGCCAAACGAAATCGGGATATGCGGCTGTTGCAGCGGCTTGACCGGGGAAAACGCGCCCTTGATGTTGAAGTACTTGCCCTCGAAGTCGAAAGGCTCCTCGGCGGTCCAGGTGCGCCGCACGATCTCCAGGTATTCGTCGGTGCGTTGGTAGCGCTCGGTCTTGTCCAGCAGGAAGTCGCCTTCCTGGGGTTCGGCGGTGATGCCGGTGATGGCATGCAGGCGAATGCGCCCGCCGCCGGTGGTGTGGTCCAGCGTGGCAAACGCGCGGGCTGCGACCGTCGGCGCAGTGAGTCCCGGGCGGTGGGCGATCATGAAGCCCAGGCGCTCGGTGTGCGCCGCCGCGTAGGCGGCGATTTGCAGGCTGTCGGCGCTGCCGGGCCCGCTGGCGATCAGTACCCGGTCAAAGCCTGCGTGTTCATGGGCGCGGGCGTGGTGGCGGATAAAGTCGAGGTCGAAATCCGGGCTGCGCACGCCACGGGTCTCGGACCATTGGCGGGGGAAGATCATGCCGACAAATTCAATGGACATGCTGGGGCTCCTTTGAGGGTTAGAACTGGTAGTCGACCTGGGCCAGCAAGGTGCGGCCCGGCATCGGTTGCAGGAAGGTGTTGGTGGAGCCGGCCAGGCCGCTGACGAAGTTCAGTTCGTTGGTCAGGTTCAGCACGCGCAAGGTGGTGCTCCACTGCGGCTGGCGGTAGTACACGGCAAGGTCGAGGTTGTATTCGTTGGGGATCTTTACGGTCTTGCTCAGGTTCAGGTACCAGTTGCTGGTCCACCAGCCGGACAGCTCGGCGCCAAAGCCCGAGTCGAAGCGGTAGTCGACGTAGCCACTGGCGGTGTATTCGGGAATCTGCACCGCGTCGAAACGCCCGGAAGGTCGCTGGTTGAGGCTGTTGTTATCGCCGAACACCGTGCCGTTGTCGGGCACGAACCCGGCCGATGCAAATCCCGCCTGGGAGGTGAATTCGTTGTAGGCATTGAGCTTGGACAGGTTCAGGCCGCTGCGCAGGTGGTCATCCGGCTGATAGCGCACGGTGGCTTCCACGCCCTTGATCACCAGCCGCGCGATGCTGTTGTTGCTGTCTGGCGCCTGGTCCCGAGCCTGCTTGAACGCGGCCAGGGTCATGAACAATTGGTTGGGCACCGCTTCGACCTTCACGCCCACTTCGTGCAACACGCTCAGGCTTTGGAACGCCAACGGGTTGAGCTGGTTGGCGCCACTGCCGCTGCCCCAGCCCAGGCCGTTGGAGAAGAACCCGGTGTTGACCGCCAGCGAGCGATCGAAGGTGTAGTACAGCGTGGTGTTTTCCGTGGGCTTGACGTAGGGGCTGACCTGGAACGCGAACAGCCGGTAGTTGTCGCTGTCCTTGCGCGGGTTGCCGCCGGCGAGCACGAACGGGTTGTCGATCTCGGCCTCGATCCAGCTGCGGCTGGCACCGATGTTCAGGCCGAAGTAGTCGCCGTACTTGAGGTTGTGCTGGCTGAACAGGGTCTTGGTGGTCCAGGTGCTTTCGGCGGTGTAGGGCGCTACAGACTCGGCGTAGAGCCCGTGCCCGGCCGGGTACATCGGCGGCAGGTTCAGCCAGCCGTAGTAGTTGGAATACTGCGGCACGCCGGGCTGGCCGATCCATGCGCCATTGCCGCCGGCGGGGTTGGCACCGGTAAGGCCCAGCAGGTCGCCGGGGTTCTTGCCCGAGGGGTTCTGGGTCAGGTCATAGGCGTTGATGGTGGAGCCGAAGCTGTTATTGGCCGCAATCGATTGGTTGAATTCGCGGCGATAGATCAGGCCGGTGTTGCTGTCATCCCGCAGGGTCCAGCCGCCCAGGCGGGTTTCATTGCGCGAGCGGAATTCGAAGCGGTTGTCGAAGATGTTGTCTTTGGACTGCACCTGGAACGAACCCACGGCATCGGTGATGTCCTTGGAGCGTTCGTAGAACGTGCTGTTGGCCAGCGTGATGGTGGGCGACAAGTCGGCCTCGACGCGCAGTTGCGTGGTAAAGCGCCGGGAGCTGCTTTCGTCTTCCTTGCGTTGCCCGGTTTGCGAGGACAGCGAGCGTTCGCCGTTGCCCGCCAGCGTCGGGTCATACACCCAGCCCCGCAGGCTGCCGGGGTTGCTCTGGGTGTTGGGCGAGGCGGTCTGGAAGCTGCCGTCCACCACGCTGTATTGGCCCTGGGCATTGCGCTGGCGCTTGACCCAGCCGAGGGTTGGCGCATCGGCGGCGCCAGAGGCCAGCACCGGCGACCACAGGGTGTTGCCGTTCTGGATAATCGGCGTGGCGCGCCCGGCGTAGTACTTGCCGTTGTCCACCAGGTCCTGGGTGGCGCGGTTCCAGCCGTGGGTGATGTTGTAGTCGTAGTAGTTGTCGTAGCTGGCGTTCCAGTCCACCCGCACGTTGTCGTTGCGCCAGGCGAGGGCGCCGTAGAACGCGTCGAAATTGTTATCGACGTTGTCGTAGAAGTCCTGCTGGCGCTGCTTGGTGATGCTCAGGCGGTAGGCCAGGTTGTCGTTCAGTGGCCCGGTATTGTCGATGCTGAATTTGTTGGAACTGCGGGACGTGCCGTCCGGTATCCACGAGCCCAGTTCACCGCTGAGCTTGGTCTTGAACTCATTGAAGTCGGGTTTCTTGCTCAGGTAGTTCACATAGCCGCCGCTGCCGGACACCGAACCGTAGGTGACCGACGACGGCCCGGCGACGATGTCGGCGCCTTCGTAGGCGTTGAAGTTCGCCGGGTGGCGCACGCCGTAACCGCGCTGGCCGTCCTGGAACACCTCGGAGCCCTGGGCGCGAAACTGCGGGGCGATGCCGGCGTTCTGGCCGCCGCCCCGGGTGATGCCGGGGGCGTATTTGACCAGGTCATCGGCGCTGCGGATCGAGTCGTTGGCCAACTGCTCGGCGTTGATCTGCACCACCGAACGCGGCGTGTCGAGGACCTTGGTCTCCGTGCCGCCGTACACCGACGTCGGCGGGCGGGTGGGCAGGGCATCATCATCGGACTGGCTGGCACTGGCCTGCACGGTCACGGTTTGCAGTTGGGTATCGGCGGCAAACGCCTGGATTGGCAGGCTTGCGGCCAGCAGCAGAGGTAAACGCAAGGCGATAGCGTGCATGGCAGAGGTGCCCCATAAAAAACAATGAAGAGCGCACGGTCCCTTGTAGGAGCCGGCTTGCCGGCGATGAGGCCCTTGGGCCCTGCGCCGGTCGACCGGACGCCATCGCCGGCAAGCCGGCTCCTACAGGGCGATGCGGTGTAAGTGGGTCAGGCCGTGTCTTTGAGCCAGAGCTTTTCAAAGCGCCAGGTGCTGAACAGCGACTCTTCCGACTGCGCCCCGCCGACGCGGGTGGAAACGCTGTCGAGCAAGTCGGCGTAGCCCCAGATCAGCATCCCGCCGCGCTCGTACTGGATCTGCTGGACCTGATGCACCAGGGCCTTGCGTTTTTCCAGGTCGGGCTGGGCCATTGCGGCCAGGAACAGCTCACTGAATTGCGGGTCGTTGAAGTGGGTCTTGTTGGACACCGCAAACGGCGCGTCGGTATGGATCGCACTGGCCAGGAACGGCGCGCCGATGCTGCCGCCGGTGCTCAGGGTCCAGTCGTTTTTCAACGGGCCCTGGAAAGTCGCCAGGTCCACCTGCTTGACCTTCAGGGTCACGCCAATGCGCTTGGCCTGCTCGGCCAGCACCAGCGCCGAACTCAAGCCAGGCCCCGGAGTGGTGATCAATTCCACCTCGAGGTTTTCCTGGCCGGCGTCCTTGAGCAGTTGCGCCGCCCGTTGCGGGTCGTAGGGGCGTGGCCCGAGGTTGTGGTTGAAGGTCGGGTCGCTGGGCGCATACAGGTCATTGGCCACCCGGCCCTGGCCGTTCAACGCGCGGCGCACCAGTTCTTCGCGGTCGGCCATCAGGCGAAACGCTTCGCGCACCCGTGGGTCGTTGAACGGCGGCTTGTCGAGGTTCATGTCGAACGACAGCCAGTTACCGGTCACCGAGGTGATCACCTTCAGGCGCGGGTCCTTTTGCAGGATCGGCAACTGCTCGGTGGGCATCACGTTGGCCATGTCGAGTTGCCCGGAACGCAGGGCGGCCAGGCGCGAGACCTGATCCTTGAAGTCGATGATCTCCAGCTCATCGGCGTAGGGCTTGCCGTCCTTGTAGTAGTTCTCGAAGCGGGTAAACAGTGAGCGTTGGCCGGGGGTGAAGCTTTTGAGCTTGTAGGGGCCGGCGCCCACCGGGTTGGTGACCGGGTGGTAGTCCACCGGCACGATGCCGCCGAAATTGACCCAGGTTTCTGCCAGCGGCATGTAGCTACGCCCCTCCCGGAAGCTCAGGCGCACGGTGCGGTTGTCGAGCTTGACCAGGTTGTCGCGGTCCACCCAGTGCAGCAGCGCCGCGTAGGGCGAGGCCAGCTGCGGGTCGGTGAGGCGGCGGATCGAGAAGATCAGGTCGTCGGCGTCGATGGTCTTGCCGTTGTGGAATTCCAGGCCGGGGCGCAGGCGCAGGGTCCAGCTGCTGGCGTCGGCATTCGGCTCCGCGAACTCGGCCAGAGCCAGGCGCGGCTGCATCTGCTCGTCCCATTCCCAGAGCTTGCTGTACAACGCAAAGCCGCGAACGATGCCGCTGCCAATGGGTTTGTGGGCATCGAGGTTGCCGCTCTGGTTGCCGTCGAGAATCCCCAGGCGCAGGCGCCCGCCGTAGCGGGGTTGATCGTTGCCGGTGACGTTTTTGGGCGTGTCAGCGGGGCCGCAACCGGCCAGCAGCAAGCCGCCGCCGACGGTCACGCTGTAGCCGAGAAAGTCCCGACGGCTAAGCAGTAGGCTCATGGCATCAGACTCCGGCCGGGCCGTTGGCGGAGCGCAGTTCCAACACCGGCTCCTGGGGACGACTCAACTCGGCGCGTTCACTGCGAAAGTGCGGCAGGATGTGCTCGCCGAGGCGGTAGGCTTCTTCCAGGTGCGGATAGCCGGCGAGGAAGAACAGGTCGATGCCGATGCTGTTGTACTCGCGAATCCGCGCCACCACGTTCTCGTAGCTGCCCACCAGCGCACAGCCCGGTGGAATACCGATGTAGCCAAAACCGGTCCATACATTGGGGTGGATGAAGAAGTCATCGAAGCCCTGGGTCTCGGTTTTTTCGCTGAAGCCGTGCTCGTAGCTGAGCTTGCGCGCCGTACGCAACCCGGCGTGGGCCGCCACGGCCTTGACCGCGCCGCGGGCGATGCCTTCGTCGAAGAAGCGTTTGGCTTCGGTGCGGGCCAGTTCTTCGGTTTCCCGGGTGATCACGTCAATCGACAGGCCGAAGCGAATGTCAGTGCGGCCCCACTTCAGCGCGCGTTCGCGCAGGTCGGCGATCAGGGCGGCGATTTCGTCCGGGTGTTCGGCGCGCATCAGGTAGAAGTCGGCGTGCTTGGCGGCAAACTCCCGGGCGGCGATGGATGAGCCGGCGGTACAGATCAGCGGCAGCTTGGCCTTCTTCAATGGCCCGCGCAGGCCACCACCGTCGGCCTTGTAGAACTTGCCGTCGTAGTGGAAGGACTCGTTGTGCCAATAGCCCTTGACCACGTCCATGAATTCGGTGGCGCGTTCGTAGCGTTCATCGTGGTCGCTGAAGTCGCCGACCTGGCGCTGGATCACGTCCGAGCCGCCGTTGATGATGTTCCACACCAGGCGGTTGCCGGTGGCCCGCTGGTAGGTCGCCGCCTGCTGCACCGCCACCCACGGGGTGTAGTGGTAAGGCTGGAAGGCGGTGACGAATTGCAGGGTACGGGTTTCCCGGGCCAGCAGCGCGCAGACGGTCCACGGTTCTTCGCCGGTGGGCGCGTTGACCATCAGTGCGCCGCCAAAGCCGTTGATCTCCGCAGCCCTGGCGATTTGCCCGAGGTAGTCGATGTAGGTGAAATGATCACCGACACTGAAGCCCGACACCGCGCCGGTGCTGGGCCCGCCGCGATGCCAGTCGCCCCGGTTGCGCGGGTCGCCGGGCAGGAACTGGGTTTCGCCGTGCAAGGGCAGGCGGGTAAAGAATTCGATGCTCATGCAAGCCTCCTGCTTATTGCTCGGTGGGGGCGCAGATCGGGGTGATCGGCTGGTCGTTGATGACTTTGTGGGCAAACGGGATCGAGTCCTTGAGCGATGCATTGACCGTGGCACTGTGGCCCAGGCCTTTGTACAGGTGGCCTTCGACGATGGAGCCAGCCTTGCAGGCGTCCTGCATCAGCTTGACCTGGGTCGCGGCGGCCGGCGTGGTGTCTTCGGCGCCGGTGCCGATGAAAATCGGCTTCGAGGTTTTCAGCGTCGGGTAAGACACCTGCGCCAGCCACGGCGCGAGTTGCTTGCCCTTGTAGTCTTTCTTGGTGTTGGCGATGCTCAGGCCGAGGCCTTCGACATCACCTTCGAGGGCGAACAGGCAACTGGTACGGGCCTGCTCGAAAATCGGCAGGGCCTTGTCGGTATAGAAGTCGGCGGGGTTGATGCTCGGGTCGTATTGCTGGGCGGCGAGCAACGTGTAGAAGCCGTAGGCCAGGGTGGGATCGACCTTGTTGCGCACTTCCTCGCTGGGGTTCTTCGCGTAGTCGAGGGTGTAGATCACGCCGGTGCCGATGCTGCCTTTCACTCCCAGGTCCGGAGCGTAGGTGGCGGCATAGGCGGCTGCGGCGAAGGCGCCGGCACCGCCTTGGGACTGGCCGACGATCAGCACTTTGTCGGCCAGCCCGGGTACCCCGGCCACCACGGCCTTGGCGGCGTCGAGAATCCCGTAGGCGGCCATGCGGCTGTTCAGCAGCGGATGCCCACCGGGTACGCCGAGGCCCTGGTAGTCGGTGGCGACGACGGCAAAGCCTTCGGCCAGCCAGCGATTGAGGTAGGCCACGTCACGGTAGGAGCGACCTTGCCACGACGGCGCACACACATCTGCCACGCCCACGGTGCCATGGCCCCAGCTCGCCACTGGCCAGCCACCGGCAGGCGGCGTGCCTTTGGGCAGGAACAACGCGCCGGACACCACGATCGGTGTCTTGTTATCGATGCCGTCGGTGGAGGTGTACAGGATGCGTTGGGCGCTGGCGGCATTGGCCAGGCTCAGGGTGTTGTCCAGCGGCTCGCTGCGTAGCAGTTTGCCGGGAACGGCCGAGATGGCTTTTTCCCAGGTGTAGAAAGCCGAGACGCGGCCATCACCTTGCAGCGGGTCAGGTTTGGGGGCGTAGGTGTCGGCAGCAAACACGCTCATGGACAGGGCCAGGACGCTGAGGCCGAAGGCAAAGGAGTGCGGCAGTTTCATGCTCAATTTCCCTATTACGGATTGGTGCTGACCTGGCCACGCAGGGCCGGCCAGTAGTCGGTGAGTTTCAGGTCGATCAGGGCCTGGTTGGTAAAGCCGGTGGCCAGTGACGGACCGATGTCGTAGGTGTCGCGAATCAGGTGATTGGCCAGGGCGTAGGTGGTGAGGGCCTGGTAATGAGCCTTGAGTTGCTGGTCGCTTTTTGGCGCCCAGCGATCCTTCCAGGCCACCGGGTCGTTCTGGTCGTCGCGACGTAGCACGCTCTCGGCGGTGCCGGCGCGGGATGACAGTTGGTAATAGGCGTCCTGGTTCTGTGGCTGGGAAATCCACCACGCAGCTTTCACCCAGGCGGTGGCGAGCAATTGGGTGATATCCGGGTGCTGCTGTACGAAGGTCTCGGTGCCCCACAGGTCGGAGACCAGCCGCCAGTCGTTGCTGCCTTGCTTGGTCGACCAGATGATCTTGCCCACGCCTTTGTCTTCCAGGGCATAGGCCTCGCTGAGCAACACTGCTGCGTCGACCTTGCCGGCAGACACAGCCGCGGCGCCGACTTGCGGGTTGAGGTTGGCAATCTTGAAATCGTCGAGCTTCAGGCCCTTGCTGGCCAGGAAGTTGCTGAAGGCGAACTCCCATGGCCGACCGCGATGCAGCGCCAGGCGCTTGCCCTTGAGGTCTTCGATGGTGTTCGCGGCGGAGCCTTCCGGTACCACCAGGTAAATATTGTTGCCGCTGCCACCGGGCACGATCAGCTTGCCTGGTACGCCACCGGCGCCGGCAATTACCGAGGGCAGGTCACCGCGTACGGCGAAGTCCAGGCTGTTGTTGCTGAAGCCTTCGTTGATCTGCGGCCCGGCGCCGGCATGGGGCAGGGCGATCCACTCCAGCTTGACCCCGCGCTCACGCAGTTGCGCTTCGAGCCAGCCGTCTTCGATAACGCGCCCGGCGATGCCGCCGAACACCGGTTTGCCGCCCTGGGTGTAGGCGACGATCGCGATCCTCACCGACGCCGGTGGTGCCTGTTCGGCCAGCACTCCGGTGCTGACCAGCACAGCGAACATGGTGGCGATGCTGTTGCGCCAGAATCTTTTCATTGGGATCTCCCTGCTAAGTGATCGCGACCCCCTGTAGGAGCCGGCTTGTCGGCGAAAGCGTCCGTTTAGTCGGTGCAAGGCTTTAGGGCCTCTTCGCTGGCAAGCCAGCTCCTACAGGGCAGGTGGCGTTGAGAGGGAGAGAGCAGATTGCATGCCATCAGCCGAAAAACGCGCTGCACACCTTGTAGAACGTGGCTTTGCGGATTTTCGAAGGACTGCCTGGCAACGGCTTGGTGTTGATCTGCACACACGCAGGTGCTGGCTGATTGCTGCTCCAGCAGCAGGCGAGGTGCGATGTGTTGGCATATTCTTTTTGGGAATATATAAATATTAATTAATAATTAAATGGTATAGAAAACTTCATGCACTATTGACACGCGCTTTTACTGCCAGGAATGCACCATGTCGCTGATCACCCATCCCAATGCCCGTGAATTGACCAAGTCGGTGCGCGCCACCGTGCTGGTCTTCAAGGACCCGCGCTCACAGGAATTGCTGGCGCGTATCGAGCGCCTGGCCCCCAGTGAGGCCAACACCTTGATCATCGGCGAGACCGGCACCGGCAAGGAATTGGTCGCGCGGCATATCCATCACCTGAGCCGTCGCGGGCGTGAACCGTTTGTGGCGGTGAACTGCGGCGCCTTCGCCGAAACCCTGGTGGAAAGTGAGTTGTTCGGCCACGAGAAAGGCGCATTCACCGGCGCCACCACCCACAAGGCCGGCTGGTTCGAAGCGGCCAACGGCGGCACGCTGTTTCTGGATGAGATCGGCGATTTGCCGTTGAACATGCAGGTCAAATTGTTGCGGGTGTTGCAGGAGCGAGAAGTGGTTCGCCTGGGCTCGCGCACACCGATTCCGATCAATGTGCGGCTGGTGGCGGCCACCAACGTCAACCTCGCCGACGCGGTGGTGGCGGGGCATTTTCGTGAGGATTTGTTCTACCGCCTGCACGTCGCCACCATCCGCCTGCCGCCCCTGCGGGAACGGCCCGGCGACATCCTGCCGCTGGCGGAATTTTTTCTTGAAGAGCACTGCCAGCGCCTCGGCTACAACCGCGCGTCACTGAGCATCGATGCCGAGCGCAAGCTGCTGGAACACAGCTGGCCGGGGAATATTCGCGAGCTGGAAAACGCCATTCACCATGCGTTGCTGGTGTGCCGCAATCAACTGGTGCAGCCGCCGGATTTGCACCTGGTGGACATGCGTTCTTCCGGCATTCGCCAGGACGAGGCGAACCAGGCCGCGCCTGCGATCACTGGGCCGGTGAGCCTGGAGGCGGCGCTCACTGCGTTGTTCGAACAGAACATTCCGGACCTCTACGAGCACATCGAAGAGACGATCTTTCGCGCGGCCTATCGCTATTGCCATGGCAACCAGTTGCAGACCGGGCGCCTGCTGAATATCAGCCGCAACATCGTGCGGGCGCGGCTGGAGAAGATCGGCGAGTTGGGCAAACCGGTGCTGCTCGACGGGCAGTGACGGGGGTGTTAGCGTTTCGGGCTTCTCTGATCTGTAGAGGGCTCGACGTTGATTCGACTGACCGATTACATCGCTGATTTTTCCCGTTCGCCGCTGGCACCCTGGGTGGATCTTGCGCCGTGGGAGTTGGTGACCCAGGCGCCGGAAATCGTTCGCAAATTGCTGGTGGGGCTTTCTGATGATGACTATGAGATTCATGACGAGATTGCCGTGCACCGTACTGCGGTCGTGGAGGCGGGCGCTGTTTTGAAAGCGCCGCTGATCATCGGCGCCCACTGTTTTATCGCTGCCGGTGCCTACCTTCGCGGCGGTTGCTGGGTGGATGAATATTGCATCTTCGGACCGGGTGCCGAGCTCAAGACGTCCTTTGTCTTCAGCGGCAGCAAGTTGGCGCATTTCAACTTTGTCGGTGATTCGGTATTGGGCCGCGGGGTTAACCTGGAAGCCGGCAGTATCGTGGCCAACTACCGGAACGAGCGTGACGACAAGGAAGTGCAGGTGCGCATTGACGGGCAGTTGCAGCGCACCGGCTGTGACAAGTTTGGCGCGCTGCTTGGGGATGAGTCGCGGGTTGGAGCCAATGGTGTGTTGGCACCGGGAGCGGTGCTTGCGGCGGGTAGTGTGGTTAGGCGTGGGGAGGTTTTCGATTGTGAGGGGTAGGGGGTTTTTGGTGTACATATCCGTTAGTTGAGTAACGGCTGCTTATGGTTTCGCTCTTACAGCGACTCGCTTTGGAAAAGCCGGAATGCCGGCCCAGCCCAAAGTAAGCACAGGGCTCTGCCCCGCCTGTCGGCGCCTCGCTGTGGCTCGGGCTTATTGGGGCAGTCAGAGCCAGATCAAAATCAAAAGCAAGAGCACAGCGGCCTACAGGCCGGCTTGAGTGGTAGAAGCCAGAGCAAGATCAAGGGCGCACACGGTCCAAATGTGGGAGCGGGCTTGCTCGCGAATGCGGTGTGTCCGTCACCCAATGCATCAACTGAAAGACTGCATTCGCGAGCAAGCCCGCTCCCACATTTTTTGACCGTGCTCGCTTTAGATTTTGATTTTGCTCTTCAACACTCAAGTCGGCTTTCAGGCCGCTGTGCTCTTGATCTGNNCGCCCCGTTAAACCACGCTGGCCGAACGCAGGTAGCACGGGGCAGGGACGCCCCGTCGCGGCGGCCCGCTTCCCAACGCTACTGCAAGTTGACAAACAATCCCCCGTCTACCAACAGCGAAGCTCCGGTCACATACCGCGCCATGTCCGAGGCGAGGAACACGATGGGCCCCGCGACGTCGTCGGGTTCACCCAGGCGCCCCAACGGCGTGCGCGAAGTCATGTACGCCAGCTTCTCCTCGTCGGCCAAGTCTTCCTTGTTGATATCGGTGGCAATCGTCCCCGGCAACACCGAATTACAGCGAATACCATACGGCCCCAACGCAATCGCACAGGACTGCATCAACGAGTGCAGCCCGGCCTTGGTCGGCGTGTAGTGCGTCTGCATCCCGCCACCCACCAGCGCACTGATGGAACTGACGGCGATGATCGCGCCACCCTTGCCCTGGTTTTTCATCTGGTTTGCCGCCGCTTGCACGGCGAAGTAGGCGCCGTTGAGGTTGGTGTTGACCGTCTTCAGGTACACCTCACGCGGCATGTCGAGGAACGAGTGGAACGGACAGATCCCGGCGTTGTTGACGAACACATCCACACTGCCAAATGCCTTGAGCGCGCCGGCCACCAGTTTGTCGCCGGTGTCCGGATCAGCCGCATCGCCGCCCACCTCCACCGCTTGGCCGCCGAACGCCTTGATTTCCTCGATCAACGAAAACGCCGCTTCAGTGCCTTGGCCGCTACCACTGTGGCCGATGACCACACGGGCACCCTGGCGTGCACATTCCTTGGCGGCGGCGCGGCCGATTCCACGGGAGGCGCCAGTAATAATCACGGTTTTGTCTGCAAGTAACATAAGTGAACTCCTGAAAAAAGCGGCCTCAGCCGAGATAGTTGCCGTAACCGACCATGGCAATGGCACCGAGAATCACCGCGATACCCGCGGCCAATACGCCTTTGTTGGTGGCGCTGGTGCCCTGCCATTCGCGGAAATACAGGCCCCAGCAGTTGGATACGATGATGATGAAAGACATGTGCAACACCCACGAACTGGCGTCGTTCTGCAGGCGGCTTTCGCCCATGCCGTAGAAGAAAAACTGCAGGAACCACAGGGTGCCGGCACACGCCACCAACAGGTAGTTGCCAAGCAGCGGAGTGCTGCGGTCGGTGTAGTTGTGGAACGTGCGGTTGCGCCAGTTCAGCCACAGGCACCAGAGGCCGTTGGTGGTCAGGCCACCCCACATGATCACCATGAAGGTCACGTTGTTCTGGAACAGGCTGTTGGCGCCATGCTCGACAGCCGCGGCAGCCAGTGGGCGCCCGGCTGAAATACCGTAGCTGAAGCACGCGCTCAGCACCCCGGAGATCACCGCCACCAGCATGCCCTTGGCCACCGAGAACTCGCTGATGCTGGCGAATTTCACCGCTTCCGGCACCTCTCGTTCCTTGATCAGCCCGGCCTTGCCGCACACGGCGATGCCCACCAGTGAAACCGCTACACCCCACAGCACCCAATGCCCGCCTTGAGACGCGAGCATCGAGGTCAAGGTGCCTTCGGTGGCGTCGGTGAACAGGTCGCGGTACAGCGCCGGCATCAACGCGCCGAGGGCCGACGTCAGGCCCAGTACCAGTGACATGCCCAGGGACAGCCCGAGGTAGCGCATGGTCAGGCCGAAGGTCAGCCCGCCGATGCCCCAGAGTACGCCGAACAGGTAGGTCCAGAGCAGGGTGCTGCTCTCGGCCTGGCGCAGGATGTCGACCCAACCGGGCACGGTCAGCTGCGCGGCAATCAGCGGCACGATCAGCCATGACACCAGGCCGCCGGTGATCCAGTAGCTTTCCCAGGCCCAGCCGCGGACTTTCTTGTAGGGGATGTAGAAGCTGCCGGAGGCGAAGCCGCCGATGAAGTGCAGAATCACACCGAAGAGAATGATTTCCACGTAGTCGAATCCTTTTTTATTGTTGTGGTAGCACGCTGTTTCAGCCTGGGGTGAGGCTGAACATCGGGATTAAATCCACGCTGACGGGCGAGGCGTCCGGATGGCTGGGCATGATGTCTTGCATGTACTGCCACCACCGTTGCATCAGCGCGGTGCTCGGCAACGCGTCGAGGCCATGCTGGTCTTCGTGGGTCATCACGGCGAACAAGGCGTTGCTGGCCTCGTCGAGGAAGATCCGGTAGTCCACCACCCCGGCATCGCGCAGGGCCTGGGCCAGTTCGGGCCAGATCTCGTCATGGCGTCGACGGTACTCCGCGTGCTGGCCGGGGTTGAGGTTCATGCGAAAGGCTCGGGTCTGCATCACTGGCCTCCATGCGGTGGCGTGGGGCTGTAGATGCGCACCGCGTTGTGCAGGAAGAACTTGCCCTGTACGTCCTCGGATTTACTCGCCATGCAGGCCTTCACCAGGCCCAGGGTGGTGGCGAAATTGGCCAGGTGATCACTGTTGGGCCAGTCGCTGCCGAAGAAGCAGCGGTCTTCACCAAAGGCTTCCCACAGCACAGCCAAGCGGTCGTTGTAGAACGCCGGGTCGGTGATCAGTCCACGTGGACCGACCTGAGGGATTTCTGCGAGTTTGGCGAACACATTGGGCCGCTCTGCCAGGCGCATCAGGTCGGCGTGATACGCGGATTCTTCGCCGGCGGGCACGCTGGCATTGGGCAGGTGATCGACGATGATGCGCAGCTCGGGCAAGGCATCGCTCAAATGCAGCAGCCCTTTGATCAAGCGCGGATTGGGGTTGGCGCTGTCCAGGCCACGCCCGTATTCGGCGAGGCGGCGCAGGCCTTCGATAAAGCCGGGGCGCTTCTGGTCGTCTGGCAAATCGCGGTCCCACAGGTTGCCGTAGCGCAAACCGAGGAACAGCGGTTCATGGGCCAAGGCATCGAGGTCTGCCGCAAAGTCGCCGTGCAGCGGGTCAAGGTTGCCGACGAAACCGAGCATGCGCAGATCGCTGCGCAGGGTCTCCAGCAACCAGCGGTTGTCGTCGCGCCACGGGCTGGCTTCCACGGCAATCGCGCCGATCACGTTATGTTCGCCCGCCAGCGGCCAATAATCCGCCGGCAAATGTGCGGCATACAGCGCGTTTCCCGGCTCGGGCCAGGGAATACCCTGGGGGCGGCGCGGGTCGAACAGGTGCAAATGGCTGTCGATGATCGGCCCGCTGTAAGGGGTAAGGGGCATAGCGCAATCCTTCGGAACAATGGATGGGGAAGGGCCCGCACGCTACCGCGCCAAGGCCCGTTGCACCACTTCAGCTCTGCAAGTACACCGCATGGGTGTGGGTGTACTCGTACAGGCCGTGCTTGCCATCGGCGCCGCCGATCCCGGATTTACGCACGCCGGCATGAAAGCCTTGCATCGCCTCGAAGTTCTCGCGGTTGACGTAGGTTTCGCCGAACGACAATTCGCGCACCGCCTGCATCGCCTTGCCCAGGTCGCGGGTGTAGATCGAGGAGGTCAGGCCGTAGTCGCAGTCGTTGGCCATGGCGATGGCCTCATCCAGGTCGTCGACAATCTGAATCGGCAGCACCGGGCCAAAAATTTCTTCGCGCATGATTTCCATGTCGGCGTGGCATCCAGCCAATACCGTCGGCTGGAAGTGAAAACCCTGGCCCAGGTCGGCAATCTGCCCACCGGTGACCAGCGATGCACCCTGGCCCAGCGCGGTGCGCACCTTGCGATTGACGCTGTCCAGGCCCTGGCGGTTGATCAGCGGGCCCATCTCCACATCGGCCTGGGCGATGGGGTCGCCGTAGCGGGTGGCGGCCATCGCGGCGCTGATGCGCTCGATAAACTGGTCGGCCACCTTACGCTCCACGTACACCCGTTCGGCGCAGTTGCACACCTGGCCGCTGTTGATGATCCGCGAGTCGCGAATGGCGTTTACCGCGAGGTCCAGGTCGGCATCGGCGAGGACGATGGCAGGCGCCTTGCCGCCCAGCTCCAGGTTGAGCTTGGTGATATTCGGCGCCGCAGCAGCCATGATCCGCGAGCCGGTGGCGACGCTGCCGGTGAAGCTGATCATGTCCACGCCCTTATGGGCGGTGAGGGCGCCACCGACGCGGCCATCGCCGCAGACCACATTGAATACCCCGGCCGGCAGGTCGGTCTCGGCCACCAGCTTGGCGAACTCGAAGCAGTTGTTCGGCGTTTCTTCGCTGGGTTTGATCACGATGGTGTTGCCGGTGAGCAACGCCGGGGCCATCTTGCGGGCGATCAAAAAGAACGGGAAGTTCCACGGCAGGATGCCGGCCACCACACCCAGGGGTTTGCGGAACAGGAAGATATTTTCATTGGGGCGGTCGCTGGTGATGATCTCGCCTTCAATGCGGCGGGCCCACTCGGCCATGTAGTCGAGGTAGTCGGCGGTGAAGTTGACTTCCACTTCCGCCAGGCCGCTGACCTTGCCTTGCTCCAGGGTAATGGTGCGCGCCAGGTGGGCGACGTTTTCCCGCAGCTTGGCGGCGATGCGGCGCAAGTGCCCGGCACGTTCGATCGCCGGTTTGCGCGCCCAGTCTTTTTGCGCATGACGTGCGGCAGCCAAGGCTTGGTCGATGTCTTCGGAGGTGGACGCCGGGACCTTCGACAGCAGGACGCCGGTAGCCGGGTTCAACACATCCAGGTGGGCATCGCTCGGGGTAAAGCGGCCGTTGATGAAGTTCTGGTAGACCGGTACGGATGACATGCTTGGCTCCTCAGTAGGTACGTGACGGCGCCTTGGCGTCGGCGGCTGGGCGATAGCGGGCCAGGGTCGACATGGCACCCTGGCGCAGCAGGCTGATGTCGATGGCCACCGCAATGAACTGGCAGCCCCAGGCTTGATAGCGGCGGGCGTCGTCTTCGTTGGGCGCGAGAATGCCGCAGGCCTTGCCGGCCGCCAGCGTGGCATTGACCGCGTACTGGATGCGCTCCTGTACCTCGGGGTGCCCGGGATTGCCAGCGTGACCGAGGCCGATGGACAGGTCGGCGGGGCCGATAAACACCGCGTCCACGCCTTCCACCGCCGCAATCGCCGCGACGTTTTCAACGCCCAGGCGCGACTCCACCTGCACGATCAGGCACAGCTGTTCATGGGCAGTATTGAGGTAGTCGGCCACGCCGTCCCAGCGGGTGGCGCGGGTCAAGCCGCCACCAACGCCACGAATACCGTGGGGCGGATAACGCATCGCACGCACCAGGGCCTTGGCTTGCTCGGCGGTTTCGACCATCGGGATCATCAGCGTCTGGGCGCCGACGTCCAGCAGTTGCTTGATCAGGTTGGCGTCGCTGCTTACCGCGCGTACCACCGGGGCGGTGGTGTAGGGAGCCACGGCCTGGAGCTGGTTGAGCACGCTGGGCACGGTGTTGGGGGCGTGTTCGCCGTCAATCAGCATCCAGTCATAACCGGTGCTGGCGACAATCTCGGCGGCATAGGCGGTGGCGAAGCCGGCCCAGATCCCGTATTGCGCGGCGTCTTTACGCAGCGCGGCCTTGAAAGCGTTGTGGGGCATGTTCATGGCAGGAATCCTCAGCGGTTATACGGACGATGCAGTTGGCAATCGGGGTTGAGGTCCACGCCAAACCCGGGTTTGTCGAGCACCGACAGGCGCATGCGGCCATTCACCGGCACCGGCTCACCGAGCAGTTGCGGGTGGAACATCGGCACCACCTCATCGGCCTTGGGCGCCATCATCAGGAACTCGGCGAACGGGCTGTTATGGCGGGTCGCAACAAAGTGGTAGCTGTAGACCGACGAGCCGTGAGGCACCACCAGCGCATTATGGGCGTCGGCCAGGGCCGAGATTTTCACCAGCTCGGTGAGGCCGCCGCACCAGCCCACATCCGGCTGGATAATGTCGCAGCACCCCATCTCCAGCAGCATGCGAAAGCCCCAACGGGTAGCCTCGTGTTCGCCGGTGGTGACCAACATGCCTTTGGGCACGTTGTTGCGCAGGGCGGCATAGCCCCAGTAGTCGTCGGGCGACAGCGCTTCTTCAATCCATTTCAGGCCGTATTCATGGGCGCCGATCGCCAGTTTGGTGGCGTAGTTCAGGTCCAGGCTCATCCAGCAATCGAGCATCAGCCAGAAGTCCGGACCGACCCGTTCGCGCATGGTGGCCAGTTCCTCGAGGTTTTTGCGCAGGCCTTCTTCGCCTTCCGACGGGCTGTAGTGCAGGGGCATCTTGCCGCCGATAAAACCCATCTTCTGTGCGAGGTCGGGGCGGGCGCCGGTGGCGTAGAACTGCAATTCGTCACGCACCGCGCCGCCGAGCAACTGGTGCACCGGCTCCTGGCGGATTTTGCCGAGCAGGTCCCACAGCGCCAGGTCGACACCGGAGATCGTGTTGATCACCAGGCCCTTGCGGCCGTAGTACAGGGTGGACTGGTACATCTGGTCCCAGATTTTTTCGATATCGGTGACGCGGGCGCCTTCCAGGAAGCGCGCCAGGTGCTTCTCGACGATATAGGCGGCGGGCTCGCCACCGGTGGTCACGGCGAACCCGACGGTGCCGTTGCTGGCCTCGATTTCGACCACGAGCGTGCCGAGTACGTTGATCCCGAAACTGCGGCGACTCTGGCGGTACTCGGGGTATTTGCTCATGGGGGTGCTGATGTGATCGTCGATCCAGTGGCCGTCTGCCTGGTCGTGGTAGTCCGCGCCGCCGCCGCGCAGCACAAAGGCGCGCACGTGCTTGATTGTGAGATTGCCCATGGTGTGACTCCTTGATTAAACAGTGGCCGGCGTGTTCGTCGCTTTATGGCCTGGGGAATGGATACCGAGTACCAGCAAGGCTGCGACTACAGTGGTGGCGGACAGCAGGTAAAGGCCGGCCGCAGGGGAGTGAAAGGCGGTTTCTGCCCAGTTCTTCAGCACCGGGGCGATAAAACCGCCGAGGGCGCCGAAGGAGTTGATCAGGGCGATGCTGGCGGCCGCTGCGCTGCCGGCCAGGTAGCTGGACGGGAAGGTCCAGAACACCGGTTGCACGGCGATAAAGCCCGAGGCGGCAAAGCACAGGGCGAGCATGCCCAGCAGCGGGTTGGCAAAGGTCACCGAGCAGGCGATCCCGGCGGCGGCCATCAACAGGGTCAGGGACGCGGTTTTGCGGCGCTCGCCGGTGCGGTCGGAATAGCCGGGAATCCACCACGCGGCGAACAGCGCGCAGACCCAGGGAATCGCCGAGACCAGGCCCACCATCAAGCCGACCTTGGTCCCCAGCAGCCCACCGACCTGGGTTGGCAAGTAGAACACCACGCCGTAAACGCTGGCCTGGATCAGTAGGTACACCAGGCACAGGTACAGCACGCTGGGCTGGCACAGCACAGTGAGCAGGCTACGGCCGTGAGAGGTTTTGTGCTGGTCTTCGCGGTCGAGCAGGTCCTGGATCTGGCGGCGCTCTGCAACGCTCAGCCATTTGGCATCGGCGGGGCGGTTGTCCAGGTACCAGTAGGCCCAGATGCCAACCGCGGTGGCCATCAGGCCTTCCACCGCGAACAGCCATTGCCAGCCGTGCAGCCCAGAGAACCCGTCCAGCTCCAACAACAGGCCCGAGAGCGGGCTGCCGAAGATGAAGGCCAGGGGCGCGCCAAAGTAAAAGAAACCCATGGCCTTGCCGCGCACGGCAGAGGGGAACCAGTAGGTGAGGTAGAGAATCACCCCGGGGAAAAATCCGGCTTCGGCCACGCCCAGCAGGAAGCGCAACAGGTAGAAGCTGGTTTCGTTATGGGCAAACATCATGGCGGCGGACACCAGGCCCCAACTGACCATGATCCGGCACATCCACAGGCGGGCACCGACGCGATGCATGATCAGGTTGCTCGGCACTTCCAGCAGCGCATAGCCGACAAAAAACACCCCGGCGCCAAAGGCGAAGGCGGCATCACTGAGGCCGGTGTCGGCCTGGAAGGCTTGCTTGGCGAACCCAACGTTGGCGCGGTCGAGGAAGGCCATGATGTACATCAACAGCAGAAAGGGCAGCAGCCGCCAGGAAATCTTGGCGAGCAAGGACGCAGGCAGGGTCTTCATTGTTCAGTCCAGTTGTTTTGTTCTTATGGGAAGGACTGTACGGCGCTCCATCTATACGCTACAAATCGAATCTCGCTTACAACTGATAATCTCAGGGTATCGATAACAAGGAAAAAAATGAGTAGTCCCGCAATCTCCCGCAGCCTGTTCAACCGCCTGCGCTACAAGCATCTGCATATGCTGGTGGCCTTGAGTTCCAGCCAGAACCTGCACCGTGCGTCCCAAAGCCTGAACATGTCGCAGCCGGCGGCGACGCGCATGTTGCGCGAGATCGAGGATATGTTTGCCTGTGACCTGTTCGAGCGCCTGCCCCGGGGCATGCGCCCGACGGCACTGGGCAAGGAATTGATCCGCTTTGCCGAGTCGGCGCTGAGTGGCCTCGACCGCTGCGCCGAGGAACTGATGATGCGCCAGCAGGGCGGCTACGGGTATTTGTCGATCGGCACCATCATGGGCGCGGCGCCGGACCTTGTGATGGACTCCATTGCGCAGATCAAAACCCTCAACCCGCAGATGCGCATTCGCATCATGGGCGATACCAGCGACCAGGTGATCCAGTTGCTGGAGCAAGGCCGCATCGACCTGGCCATCGCCCGGCGCAACGCCGCCACCGACAGTGAGCATTACACCTTTGAGCCCCTGGGCAACGAACGCATGCTGGTGGTGGTGCACGCCGGCCACCCCCTGGCCCAGCGCGAGCATCTGCCGCTGGCGGAACTGGTCAGTGACTGGCCGTGGATTCTGCAACCGCAAACCAGCCCGGCGCGCATTGGTTTTGATGAAGCATTGCAACACCTGGCCTTGCCGCAGCCGGCGGACATTATTGAGTGCAGTTCGGTGTATTCCATGCAGCAACTGATTCAACTCACCGACGCGATCATGGTGCTCTCGGAAAGCGCCCTGCGGGATTACTTGAAAATGGGCCTCGTGGTGGCCTTGCCGGTGGTGCTGGAGGTGCAACTGGCACCGTTCGGGATGCTGCTGCGCAAGGGCGACCCGGTGAGCCGCGAGTTGGGGTTGTTTATCGACATGCTCAGGCAAAAGGCCGCAATGCTTTAAACATCGTGTGCAAAAGAACGTGGTACGCCGGCGGGTTATTAAATAGAATGAATCTCATTTGAGACTGACTCGCGCCGCGCAGGTTACTTGCCATGAATGATGCTGTAGTGCCGACGCACCTCGCTGAACCCAGCCTTCACACGTTGTACCGCGACCACCGCAGCTGGCTCGAAAGCTGGCTGCGGCGCCGCTTGGGCAACGCCTGGGATGCGGCCGACCTGAGCCAGGACACGTTCCTGCGGGTGCTGGCCAGCGCGCAGCCGATTGCGCAATTGCAGGAGCCCCGGGCCTATCTGGTAACGGTGGGCAAGCGCTTGCTGGTGAATTTTCACCAGCGGCGCAGTCTGGAACAGGCGTATCTCAATGCGTTGATGCAGTTGCCGGAGGCTTGCGTGCCGTCGCCGGAGCAACGCTGGTTGCTGCTGGAAACCCTGCAAGCCCTGGATGAATTGCTCGACGGTTTGCCGGCGGTAGTGCGCCGCGCGTTTCTTTGGAGCCAGCTGGAAGGACTCGCCTATCGGGAGATTGCCGAGCGGCTCAAGGTGTCCGAGCGTACGGTCAAGCGCTACATGGCCCAGGCTTACGAGCATTGCCTGCTGGTGGAACTGTGAGCCGTACTGCGCCGGATCTCGCCCGGGCGGCGGCGCAATGGCTGGCGTTGCTGGAATCCGGCAGCGCCACCGAACGTGATCACGCCCGCCTGCAGCAGTGGCGTGACAGCCATCCCCAGCATGAGCAGATCTGGCAAAAAGCCCAGTCGCTGCGCCAACGGTTTACCGACTTGCCGCCAGCGTTGGCCATGGCCAGCCTCGATCGTCCGCAACCGGGACGGCGTGCAGTACTCAAGCGTGCCTTGGGCGTCGCCGCGTTGTTGCCAACCGCGTGGTTGCTCAGCCGGCAATTGCCTATCGACGTGTGGCGCGCCGACCTGCACACCGCTACTGGCGAACGCAAGCGAGTGCCGCTGTTGGATGGCAGCAGCCTGCAACTGAATACCGCGAGCGCGGTGGACGTGGATACGGCCCGGCGCCGTGTGACGCTGGTGGAAGGGGAGATGGCGTTGACGGTGCCGGGGGCTGGTACGCTGACGGTGCAGACGCGTTATGGCCAAGTGATCGTCAGCCAGGCTGAAGTGTGTGTGCGGCAGTTGTCTTCCGGGTGTTTGGTGTCGGTGTTGAAGGGCGCGGTGCAGGTGCAGGACCTGCGTGGGCAAGTGGCGACATTGCAGGGGGGGCAGCAGGCACGGTTGCAGGCGTCGGGGATGGGCGCTGCGGTGGGGTTTGATGTGTTGCAATTGGGTTGGCGCGACGGTGTGCTGACTGCGCAGAACCAGCTGTTGGGTGATTTTTTGCGGGAGCTGGAGCGGTATCGGCCGGGTGTGCTGCGCTGGGACCCGAGCCTTGAAGCGCTGCGGGTCACTGGGAGTTTTCAGTTGGCTGATACCGATCGAATTCTTGCGTTGCTGGCGTCGACGATGCCGCTGCAAGTGCAGTCCCGTACGCAGTATTGGGTGACGTTGACGCCGCGTAAATCGGCTGCTTGATGCGATCCTTGTGGGAGCGGGCTTGCTCGCGAAGAACCTGAGAGCGCCGCGTTGAATCAGGATGCCCGCGTCATCGTTAACGACCTTCGCGAGCAAGCCCGCTCCCACATTTGAACCGTGCCCGCTTTAGCTTTTGATTTTGGGCGGACTCAACACGTGCCTTTCAGATCACATGCGCCCGTTGCAGCTCAGTCAACGCCAGTGCCTTGAGCCGCGCCAACAGCGGATCCCGCCGATCCCGCGGATGCACCAGCTCCACCGCCAGCTCCTGGCGAATACTGCTCGGCCGGTTATCCATCACCAACACCCGGTCACTCAGGTACAGCGCCTCGTCCACATCGTGAGTCACCAACAGCAGGGCGATCCCGTGGTGCTCGGCCAATTGCAGCAGCAGGTCCTGCAGCTTCATGCGGGTAAACGCATCCACCGCGCTGAACGGTTCGTCCAGCAACAGCACCTGCGGTCGTGAATACAGCCCGCGAGCAATCGCCACCCGTTGCGCCATCCCGCCAGACAACGCCTTGGGCAACGCCTGGCCAAAACCCGTAAGCCCAACCTCATCGATCAACTGCGCGACCCAGGCCTTGTCATAGCCAACGTCATCGCTGAAACCAATGTTTTGCTCCACCGTCAGCCACGGCATCAGGCGTGGCTCCTGAAATACAAACGCGACCTCACCACCACCTTGCAACAGTTCCCCCTGATAGTCCTTTTCCAGCCCGGCGACGATCCGCAGCAAGGTGCTTTTGCCGCAGCCACTGGGGCCCAGCAAACTGACGGCTTCCCGCGGCTGCAAGGCCAAATGGACATTGGTCAGCACCGTCGTCGCGCCGAAGTTTTTCCGCTCGACGCGAATGTCCAGTAGCGCTTCACTCATGCTCAATTCTCCGGGCCTTGGCCGTTGAAGGTGTCGCGCCAGGCCAGGCAGCGTTTTTCCAGGGCCGCCAACAGGCCGTCGCTGATCTTGCCCAGCAGCGCCAGCACGATGATCGCCGCCAGCACAATGTCAGGCCGTGAGGTTTCCCGGCCATCGCTGAGCAGGTAACCCAGGCCCTTGGTCGCAGCGATCAACTCGGCCGCCACCAGGAACATCCACGCCAGGCTCAGGCCGCTGCGCAAGCCGGTGAACAGGCCGGGCAGGGCGGCAGGCAACAGGATGCGACGCACCAGGCGCGTGCGGCTGAAGCCATACATCTGCCCGACTTCCACCAGCTTGCGGTCGATGTCGCGAATGGCCGCGACGCCATTGAGGTACACCGGAAAGAACGCGCCGATGGCAATCAGCACGATCTTCGAGGTCTCATCAATGCCCAGCCACAGCAGCAACAGCGGCACCCAGGCCAGGCTCGGGATCGAGCGCAGGCCGGCGAAGGTTGGTTCCAGGTACGCCTCGGCCTCGCGGCTCAAGCCGACCCAGGCGGCAAACACCAGGGCCAGGCCGGCGCCGATGGTGAACCCCAGCAGCACCCGCAACAGGCTGGCGCTGATGTGTTTCCACAGCGCGCCTTCGGCGAGGTCGGTGAGGGTCACGGCGATCTCGCTGGGCGCCGGCATCTGGTAGGACGGCAGCCAGCCGATGCGCACCACCACTTCAAGGATCACCAGGATCAACACCGGCAACGCCAGGCCCTTGAGCCGCCGCGGCCAGGCGCTGCGCTGCACGGTGAGCGTTGGCGCGAGTGCGACGGGCAGGGTTTCGCTTTTGCTGCGCATGACGCTCCCCTTATGGACGAGGCAAAGCCTGGCCAAAGCTTGGGTCGATCAACTGGTCGATCACCTGATCCACATTCACCCCACGGCGCACCAGTTCTTCCGAGACCAGGATCGGCGCGGCCGCCTTGGACGACACCACGTCCTGGGCAGTGAGCAATGGGCTGCTCAAGTCGGTACGCGACAATTGCAGCTTGGCCACCTCCAGGGGCAGGCCGGATTCGTCGGCCAGCAGCTTGGCGAATTCGTCGGGGTGTTTCACCGCCCAGTTGCGGGCTTTTTCATAGGCACCGAGCACCTTGGCGATGGTCTGTGGATGCTCCTTGGCGTATTTGTCGGTCACGCTGACCACGCCGTAGCTGTTGAAGTCCTTGTTGCGGTACAGCAGGCGCGAACCCGCCTGGATTTCGCTGGCGGCCATGTGCGGGTCGAGACCGGCCCAGGCGTCCACATCACCTTTCTCCAGCGCGGTACGGCCGTCCGGGTGCTGCAGGTGCACCAGTTCCACGTCGTCCTTGCTCAGGCCGGCTTTCTGCAGGCTGCGCAGGGTGAACAGGTACGGGTCGGTGCCTTTGGTGGCGGCGATTTTCTTGCCCTTGAGGTCGCTGACGCTTTTGAACGTTGAGTCCTTGCGCACCACCAGTGCAGTCCACTCGGCGCGGCTGTACACGTACACCGACTTGATCGGGCTGCCATTGGCCCGGCTGAGCACCGCCGACAGGCTGGCGGACGAGGCGAAGTCGACGCCGCCGCTGTTGAGGTATTCCAGGGAACGGTTGCTGCCCTGGCTCAACACCCAGCCGACCTTGGTTTGCGGCAGCGCTTCTTCAAGCCAGCCGAAGTGCTTGAGCACCAGGCTCACCGGGGAGTAGTAGGCGTAGTCCAGGTTGACTTGCGCAGGGTCGGTTTCCGCTGCATGGGCCAGGGGTTGCAGGCTGAAGGCGAGGGCGCAGGCGCCCAACAGGGTCTTGAAGAAGGGTTTCATGGAACAGCTCCGGACAAGGCGGGAAAAGAGAAGGCTTTTCTTATATTCAGAAAATTCATATGGCATGTTCCATCATGCGTTATAGGAATATGCAGTCTCTGTGCCAGCGTCTTTGCAGGGCAGGGCAGCACCCTGGCGTAGCAGCTGTCGAGCCCAAGCGAGGCTGCGTTCGCGGTGTTTCAGACAGACCGCTGACGCAGCCTCGCTTGGGCTCGACAGCTGCTACGTGGGGAGTGGTTGGGAGCGGGGAGGCGGGCACTTTGTTGAATCACTGTTGGCTGTGCAACAGCTTGCATATGTTTTTATGGAATAAATAAAGAGTTATATATTCCTTTTGTTGGTTTCACGAATAGGGCACTTTGAGTGCCTGCGCATTCGTGCGGATTGACCCAACAGACCAAAGGAAAAGCCGACATGACCATTAAAGCGATCAACGTGCGCAACCAGTTCAAAGGCGTGATCAAGGAAATCCTGATCGGCGAAGTGGTGTCCGAGATCGACGTGCAAACCGCGTCGGGGATCGTGACGTCGGTGATTACCACACGCTCGGTGCGTGACCTGGAATTGAAGGTGGGCAGTGAAGTGATTGCCTTTGTGAAGTCGACTGAAGTGTCGATCGCCAAGCTGTAAACCCGAGTCCAGTTGTGAACCCAATCCCAATGTGGGAGCGGGCTTGCTCGCGAAGGCGGTGTGACAGTCGACATCTACAATGACTGATCCACCGCTTTCGCGAGCAAGCCCGCTCCCACATTTTGTTTTGCATACAGCCGTTGGAGGCTTAGTTGAGCCGAGGCCCGCCGCCCGATGGCCGGGATCCTGGCTTCTCATCCGAAGCATCCGGCAGTGCCTTGGGCGTTTCACTCGGGTCCTTGTAGTCCTTGTGCAAATCCCCATCCAGCCGGTTGCTCGACGAGCCGCCGCTTTGTGGTGTGGAGTCGAAATGCTCCCACTCCGATTGCTGGAAGCGGAACAGGCTGTCATCGGTCGGCGTGTCGCGGCCGTGGTAGTGGTGTATCTCGTAGTGGGCGTATTCGACCTTATCCGCCCAGTTGTCCTGCAGCAAACCGTCGCCGGCCAGGTCGCGGTACCAGTCGTTTTCCTTCTCGGTAGCCTTCTGTTTTTTATTGTGGTCGACGAAGTAACCGATGATCCCGCCTACCACCGCTAATACCACGCCCACCAGGAACAGCGGCCCGGTCAGCGCCGCCGCCGTGCCTGCGCCAAACAGCGCCGCCGCACCCAATACCCCGGCCGACGCGCCGAACGCACCGCCCGCCACTTGCAAGCCACCTGCGGCCTGAGCCAACGGGTCTTTGCTGTCCACGCCGCTTTTGATCGCCAGGGCGCCGAGCACAATGTCGGCAAAACCACCGGCAATGTCCGTCGCCGGGCCCAACACCTTGATCACGGAACCGGCGATCTTCGCCGATTGGGAGGCGCCAAGCTTGGCCGCACCGGCTGCCTTGAGGCCGTCATCCAGGTGAGTGGCGAGGCCTTCGGTAGCTTCGGTTACCGCCTTGTCGCCCTCGCCAAACAGCTTGGCCACGCCGTCGTACTGGCTGTCGGGAACCGCGTCCAGGGCCGCAGCGATTTCCTTGCTGACCTTTGAGTCGATCTCGGTGGGCTTGCTGAAGTCGATGACTTTGCCGGCCGCACCTTCCTTGCCCCAGATTTCCGGCAGGGTCTTGTCCAGGCCGAGGAAGTCCACCAGGCCGCCCTTGCCCAGGGCTTCGCCGATCTTGTCACCGAGCTTGACGAAGTGGCTGGCGCCGCCGGCAAAACTCAGGAAGTCCTTGGCGATGGTCATGCGTTGGGCCGGGGTTTCGCCGAGCTTGCCGCCTTTGCCCACCAGTTGGTAAATCCCCGAGAACAGGCTGACGCCGGCGCCCATCGAACCGAGGATGCCTTTGCTGTTGAGGGTGTTGAACACTTCGCCGAGCATGCCGCGATCCGCCACCGGGATATACGGTTTGCTCAGGGCGGTTTTCACGTCGGCTTCGCTGATGGTGCCGCTGTTCTTGTAGACGTCGCCGAGCTCTTCCAGGGCCTTGGTCACGGCCGAGGATTTCTCCTTGCCCTCCAGGCCTTCGTTGAGGAATTTCTCCAGCACTTCCTGGCTGCGGCGCGGCAGGTCCAGCAGGTTGCCCTTGAGCACGCCCTTGAGCAGGCCGAACAGGTCCTTGGTGGCCAGCTCCTTGTTGTCGTCGGAGATCTTGCTCGGGTCCGAGAGAATCTCGTTGAGGTCGGTGGTGAGGCCATCGGCCTGGATATTCTGCGCGGCCTTGGTGGCGGCTTCCGGGTCGAACAGCGACAGCGAGGTCAGGGTGTTGCTCAGGTCTTGCTGGGCTTCGTGGCTCTTGCCCTGTTTTTGCAGGTCCTTGAGGTACAGCACATAGTCGGGGTTGCTGGTCAGGTCGAGAAGCTTCTGCTTGATCTCGTCCTTGTTGGGCAGGTGACTGATGGCGTCGTCCATCTTGGTCTTGTAGTCGGCCTGCACCGTCGGGTCCTTGAACAACTCGCCGATCTGCTCCTGCACCGCCTTGCCGTCGATGATGTCGTGCATGTCGGCGGAAGTGAGCTCGGTCTGCTTGTCATCGAACTCGCGCCAAGTGGTATTGAACGGGCGCTTGGATTCTTCGTAGCCGGTGATGCCATGGCCGTTCTGGTAGGCGGCCTGGGCTTCCAGGGCGCGGACCAGTTTGGCCCGTGGGTCGTCCTTGGGAATCGAGCCGTCCTTGACGCCGGCGCGGTAGGTGTCGATCAGTTCGGTGGTGGCCAGTTCGCTGACGCTCTGGGTCGGCGATTTGTCGTCGTCCTTGTCGGCATGCACGCCGGTGTCGAGGTTGAGCACGTCGAGCTCATCGTTGCTCGGCAGGTTGTACTTGGCGCGGGTCTCGTCGACGGTGCCGGCGCTCCAGGCTTCCCATTTCGCCACCACTTCGTCGTAGAGCTGCGGGCTGAGCTCCTTGGAGACGATGACCTTGCCTTCGCTGGTTTCATAGCGGATCAGGCCGTCCCCCAGCTCGTCGGGGGAACCGAAGGTGATCTCGGTGTTCTTCAGGAAGTCATTCGGCCCGGCCAGCTTGTAGCCGGCGTCTTCACTGGAGTGGATCTTGCTCCAGGTGTCCTGGGCGGTGGCCACGCTCTTGAACAGTTCCGGGCTGACGTCGGCCGATACGACGACCTTGGTGCCGTCGTGGGTTTCATAGGTCAGCACATTGCCTTGCTGGCCTTCGATCCAGCCGAAGCCCTTGTAGTCGTTCAGCTCCGGCGCCTTGGTATTGGCGTCTGCCAGGGTCGAGCCGTCGTTGAGCGCGGACTCTACGGCGGCCTTTTTGTCGGGGTTGGTGTAGACCTCGTGCAGGCCTGCCAGGTAGTCGAACAGCTTGGGGTTGTCGTCGCGGGCCACGACCATTTTCTGGCCATTGCTTTCAAAGCGGATCAGGCCGGGGCCGACTTCATCCTTGGGGCCGACGGTGGTGCCGGCGTAGGGCGGCCACACTTCGTTGTCGCTGGCGCGCTTGTAGCCGGCGTCTTCGCTGCTGCCCAGGCCGGTGAAGCTTTCATAGGCTTCCTTGGCTTTCTGGAAGGCCTCGGGGTTGTCGCGCTGGCTGATGACGAACTTGTTGCCGTCCTGGGTCTCGTAGCGAATCACGCCGGGGCCGGTTTCGTCGGGCGGGCCGAGGGATTTGTAATCACCGAGCTTTTCCGGGGCCGTGGCGTCGCCGCCCAGGCGCTGGTAGCCGGCGGCTTCGCTGGCGTTGACGCCGGAGAGTGCCTTGAAGTCGGCGCTGACTTGCTTGAACAGCTCGGGGCTGTCTTTTTCGCTGACGATGACTTTCTTGCCGTCCTGGGTTTCATAGCGGATCAGGCCGGGGCCGACTTCGTCCGCCGGGCCGATGGCCTTGTAATCCCCCAGGGTGGTGGGCGGCGCGGCGTCCTTGGCGGCCAGTTCATAGCCTTGTTCCTTGCTGGCAGCGAGCCCTTGCGCGGTTTTGTCGCCGGCCTCCACCTTCTTGTTGTTGGCGCTGTTCTTGAGCAGCACGTGGAACGCCGCGCCGGACTTGGGCGGTGTGAGAGGAAGGGCTTTGGGGTCGGTCGAGCGGTTGAGCGGCTGGGTCGTCATGCCATGGAACTCCTGCTGTTACCGGTGGGACGAATCGGCAAAAACAGTAACAGCAGGGGTTCGGCGGTCGTTGCGAAAAGTTGTGAATTGCGCCTTAACGGTGACGCAGGCTGCGTTCCAGGCGGGCGATGCCTTCTTCCAGCATGGCCCGTGGGCAGCCGAAGTTCAGGCGCACGAATTGCTGGCTGTCATCGCCGAATTCAATCCCGGCGCTCAAGCCGACCCTGGCCTGTTCGAGGAAGAACCGTTGCGGGTCGTCCAGGCCCAGGGCGCTGCAATCCAGCCAGGCCAGGTAGGTGCCTTGAGGCGCATGCATGATCACGCCGGGCAGGCGGGTTTGCACGGCGTTCAGCAGGTAATCGCGGTTGGCTTGCAGGTAGGCCACCAGCGCCTGCAGCCAGTCGCCGCAGTCGCTGTAGGCCGCACGCGTGGCTTCCAGGCCCAGGGGGCTGACGCTGTCGACCATGCCGCAGCGGGCTTGGTTGAAGCGCTCGCGGATCTCGGGATTCTGGATCACCGCGAAGCAGGTCTTCAACCCGGCGACGTTATACGCCTTGCTCGCCGACATCAGGGTGATGGTGCGCTGGGCAATCTCGGGGCTGAGGCTGGCGGTGGGAATATGCCGGCGGCCGTCAAAGCACAGCTCGGCGTGGATTTCATCGGAGACGATCAGCGCACCCTGGTCCAGGCATGCGCTGGCCACGGCCAGCAGTTCCTCACGGGGGAAGACCTTGCCCATCGGGTTGTGCGGGTTGCTCAACAGCAGCGCCCCGGCGCCGGTGAGGGCTTCACGCATTGCCGGCAACGGCGTGAGGTACTCGCCTTCGGCGCTCAGCTCAAATGGCACTTCGATCTTCGGCAGGTTCCAGTGGCCGGGCGCCAGGCGGATCGGGCGATAGTTGGGGGTTTGCAACACCACCGGTTGGCCGGGCTGCACAAATGCGTGCAGCGCCATGTTGAAACCAGGCTCGACCCCCGGCAGGAACAGCAACTCATCCGGCTGTACGCGCCAGGCGTACTTGGCCCACAGGTCGGCGACGATCGCCTCGCGCACGCCATCGCAGGCCACGCTGTAGCCGAGGATCTGCTGACCCAGTCGCTCGTGCAACGCTTGAAGCACGGCCGGTGGGGCAGCGATGTCCATGTCGGCAATCCACATCGGCAGAACGTCTTGCGGGTAACGACTCCACTTGGTGCTGCCGGTGCCGAGGCGGGAGTGGATCGTGTCGAAATCAAAGCTCATGGGTGGCTCGTATCAGGGAGGCGGGCGTAGAAATGGCGCTGATTCTAGCGCCATTAATTTTACGCGCCAGCGCTGATTGCCGCCCGGGCGCCCGCTTGCCGGTCAAATGCCTCGGCCAACTGCGTGTGGGCCTGTTCCAGGCTGCGCTGCACGGCGGCTGCGCCACGCACCATGGCCCCCAGATAGACGAAATCCACCGCGTGAATGCCCACGGTTCCAAGGATCGCCTGCAGGTAGGGCGTGAGGAAGTCGGGCTCGCGGTTTTTTCGCGAACTGCCGGAGCTGACCAGTACAAAGGTGCGCCGGTCCTTGAGCAAGCCGACTTTCTCAAACTGCGGATTCACCGTGAAACTGCGGTGGATGCGCACCACATGGTCGATCCAGCACTTGAGGGCCGCCGGCACCGTGAAATTGTGCACGGGGGTGCAGATGATCAACAGGTCACAGGCTTCCAGCTCGACAATCAGTTGCTCGGAGCGCTCGGTTGCCGGGCCGCTCAGGCCGCCGGGCGTGGTCAGGGCGTTGGCGTATTCCCGAGTCAGCGCCGGCAAGCCCTGGCCGCCGTAGTCGCGTTCGACCACTTCGGCCTCGGGTGCCTGTTCGCGGAGCAGGGCGCGGGCCAGGCGGAAGGTCTGGGCGGCCTTGCCGTGGGGGCTGAAGCTCAGTAGCAGGGCGCGGGTCATTGGCCGAGGTCCTGTGAAAAGTGCATCCCCAGTGGCAGCAGGCCCTGGCGAAAATAGAAGCGTTGGGCCAGGGCCATGTGCATGCCGGTGTCCAGCACCAGGTAGCGATAGCCCAGGCGGCGGGTGTGCTGGCGTACCTCGTCCAGCAGGTGCGCACCCAGGCGTCGGCGTTGCAGCGAGGCGTCCACCACTAGGTCATCGACGTAGATAAAGCGCCCATACAGCAGGTTTTCCGTCAGGCGATAACCGGCCAGGCCCAGCACCTGGCCGTTTTCCCGGGCGGCCAGCAGGCGGTAGCCGGTTTCGCGCTGGCGCTGGATCTGCTGGACGAAGGCGTGCGGGTCTTCGAGCTTTGGCCGCAGTTGCTGCATAACGGCAAAGCAGGCCAGGCAGTCGGCGTCGCTTTCGATGTGCACAAACTCAACAGAGTCATTCATGGTTGCCGTGCTCCATGTGCGCTTTTACGGCGGCAGGGACTTTGCGAAAGCTGATGGCGACGCGGTTCAGGGCGTTCATCAGGACGATAGCCAGGGTCAGGTCGGCAATTTCCTTGTCATCGAAGAGGGCCTTGGCCTCGGCATAGTGTTCGTCCGGCACCTCGGTTTGTGCGACCTGGGTGACCGACTCGGCCCAAGCTAACGCGGCGCGTTCACGCGGGCTGAACAACGGCAACGCTTCGCGCCAGGCGGCCAGCAGCATCAGCTTTTCCAGGCTCACGCCCTGTTTGAGCAGGTCGCGCGAATGTGAGTCCAGGCAGTAGGCGCAGCCGTTGAGTTGCGAGACCCGCAGGTACACCAGGTCAATCAATTCCTTCTCCAGGCCGCAGCCGTGGATGTAGCTGTGCACCGAGCCAAGGGCCTTGTAGCCGACGGGCGCCGCCAGGGCGTAGTCGAGACGGTGTTGCATGGGGTGCTCCTTGTTTCGTGAAGTGATGCCGTCAGTGTGGCGGCCGGGTCGCCGGCTCAATAGGGCCAAGAATGGACAAGCGGGTTGGGACAAGATCAGACTTCAGGGCTGATTCACTGTGAGCCGGATAACGATGTCGTCACTGCCCAAATACCAGGAGATCTACCGGCGCTTTCGCCAGGCCATCGACCAGGGCCAACTGCGCCCCGGTGAGCGGGTGCCGTCGGTGCGCAGCCTGGCCCAGGAACTGAAGGTGGCCCGGGGCACGGTGGAGACGGCCTACCAGTTGCTGGTGAGCGAAGGGTTCTTCCTGGCGCGGGGCCAGGCGGGAACAGTGGTGGCCGAGGCGTTGCCGCAGCGCTCGATCAAGTCGTTGCCGGTTGAACCCGAACCCGTGGCGCCGGCGTCGGCCCCGCGCCTGTTGCAGTTGGGCTTGCCGGCGCTCGACAGCTTTCCGCGCAAGCTGTGGGCGCGGCTGGTCACCCGGCAAGTGCGCCGAGTCGATGTGAACAGCCTGGCCATGGGCGATGTGCGTGGCGCCCGCTCGCTGCGTGTGGCGATCGCGCAATACCTGGCGCTGTACCGGGGCGTGGAGTGTTCGCCGGAGCAGGTGTTCGTGTGTGCCGGTTACTCGGCGTGCCTCGCGCTGGTGTGTGATGCGCTGCAGATGGCCGGCCAGCCATGCTGGTTCGAAGACCCGGGCTACCTGCATGCGCGGCAACTGCTGCTGCACCTGGGGGCGCAGTTGGTCCCGGTGCCGGTGGACCACGACGGGCTTGATGTGGAGGAGGGCATACGGCGTGCGCCCGGCGCCCGGCTGGCGATTGTCACCCCGGCCCACCAGAGCCCGCTGGGGGTCGCCCTCGGTACTGCGCGGCGCCATCGCTTGCTCGATTGGGCACGGGCCCACGGCGGCTGGGTGGTGGAAGACGACTACGACAGCGAGTTTCGCTACAAGGGCCAGCCCCTGGCCGCGCTCAAGAGCCAGGACACGGCCGACCGGGTGATCTACTCCGGCAGTTTCAGCAAGATGCTCTTCCCGGGGCTGCGCCTGGGTTATCTGGTGGTGCCTCGGGCGCTGCTCCCGGCCTTTGAGGCCAGCGCCGGCGTGCTGCAAAACCGCAGCGCCGAATTGTTGCAAGCCACCACGGCGGACTTTCTCGACCAGGGCCATTTCACCCGCCATCTGAAAAAAATGCGCCAGCTCTACACCGCGCGGCGCGGCTTTCTGGTGGAGGCACTGGCCAGTCATTGCGGGGCGCTTTTGCAGGTGGATGAGCAGTCCGGCGGGATCAACCTGCTGGCGCGGCTGCGGGTGGACGTCTGCGATCAGGCCGTCGCTGCGGCCGCCGCACGTGCCGGGCTGGGGATACAGGCCGTGTCGGGCTGGAGTATCGAGCCCGGCGGTCAGCAAGGCCTGTTGATGGGCTTCACCAACCTGGCGACTCGCCAGCAAGCGGTGCAAGCGGCGCTGGTGTTGCGCGAGGTCATCGACGGCGCTTTATGAACACCGGTTGAACATCTTCATTCGCCACATCGGCCCCGAGCTTCTACCCTGAAGGCATAGCCCTCAGGACGCCAAGCGCTCATGTACAAAGACCTGAAGTTCCCGGTTCTGATCGTACACCGCGACATCAAGGCCGACACCGTTGCCGGCGACCGCGTCCGGGGCATCGCCCGGGAGCTTGAGCAGGAGGGCTTCAGTATCTTTTCGGCGGTGGACTACGCCGAGGGTCGCCTGGTGGCTTCGACCCATCACGGCCTGGCCTGCATGCTGATTGCCGCCGAGGGGGCCGGGGAAAATACCCATCTGATGCAAAACATGGTGGAGCTGATCCGCCTGGCGCGGGTGCGGGCGCCAAACCTGCCGATCTTCGCCCTCGGTGAGCAGGTCACCCTGGAAAACGCCCCGGCCGATGCCATGAGCGAGCTGAACCAGTTGCGGGGCATTCTTTATCTGTTTGAAGACACCGTGCCGTTTCTTGCCCGGCAAGTGGCCCGTGCGGCCCGCGCCTACCTGGATGGCCTGTTGCCGCCATTCTTCAAGGCCCTGGTGCAGCACACGGCGGATTCCAATTATTCCTGGCACACCCCCGGTCACGGCGGCGGCGTGGCCTATCGCAAGAGCCCGGTGGGGCAGGCGTTTCATCAGTTCTTCGGGGAAAATACCCTGCGTTCGGACTTGTCGGTGTCGGTGCCGGAGCTCGGCTCGCTGCTGGACCACACCGGCCCGTTGGCCGAAGCCGAGGCGCGGGCGGCGCGCAACTTCGGCGCCGATCACACCTACTTCGTGATCAATGGCACTTCCACCGCCAACAAGATCGTCTGGCACTCGATGGTGGGCCGGGATGACCTGGTGCTGGTGGACCGCAACTGTCACAAGTCGGTGTTGCATTCGATCATCATGACCGGCGCCATCCCGCTGTACCTGTGCCCGGAGCGCAATGAACTGGGGATCATCGGGCCGATTCCCCTGAGCGAGTTCAGCCCCGAGTCGATCCGCGCCAAGATCGACGCCAGCCCGCTGACCCGAGGCCGACCGGCCAGGGTCAAGCTGGCGGTGGTCACCAACTCCACCTATGACGGCCTGTGCTACAACGCCGAGCTGATCAAGCAGCAACTGGGCAACAGCGTCGAGGTGCTGCACTTCGACGAAGCCTGGTACGCCTACGCGGCGTTTCATGAGTTCTTCGCCGGGCGCTACGGCATGGGCACCTCGCGCACGCCCGAGAGCCCGCTGGTGTTCACCACGCACTCCACGCACAAGCTGCTGGCGGCGTTCAGCCAGGCGTCGATGATCCATGTGCAGGATGGCGGCGTGCGCAAGCTGGACCGCGACCGCTTCAACGAAGCGTTCATGATGCATATTTCCACCTCGCCGCAGTACAGCATCATCGCCTCCCTGGATGTGGCGTCCGCAATGATGGAAGGGCCGGCGGGGCGGTCGTTGCTGCAAGAGATGTTTGACGAGGCCCTGAGCTTTCGTCGCGCCCTGGCCAACCTGCGCCAGCATATCGCCGCTGAAGACTGGTGGTTTTCCATCTGGCAGCCGCCGCTGGTGGCGGGCATTGACCGGGTGGTGACGGCGGACTGGTTGCTGCAACCCCAGGCCGACTGGCATGGCTTTGGCGATATCGCCGAAGACTACGTGCTGCTGGACCCGATAAAAGTCACCCTGGTGATGCCTGGCCTGAATGCCGGCGGGGCTTTGAGCGAGTGCGGAATTCCCGCTGCGGTGGTCAGTAAATTCCTCTGGGAACGTGGGCTGGTGGTGGAAAAGACCGGGCTGTATTCGTTCCTCGTGCTGTTTTCCATGGGCATCACCAAAGGCAAGTGGAGTACCCTGCTCACCGAACTGCTGGAATTCAAGCGCAGTTATGACGCCAACGTGAGCCTTGCTGTCTGTTTGCCATCGGTGTTTCAGCAGGGCCCGGCGCGGTATCAGGGATTGGGTTTGAAGGATCTGTGCGACCAGTTGCACAGTTGTTACCGCAGCAATGCCACGGCCAAGCACCTGAAGCGGATGTACACGGTACTGCCGGAAATCGCCATGAAACCGGCCGACGCCTACGACCTGTTGGTCAAGGGCGAAGTCGAGGCGGTGTCCATCGACGCTTTGCCAGGTCGGGTCGCAGCGGTCATGCTGGTGCCTTACCCGCCGGGCATTCCGTTGATCATGCCGGGTGAGCGCTTTACCGAATCGACTCGCTCGATCATTGATTACCTGGCGTTTGCCAGGACGTTCGATAGCAGTTTCCCCGGCTTTGTTGCCGATGTTCATGGACTGCAACACGAAGATGACGGCAGTGGTCGTTGTTACACCGTCGACTGCATCAAGGGTTAAGGATGTTTATGCAAGCTGTAATGAACCCGAAGTACCCGGGCCTCAGTGTCCGGGTGGCTGACGAAGGATTTGACGCCTACGTGTGGGGGAACGACTTCAGCTTTGAAGTCAACGCCTACGGCAAGCCGGAAATGGGCAAGCGCGTCGACCAGTGGGCGGTGGAGCGTATCGTGCCGTACCGCAAATGCTACGGCATCGATCCCGAGGAATTCGCCAGCTTCCGTGACGCGGCCGACAGTGCGGTGTTCATGGCCTACCTCGATGACCGGCCCGTGGGGCATATCGTGGTCAGCACCAACTGGAACGGCTTTGCCCATGTGGATGAGCTGGCGGTGGTCTTGCCCGCGCGGCGCCACGGGGTGGCGAAGGCGTTGCTGGACGTGGCGCAGTTCTGGAGCCGCAAGAAGAACCTGCCGGGGATGATGCTGGAGACCCAGAACAACAACCTCGGTGCCTGCCGGCTGTATGAGCGCTGCGGGTATGTGATGGGCGGGATCGACCACCTGCGCTATCGCGGGATTGATCCGCAGACGCGCGAAGTGGCGATTTTCTGGTATCGGTTGTTCAAGACAGAATTGGAAGCAGTCTGAGCTGCACCGATCTACTGTAGGAGCCGTCGAGCTTTGGCGAGGCTGCGATAGCGGTGTGTCAGGCAACCTCTTTATCGACTGTGCCGCCGCCTTCGCAGCCTCGCTGAAGCTCGACAGCTCCCACATTCGATTTGCGCAACTCAAGTACTTGCGACCGAACACACAGCTCCCAGACTTCCCGCGATCCCCTGTGGGAGCCGTCGAGCCCCAGCGAGGCCGCGATGGCGGTGTGTCAGGCAACCTCTTTATCGACTGTGCCGCCGTCTTCGCAGCCTCGCTGAAGCTCGACAGCTCCCACATTCGATTTGCGCAACCCGAGTGCTTGCGACCGAGCACACAACTCCCAGACTTCCCCGACCCCCTGTGGGAGCTGTCGAGCCCCAGCGAGGCCGCGATGGCGGTGTGTCAGGCAACCTCTTTATCGACTGTGCCGCCGCCTTCGCAGCCTCGCCAAGGCCCGACAGCTCCCACATTCACGGCAATGTGCTTGTCAGCAGGTTTTCAGCCTTCTCGGTGACAATCTCCAGCAGCGCATTCAAGGCGGGCGATGGCTCGCTGCCCTTCAGGGTCAACGCATACAAGGTCACCACAATCGGCGGTGACAATGGGCACGCATCCAGCCCGGCTTCCCGTGCGCCGCTGGCGGTGAACGGGTCGACAATCGCCAGGCCTTCCCCGGCTTCTACCATGCTGCGCATCATCTGGTACGTCTGCACCCGCGTTTGCACCACCGGCAGCGGGCGCAGGGCTTGCAGTTTGCTGTCCAGCAGGCGACTCAGCGGGTCCTGGCCTTCAAGGCCGATCATCGACTGCCCGGCCAGTTCCTGTAGCGCAATGTACTTCTGCCGAGGCTTCAGCCAGCCATGGGGCGCGAGCAATTGCAGCTTGCCGTGGGCCAGTGGTTGGCTGTGGATTTGCGGATGGTCCGGGTCGTGCAGGCTCAGGCCGAGGTCGGCTTCGTGCAGCAGCAGGCTTTTGACGATATCCCGGGTGGAATGGCTGGAGAGGTTGCACGGCGTGTCTTGGAAACGTCGGCGCAGCACGGCGATCGCCTGGGGCAGCAGTTGATTGGCCAGCGGCGGGGTGCACAGTGCGCGCAAGGGCGGGGCATGATGGTGCTTAAGGCTGCTGGCCAGGCGTTGCATCGGCTCAAGGGCTGCATAGAGGTGGGCGATTTCGGCCTGCAGCTCAAGGGTTTCCCGGGTGGCCTGCAAGCGTCCGCGCACACTGGCGAACAGCATGAAGCCCAACTGCAGCTCGGCATCCTTGAGGGTTGCGTCCACATCGGCCACGGGCAGTTGCAACCATTCGGCGGCGGTGCCGAGGTGTCCGGTCTGTAAAATCGCTTGAATGACTTCGATATGACGTAAACGCATGGCCGGAGTCTATGTTCAGCGCGACGTGGATTCAATGGCTCAGGCCCGGGCGTGGAAAAAAGACCCGCCACGGCAGCGCCCCAACTAGACTTGCACGATCAAGTCCCTTGGCGCCTGCAACCAGCAGGTCATACAAAGGGCGTATCAACCAGAGGATCCACGGGGGAGCCTTATCGATGCTCGGTAAAACAGACACGCGCGGGTTTTCGTTGTGGGACCTGCTGGTGGTGGTGCTGGTGGTCGGCGTGTTGGCGGTTGCGGTGGGGCCGCGGATCTTCGGCGACGTGACTCAGTCGGAAATCGCCACGGCCAAGGTCCAGTTGAAAGAGCTGGGCAAGGCAGTCGAGCAGTTTCATCAGGATGTAGGGCGTTATCCTACCGACGACGAGGGGCTGGCGGTGTTGACGGTTCAGCCAGCGGGAGAAGGGAAGTGGCGGGGACCCTATCTCAAGGATCAGGACATGCTGACGGACCCTTGGGGCGTGGCCTATCAGTACCACTATCCTCCCAGCCAGGCCAAAACCAACTTTGATCTGTTCTCGTTCGGCAAGGACCGGACACTGGGAGGCGTCGGCGATAATGTTGATATCGCCTATGGGGAATAAAGTCTTATGAAGCCTGGATCGTTGCCGATTCGCGTTTGATGACGGTGCCCGACTGAATCAGCCTGAACTCATCGCCATCCAGTTTTTCTACGCGGTCGCCAATGGCCAGCTTGTACGTGGTGGTGGGCGCCGAGCCAGCCAGGCCGTCGAGGGGCGGGTTGGATTCCTGGAACTCATGCACCGAATAAACGCGACCTTCCGCGTCTCTGGCATGGAACTGTCCGACAAGTACTGCTGCCATCTGTTTAGAACCTCTGGAGATAAACACTCGATTTGCGGTTCTGTAGACCGTAGGAGAGCGGGGTAGTTTACCTATTGAAAAAAAATACTATTCGTTGACTTTTTCAGACATTACTTACAAATCCATCTGCGGTGTAAACGTCCCTGGGGATTGCAAAAACGCGCTGGTGATAGCGTCGCGCAGGCTCTATAACTACAAACTCCTTAAGTCAGAAATCGGGAAACCCCAATGAGCAAGGTCTACACGATTGCCGTACTGGTCGGCAGCTTGAGAAAAGAGTCGATCAACCGCAAGGTCGCCCTGGCACTGGCCGAGTTGGCGCCCGCCAACCTCAAGTTGAACATTGTCGAAATTGGCGATTTGCCGCTCTACAACGAGGACATCGACGGTGCTGCACCGCCGGCAGCCTACAGTACTTTCCGTCAACACGTGCGTTCATCCGACGCGGTGTTGTTTGTGACCCCCGAATACAACCGCTCCGTGCCGGGTGTATTGAAGAATGCGATTGACGTCGGTTCACGTCCTTATGGCCAGAGTGTCTTCAGCGGCAAGCCGGGTGCGGTGATCAGTGTGTCTCCCGGCGCCATCGGCGGTTTTGGGGCCAATCACCATTTGCGCCAGTCGCTGGTGTTTCTCGATGTGCCGTGCATGCAGCAGCCGGAAGCCTATCTGGGCGGTGCGGGCAGCGTGTTCGATGAGTCGGGCAAGGTCTCGGAAAAGACCAAGCCGTTTTTGCAGGCGTTTATTGATGCCTACGGCAAGTGGGTGGAAAAGCAAAGCGCATAAGTAACCTGTAGGAGCGAGCTTGCTCGCGAAGATCGTTAACGATGACGCGGGCTAGTTGAAAGCTCGCGTCGCCTGGACGTTCTTCGCGAGCAAGCTCGCTCCTACAGTGGCGGGACTTATCTGAGCCAGTTGGTTTTCGCCAACTCGATCACCTCATCACCGCGCCCACTCATCACCGCCTTGAGCATGTACAGGCTGAAGCCCTTGGCCTGCTCCAGCTTGATGCTCGGCGGCATCACCAGTTCCTGGGTGGCGGTGACCACGTCCACCAGCACCGGGCCGTCGTGGGCCAGTGCGCGGCGCAGGGCCGGTTCCAGGTCTTCGGACTGCTCTACGCGAATACCGAGGATGCCCATGGCGTTGGACATGGCGGCAAAGTCCGGGTTTTTCAGCTCGGTGCCGGTATCCAGGTAGCCCGCCGCTTTCATCTCCATGGCGACGAAGCCCAAAGAAGAGTTGTTGAACACCACCAGCTTCACCGGCAGGTTCAGTTGCGCCAGGCTGATGAAATCCCCCATCAGCATGGTGAACCCACCGTCGCCGGACATCGAAATCACCTGGCGCCCGGGAAACGCGGCTTGCGCACCGATGGCCTGGGGCATGGCGTTGGCCATCGAGCCATGGTTGAACGAGCCGATCAACCGGCGCTTGCCGTTCATTTTCAAGTAACGCGCCGCCCAGACTGTCGGCGAGCCAACGTCGGCGGTGAAGATTGCGTCGTCGTCCGCCAGTTCGCTGAGCAGGCGCGCAACGTATTGCGGGTGAATTGGCCGGCCGGCCTTTGACGGTTCCGCCAGGTCATCCAACCCTTGGCGGGCTTTTTCATAATGCTTGAGCGAGGTTTCGAGGAAGCTGCGGTCCGTCTTGCGGGTCAGGCGCGGCAGCAGCGCCTGGATGGTCTCGCTGACGTCAGCTGCAATGCCCAGGTCCAGCGTGGCACGCCGGCCCAGTGCCTGTGGGTTGCGGTCGACCTGGATAATTTTTGCGTCGGTCGGGTAGAACTGGCGATACGGGAAGTCGGTGCCGAGCATGATCAGCGTGTCGCAGTTGAGCATGGCGTGGTAGCCGGAGCTGAAGCCGATCAGGCCGGTCATGCCGACGTCGAACGGGTTGTCCCACTCCACATGTTCCTTGCCGCGCAGGGCATGCACCACGGGCGCGCCGAGGGCGTCGGCCAGGGCCACCACCTCATCGTGGGCGCCGGCACAGCCGCTGCCACACAGCAGGGTGACTTTGCCGCTGTGTTCGAGGATGTCGGTGAGGCGTTGCAGGTCCTGTTCCGCCGGCAACGTGCGCGGTGCCAGCAGGGCCGGCCATGGTTTGAATTTATCTTCTACTTCCAACAGTGACACATCCCCCGGAATCACCACCACCGCTACGCCGCGATTGAGGATCGCCGAGCGCATGGCACGGTGCAGCACGTGAGGCATCTGCTCGGGGTTGGTCACCAGCTCGATAAAGTGGCTGCACTCCTTGAACAGTTCCTGGGGATGGGTTTCCTGGAAGTAGTTCAGGCCGATCTCGGAGGAGGGGATCTGTGCGGCAATGGCCAGCACCGGCACGTGGTTGCGATGGCAATCGAACAGGCCATTGATCAAGTGCAGGTTGCCGGGGCCGCAGCTGCCGGCGCATACGGTCAGTTCGCCGGTGGCGGCGGCTTCGGCACCGGCGGCAAACGCGGCCACTTCTTCGTGGCGCACATGCATCCACTCGATGCTGTCCATGGTGCGCAGGGAGTCGGTCAGGCCGTTGAGGCTGTCGCCGGTCAGGCCCCAGATGCGCTTGATGCCCGCCTGTTCAAGGGTGGTCGCCAATTGCTGGGCCAGGGTGATTTTCGCCATGAAGAACTCCAATCGTCAGTGAGGGTAAAAAGCTGCTGATCAGTTAAGGACAGTTCCATGGCGCTGAATGCTCCCCGCTCAATGTGAAGAATTGGTCATCGCAGCGCGATATTGCCGAGTGCGGCGGGCGATAAACAGTTGGTCTTTTATCAACGCCAGCAGCGGCGTCACCCCGGGTTTCGGCTGGCGGCCACGGCTCAGGCGGCGAAGCTGATAGCGCACCACTGCCATGCTCGCCAGGCTGGCCAGGGGTTTGCGCTTCCAGCGGATCGGCGGCAATTGCGGGTTGAGATCGCGGCCGGCGCGCCATTGCTTGATCAGGTGCGGCTCCAGGGTCAGCGCGGTGGCGATCCCGGCCATGGCGATGCCGCTGTCCAGGACTTGCTGCACGATCGGCAAGCGCCGGATGCCGCCGGTGACCATCACCGGCATGTTGGCGACTTTCGCCAGGTCGCTGGCCATCTCGATGAAATAGGCTTCGCGGGCCAGGGTGCGCCCATCGCGGGCTTCGCCTTGCATGGCCGGGGCTTCGTAGCTGCCGCCGGACAGTTCCAGCAGGTCGATGGCCAGCGGATTGAGCAGTTCGACCACGGAGCGGGCGTCGGCGGCGTCGAAGCCACCGCGCTGGAAGTCGGCGGAATTGAGTTTCACCGCCACGCAGAAATCCGCGCTCACGGCGGCGCGCACGGCTTTGATCACTTCCAGCAACAGCAGCGCACGGTTTTCAACGCTGCCGCCCCAGCGGTCTGTGCGCTGGTTGCTCAAGGGCGAGAGAAACTGGCTGAGCAGGTAGCCGTGGGCCGCATGGATCTGCGCACCGCTGAAGCCGGCCTTTTCGGCGAGACGCGCGCTGGTGGCGAAGCGCGTGATGACGTCCTGGATATCGTCCTCGGTCATGGCCTTGGGTTGGGCGAACATCTTCGAAAAGCCGCCGAGATCGAGGGCCACCGCCGAAGGTGCCAGGGCCTGCTGGCCGAGGTTGGCCATGGTCTGACGGCCCGGGTGGTTGAGCTGCACCCAGAACTGCGCGCCCTTGGCCCGGCCAATCGCGGCCCATTGGCGAAACTTGTCCAGGTGACGTTCGTCTTCCAGCACCACGCCGCCGGGCCCGGTCATGGCGTGGCGGTCGATCATCACGTTGCCGGTCAGGATAAGGCCGGGCTCGCCGTCGACCCAGGCTTGATACAAGCGCATCAGGGCCTCGGAAGGCGCCTGGTTCGCATCCGCCATGTTCTCTTCCATCGCCGCCTTGGCGATGCGGTTACTGATGAGCTGGCCGTTGGGCAATTGCAACGCTTCAAAGGGCGACATGCTTGACTCCTCACATTGGGAGCGCTCAGGCTAAGCTTAAAGGTCACTTTAAGGTCAATGGGGTTGGCGATGAATATTGGTGAACTGGCGGAACGCAGCGGCTTGGCAGCCTCGAAGATTCGCTTTTACGAAGCCCAGGGGCTGATCCAGGTCGAGCGACAAGGTAATGGCTATCGCCGTTATCCCATGCAGACGTTGCAGACGCTGCAATTGATCCAGGGCGCTCAGCGCGCCGGTTTCAGCTTGCAGGAGTTGAAGGCGCTGATGCCCGACGATTCGCCGAGCGAGGCGAAACGCGCCGATATCGTCTTGAGGCTTGAGCGCAGGATTGCGCAGATAGAAGAGCTTCAAGCCCGAATGGACCAGAGCAAGGCCGAGTTACGCGCGGTGATCGCCACGATCCAGGCACACCCGGAAGGCACGCCGTGCACCCAGGCGCAGGACAAGGTCTGGGCCTCAATCGAGGCGCATAAAAAAACGCCGCGCATCTGATGATACGCGGCGTTCGTTTACAGCAACAAAACCTTAGGCTTGAACCACAGGAATGTTGGCGCTTGCAGCAATTTCACGGAACTCGGCGATCTGGTCAAAACTCAGGTAGCGATACACGTCGCTGGCCATGGTGTTGATCTTCGCGGCGTATTCCATGTACTCCTCGACGGTCGGCAGGCGACCCAGGATGGAAGCCACCGACGCCAGCTCGGCCGAAGCCAGGTAGACGTTTGCGCCGTCACCCAGACGGTTCGGGAAGTTACGGGTCGACGTCGATACAACTGTCGAGTTCGGCTCTACACGTGCCTGGTTACCCATGCACAGCGAGCAGCCCGGCATTTCCATGCGCGCGCCAGCCTTGCCGTAGATGCCGTAGTAGCCTTCTTCGGTCAGTTGGTGAGCGTCCATCTTGGTCGGCGGCGACAGCCACAGACGGGTTGGCAGCTGACCCTTGACCTGATCTAGCAGTTTACCGGCAGCGCGGAAGTGACCGATGTTGGTCATGCACGAACCGATGAACACTTCGTCGATCTTCTCGCCAGCAACGCTGGACAGCAGACGGGCGTCGTCCGGATCGTTTGGCGCGCAGAGCACAGGCTCCTTGATGTCGGCCAGGTCGATCTCGATGATTTCCGCGTATTCGGCGTCAGCATCGGCAACCATCAGCTCAGGGTTGGCAACCCAGGCTTCCATCGCTTGGGCACGACGTTCCAGGGTGCGCGCATCGCCGTAGCCTTCACCGATCATCCAGCGCAGCAGGGTGATGTTGGAGTTCAGGTACTCGGTGATGGATTCTTTCGACAGCTTGATGGTGCAACCGGCAGCCGAACGTTCAGCCGAGGCGTCGGACAGCTCGAAGGCTTGTTCGATGCTCAGGTTGTCCAGGCCTTCGATTTCCAGGATACGGCCGGAGAAAGCGTTTTTCTTGCCTTTCTTCTCTACGGTCAGCAGGCCAGCCTGGATCGCGTAGTAAGGAATGGCGTGAACCAGGTCACGCAGGGTGATACCAGGCTGCATTTCACCTTTGAAACGCACCAGGATCGATTCCGGCATGTCCAGCGGCATGACGCCGGTGGCTGCGGCGAACGCTACCAGGCCGGAACCGGCCGGGAACGAAATGCCCATCGGGAAACGGGTGTGGGAGTCACCACCGGTACCGACGGTGTCCGGCAGCAGCATGCGGTTCAGCCAGCTGTGGATGATGCCGTCGCCCGGACGCAGCGATACGCCGCCACGGGTCATGATGAAGTCAGGCAGGGTGTGGTGGGTGGTCACGTCGATCGGCTTTGGATAGGCCGCGGTATGGCAGAACGACTGCATTACCAGATCGGTGGAGAAGCCCAGGCACGCCAGGTCCTTCAGTTCGTCACGGGTCATGGGACCGGTGGTGTCCTGGGAGCCGACGGTGGTCATCTTCGGTTCGCAGTAGGTGCCTGGACGAACGCCAGCCACGCCGCAGGCCTTGCCGACCATTTTCTGCGCCAGGGTGTAGCCCTTGTCGCTTTCAGCCGGGGCTTCCGGCAGTTTGAACAGGGTCGAAGGTGGCAGACCCAGCTCGGCGCGAGCCTTTTCGGTCAGGCCACGGCCGATGATCAGCGGGATACGACCGCCGGCACGGACTTCATCCAACAGGACCGGAGTCTTCATTTCGAAGGTGGTCAGGACTTCATCGCTGTTGTGCTTGGTGACTTTGCCAGCATGCGGGTACAGGTCGATCACGTCGCCCATGTTCATGTTGGTAACGTCGAACTCGATTGGCAGTGCGCCGGCATCTTCCATGGTGTTGTAGAAGATTGGAGCGATCTTGCTGCCGAAGCAGAAGCCGCCAGCGCGCTTGTTTGGCACGTAAGGCACGTCGTCGCCGAAGAACCATAGTACCGAGTTGGTGGCCGATTTACGCGACGAACCGGTACCGACCACGTCACCGACGTAGGCGATCGGGAAGCCCTGGCCGCGCATTTCTTCGATCTGCTTCATCGGGCCGGTCTTGCCTTGTTCATCCGGCACGATGCCTTCACGGGCCATTTTCAGCATGGCCAGGGCGTGCAGCGGGATGTCAGGACGGGACCAGGCGTCCGGGGCAGGGGACAGGTCGTCGGTGTTGGTTTCGCCGGTGACCTTGAACACGCGCAGGCTGATCTTGTCGGCCAGGGTCGGGCGGTTCTTGAACCACTCGCCGTCGGCCCAGGACTGGATCACGGCTTTGGCGTGTTCGTTGCCGTTCCTGGCTTTTTCCGCGACGTCGTGGAAAGCATCGAACATCAGCAGGGTGTGCTTGAGTTGGGCGGCAGCGACGGGGGCCAGGGTGGCGTCGTCCAGCAGCTCGACCAGGGTCACGATGTTGTAGCCGCCTTGCATGGTGCCGAGCAGTTCAACAGCGCGTTTCTTGTCGATCAGGGGAGAAGTGGCTTCGCCCTTGGCCAGGGCAGACAGGAAACCGGCCTTGACGTAGGCAGCTTCGTCAACGCCTGGTGGAATGCGGTTGGTGATCAGGTCAACGAGGAATTCTTCTTCGCCAGCCGGGGGATTTTTCAGCAGCTCGACCAGGCCTGCGGTTTGTTCGGCGTTAAGCGGCTGGGGAACGATACCCAGGGCTGCACGCTCTTCGATATGTTTGCGGTAGGCTTCAAGCACAGTTATTACCCTCATCAGTGGTCCCACGGGACGCTCATCCAGAAATGCACGGCACGCATGCGCTCAGGGGCTTTTTGGGCCGTAGAGCCAGCGCTGCCGGCAATCCTCACAGAAGCTGCTTTCAAAGTTTTACGCCTGCAGAACGGAGCTGATGAGGGTTGGCGCTGGCTATTTACCGGGTAAATAACCATCGCCAACACCGTTCTTTAGGAACGACTGTGCTCGTGACGCTTTGAAAACAGCTTCCAACGGATTATTGGCGCCTTACAAGGCCGGATGATTCTACGGCAAAAAAATTCTAAACGTAAGTTGCCGCGCCAAGTTTGCAGGGTGATCAACCTTAGACAAAGGGCTAACATGTGCAACTGTTTCGCTGATTTGTGCGTTGTCGACCATGTCTAACCAAACCATCAAGACCCCCTGCGTAGGCCTGTGCTCCACGGTTTACGGCGATCTTGTGTGCCGGGGGTGTAAGCGGTTTCACCATGAGGTGATTCAGTGGAACGGGTATAACGAGGAAGAAAAACGTGCGGTGTGGCTGCGGCTGGAGCAGTTGTTGGTGCAGGTGATGGCCGGGAAGCTTGAGGTGTTTGACCCTAAAATGCTGCGGGGGCAGCTGGAGCAGCGCAAGATTCGGTTTGTGCCGCATCAGTCGGAGTACTGCTGGGCGTATCAGTTGATTGCCCGGGGGGCGCGGGTGATCAGCAATCTTGAGGCTTACGGGATGGTGTTGATGCCGGAGTTTCGGGAGTGGGGGTTGCCTGAGTTGCGGGATGCGATTGATCGGGAGTTTTTTATTTTGTCCGAGGCGCATTATCAGCGGTATATCGCGCCGGGGTTTCTCAGGGATGCGTTTGGGGGGTGATTGAGTACATATCCGTTATTTAGGTA
>NZ_JACAQC010000057.1:0-66483 GCF_013385345.1 Pseudomonas sp. I8001
CTGTAAGAGCGGAACCAATAGTGGCCGTTACCTAAATAACGGATATGTACCCCGCCCCAAGCCCCCCTCCACAATCAACAGCCTTTAAAAACCCCAGGCCGCTTCTCGATCATCGCCCGTACACCTTCCTTGGCATCCTCACTATTCAGCAGTTTCTCCACCAAAACGGGCAACCCGGCCGCCGCCGCGGTCTCCCCCTCGATCCGTGCCTGGCGCGCCGACATCAGCGTGGCCTGCACCCCCAGCGGCGCCTGCTGGGCAATGCGGTTTGCCAGCGCCACCGCCCGGGGCAACAAATCCTCGCTGGCCATCACCTCCTGCACCAACCCCAACCGCAGCGCTTCATGGGCATCAAACTCATCCCCCGTGAGCAACCAGCGCATGGCATTCCCCCACCCCGCGATCTGATGAAAGCGCAACGTCGCGCCCCCAAAAGGAAAAATCCCGCGCTGCACTTCCATCTGCGCAAACCGGGTATTGCTGGCACACAGATTGATATCCGCCGCCAACATCAACTCGATACCAATGGTCAGGCAGTACCCCTGAGCCGCAACAATCACCGGCTTACTGACCCGGGGCCCCGCGAAAACGCCCCACGGATCACAACCACCCAACGGCGGTTGCCAGCCTTGTGCCATCGTGGGCCCCACATTGGCCAGGTCCAATCCGGCGGTAAAGTGATCGCCATGCCCGAAGACAATGGCCACCCGCGCTTCCTCATTGCGATCAAATTCGCCATACGCCAGGCTCAAATCATTGAGCAATTCCAGGTCGAACGCATTGCGCTTGGCCACGCGATCCAGGCCCAGCAACAGGATATGACCCTGCTGTTCACGGCTGACGCGGCTGTTGGTGGCTTGGTTCATGGGGTGTGCCCTCGGGCGCAAAGGGAGGTTTCGGACCGAAGGGCCCGCTGTTAAGGGTGAACCGTTTAAGCGTCATGACCAACAGGGCCGGGCCTTTGAAAAATAGACCCTGCTGCCTGGATGCGCAAAGCCTTTGATGCAGAGGCGTTTACCTGCGGTTTGCGATAAAAAAAGCTCCCTTTTTCAGCGATTTCCGGTATAGTGCGCGCCGGCCTTTAACCGGGCCGCGTTTAGGTAGCGCAATTCCCCGAAGTCAGCTTCGGCTGCACGTCCGCACAGCGGACTCTTCCTTGACGAATCTTTTTCATTCATTCGTTTTCGCAAATCCCCGCCGACAAAGCAGCCAGGGCGACTCTTGAGTCTCAACACGGCATGCGCAGCTTTGGAGCATGGGTCTTTGCGGATGCACTTAGAGGCAGACCCATGACCCAGGAAACCGGCGGCTTCGCCGCTTTTAATCTTAACCCGAACATTCTTGCTGCCGTCATCGCGACTGGCTACGAAGAACCTTCGGCTATTCAGCAGCAATCGATCCCGATCATCATGGCCGGCCAAGACATGATTGGCCAAGCGCAAACCGGTACCGGTAAAACCGCCGCGTTCGCCCTGCCAATCCTGCACTGCATCGATCCTGCCAAGCGCGAGCCGCAAGCCCTGATCCTGGCGCCAACCCGTGAGTTGGCGCTGCAAGTAGCAACCGCTTTCGAAACCTACGCCAAGCAAATGCCGGGCGTTACCGTTGTGGCCGTTTACGGCGGCGCGCCTATGGGCCCACAACTGAAAGCAATCCGTAACGGCGCACAGATCGTTGTCGCCACTCCGGGCCGTCTGTGCGACCACCTGCGTCGCGACGAAAAAGTGCTGTCGACCGTGAACCACCTGGTTCTGGACGAAGCTGACGAAATGCTCAAGCTGGGCTTCATGGACGACCTGGAAGTCATCTTCAAGGCACTGCCAGCAACCCGTCAGACCGTACTGTTCTCGGCTACCCTGCCACAGTCGATCCGTGCCATTGCCGAACGCCATCTGCGCGATCCGCAACACGTGAAGATCCAGACCAAGACTCAGACCGTTACCGCGATCGAACAGGCTCACCTGTTGGTTCACGCTGACCAGAAGACCTCGGCTGTATTGAGCCTGCTGGAAGTCGAAGACTTCGACGCCCTGATCATGTTCGTGCGCACCAAGCAAGCGACCCTGGACCTGGCCAGCGCCCTGGAAGCCAAAGGCTACAAAGCCGCTGCGCTGAACGGTGACATTGCCCAGAACCAGCGTGAGCGCGTGATCGACTCCCTCAAGGATGGCCGTCTGGACATCGTTGTGGCGACCGACGTTGCTGCCCGTGGCCTCGACGTTCCACGTATCACCCACGTGTTCAACGTTGACATGCCTTACGATCCAGAGTCCTACGTTCACCGTATCGGCCGTACCGGCCGTGCTGGTCGCGAAGGTCGTGCATTGTTGCTGGTGACTCCACGTGAGCGCCGCATGCTGCAAGTGATCGAGCGTGTAACCGGTCAGAAAGTTGCCGAAGTCCGCCTGCCGGATGCCCAGGCCGTTCTCGATGCGCGCATCAAGAAACTGACCAACAGCCTGTCGCCACTGGTGGCTGATGCTGAATCGACCCACGGCGACCTGCTGGACCGCCTGACTGCCGATATCGGTTGCACCCCGCGTGCCCTGGCTGCAGCCCTGCTGCGCAAGGCTACCAACGGTCAGGCCCTGACCCTGGCTGCCATCGAGAAAGAACGTCCACTGGTGCCGAACAACGCTCCGCGCGGTGATCGTCCAGAGCGTACTGGCGACCGTCCGGACCGTGGTGATCGTGAGCGTCGTGCTCCGGTTCCATTGGCTGAAGGCCGTGCTCGCTGCCGTACCGCGCTGGGCGCGCGTGATGGCATCGCTGCCAAGAACCTGCTGGGCGCTATCCTCAACGAGGGTGGCCTGGCACGTGAAGCAATCGGTCGCATCCAGGTGCGTGACAGCTTCTCCTTGGTAGAGCTGCCGGAAGATGGCCTGGAGAAACTCCTGACCAAGCTGAAGGACACCCGCGTTGCCGGTAAGCAGTTGAAGCTGCGTCGCTACCGCGAAGATTGATCCGCCCCCGGGCTGATTGATCGAACATAAAAAATCCCCGACTGGTTCGGGGATTTTTTTTGCCTGCAATCAGGCGAAACGGTAGATGTCCATGCCCAGCGCACCCATGGTAAAGCCTTGGTGGGCTGCGCTGAATTCACCGCCGGCGCCCCGGGCGAAATACAGCGGCAGCAAATGCTCGTCGCTGGGGTGGCTGCGCACGGCATGAGGTGCCTGGCGACGATAGTCGTGCAGCGCGGCTTCATCGTTGGCTGCCAGTTTGCTGACCATCCAATCGCGAAAATCCCGCGCCCAGGGCTCGATGCTCTCCGGCCCGGCATGCCAGTCCAGTTCGCCGAGATTGTGGGTAATGCTGCCGGAGCCGATCAGCAGCACGCCCTGTTCCCGCAGGCTCGCCAGTGCGTGGCCGACACGGGTTTGCAGGGCAGGGCCCATGCGGCTTGGCAGCGATACCTGCACCACCGGGATATCGGCCGCCGGGTACATCAGCGACAGGGGCACCCAGGTGCCGTGGTCGAAGGGGCGCTGATCATCAATGCGCGCTTCCAGGCCGTCAGCCTTGAGGAGCTGCACGATTTGGGCGGCCAACTGCGGGTCACCTGGGGCCGGGTACTGCACCGCGAACAGTTCCCGTGGGAAGCCGCCGAAGTCGTGCCAGGTCTCTGGTGCGGCGCTGCCAGTCACGAGCAGCCCCTGGCTTTCCCAGTGCGCCGAGACCACCACAATGGCCTTGGGGCGTGGCAGCTCGGCCGCCAGGCGCTTGAGTGCCGGGCCACTGGCACCGGGTTGCAGGGCAAGCATGGGCGAACCGTGGGAGATAAACAGGCTGGGCAGCATGAGTAGGGTCCTGAGGGTTAAGATGGGACCATCTTCAATCAGATCATTGATCTAAATCTAATATAAGTTTTAGCGCTATTTGATCAATTTTTAGAATAAATCATGGAACCTGGATTTTGGCATGAGCGTTGGGCGCGCAATCAGACGGGTTTCCACTTGCCCGAGGTGAATCCTTACCTGCTGCGCCACTGGCCCGGTCTGGGTGTGGCGAGCGGGGCGCAGGTGCTGGTGCCGTTGTGCGGCAAGAGCCTGGACCTGGTGTGGCTGGCGAGCATCGGGCATCGGGTGATCGGGGTCGAGTTGTCGGAAAAGGCCGTTGAAGAGTTTTTCAGCGAGCAGGAGCTGACGCCGCAGGTCAGCCAGCGCGGTGTTTTCAAAGTCTTCCAGGCGGGTTCCATCGAGCTGTGGTGCGGGGATTTCTTCGCCCTGGATGCCGGGGCCGTGGTTGGTTGCACAGCGCTTTACGACCGGGCGGCGCTGATTGCCCTGCCACCGTTGATGCGCGAGCAGTATGCGGCGCACTTGAATGAGATTCTGGCGGGAGGCAGTCGTGGCCTGTTGATCACCCTCGACTATGAACAGTCGCAAAAGGCCGGCCCGCCGTTCGCGGTGAGCGATGAGGAAGTGCAATTGCTCCTGGGCGGCCGGTGGAGCCTGGATGTGCTGCAGGAGCAGGACATCCTGGGGGACAGCTGGAAGTTTGTTCAGGACGGCGTCACGCGCCTGGACGAGCGGGTGTACCGGTTGGCCAGGCGCTGAAGAGCGCCCACAAAAAAGGGGCGATTGAATCGCCCCTTCTTCTTGTCGCTATCAGCCGCGACGACGCAGTGCGTCAATTCGCTCTTCCAGTGGCGGGTGGCTCATGAACAGGCGAGCCATGCCCTGCTTGATGCCACCGTTGATGCCAAAGGCGGTCAGGGTGTTCGGCATGTGCACCGGCAAGCCCTGTTCGGAGCGCAGGTGCTGCAGGGCGCTGATCATCGCGCCGGTACCGGCCAGGCGTGCGCCGGCTTCGTCTGCGCGGAATTCCCGTTTGCGCGAGAACCACATCACGATCGAGCTGGCGAGGAAGCCCAGTACCAGTTCGGCGAAGATGGTCGCCACGTAGTAGGCCATGCCCTGGCCCTGTTCGTTCTTGAAGATCACCTTGTCGACGAAGTTGCCGATGATCCGCGCGAAGAACATCACGAAGGTGTTCACCACGCCCTGGACCAGCGCCAGGGTGACCATGTCACCGTTGGCCACGTGGCCGATCTCGTGGGCCAGCACCGCCTTGATTTCGTCGGGCGAGAACCGCTCCAGCAAGCCCTGGCTGACGGCCACAAGGGCGTCGTTCTTGTTCCAGCCGGTAGCAAAGGCGTTCGCTTCATAGGCCGGGAAGATCCCGACTTCAGGCATCTTGATCCCGGCTTCGCGGGACAGTTGCTCGACGGTCTGCAGCAGCCATTGCTCATGACGGGTGCGTGGCTGGGTAATGATCTGGGTGCTGGTGCTCATCTTCGCCATCCACTTGGAGATGAACAGCGAGAAAATCGACCCGGCAAAACCAAAGACCGCACAGAAGATCAGCAGCTGATTGAGGTTCAGATCAACCCCGTTGGCCGCCATGATCCCATTGAAGCCGAAAAGGCTCAGCGTGATGCTGGCAATCAGCACGACCGCCAGGTTAGTGGCCAAGAACAGCAGAATGCGCATCATGGTTGTAGAATTCTCCTCATGCTTAATATGTCGCGTACTGCGGGGTATATAAGGTGCGGCATGGGGCTATTCAACCGGGGGACTATTTCAAACTGTGTCCTACAGCCTGAATGTAGAGCCTTGAAGGGAATTTCCGAGGCCTGGTGTGGCTCGGCAGCCTCGCCCCATTACCTTGCAGCCCTGTAATTATAGGGTGATGCCCGAGCAAGGGTGGAGCCGGCAGGCGTAAAAGGCGATACCGCCCGCGCAGGGCAGAGAAGTGTTGCCAGATAATCGCTGTACGACCACGGGTGGGCCGTACAGCGCAATGCCCATTACTGGCGATAGGACTTCAGGAAGTTGCCGATGCGACCGATGGCCATCTCCAGGTCATCCACCCGCGGCAGGGTGACCACCCGGAAGTGATCCGGCCACGGCCAGTTGAACGCCGTACCCTGGACCACCAGCAGCTTTTCCGACAGCAGCAGGTCGAGCACGAACTTCTCGTCGTTGAGGATCGGGCACACTTTCGGGTCGATCCGCGGGAACGCATACAGCGCCCCCATCGGCTTGACGCAACTGACGCCGGGAATCGCGTTCAGCAGTTCCCAGGTGCGGTTGCGCTGCTCCAGCAGGCGGCCTTGTGGCAGCACCAGGTCGTTGATGCTCTGGTAGCCGCCCAGTGCGGTCTGGATGGCGTGCTGGCTCGGCACGTTGGCACACAGGCGCATGTTGGCCAGCATGTCGATGCCCTCGATGTAGCTCTGGGCATTGTGCTTGGGGCCGGAAATGGCGATCCAGCCGGAACGGAAGCCCGCCACCCGGTAGGATTTAGACAGCCCGTTGAAGGTCAGGCACAACAGGTCCGGCGCCAGGGAGGCGGTGCAGATGTGCACGGCGTCGTCGTAGAGGATCTTGTCGTAGATCTCATCGGAAAACACCACCAGGTTGTGCTGGCGCGCGAGTTCGAGCATGCCCAGCAACACTTCCCTGGAGTAGACGGCGCCGGTGGGGTTGTTCGGGTTGATGATCACCAGGGCCTTGGTGTTCGGGGTGATCTTGGCCTTGATGTCGGCCAGGTCCGGGAACCAGTCGGCGCCTTCATCACACAGGTAATGCACCGGATGGCCACCGGCCAGGGTTACGGCGGCGGTCCACAGCGGGTAGTCGGGAGCCGGAACGAGTACTTCGTCGCCGTTGTTGAGCAGGGCCTGCATGGACATGACGATCAGCTCGGACACGCCGTTGCCCAGGTAGATGTCTTCGATGCCGACACCTTCAACCTGCTTCTGCTGGTAGTACTGCATGACGGCCTTGCGCGCGCTGAACAGGCCTTTGGAGTCGCTGTAGCCCTGGGCGGTAGGCAGGTTGCGGATCACGTCCTGGAGGATTTCGTCCGGCGCTTCGAAACCAAAGGGTGCCGGGTTGCCAATGTTCAGCTTGAGGATGCGATGGCCTTCCTCTTCCAGGCGTTTGGCGTGCTTGAGCACCGGGCCGCGAATGTCGTAGCAGACGTTGGCGAGCTTGTTCGATTTGCTGACCTGCATGGCGATGTGATCCTGAAAATGAACGATCCAGACGGTGTGAAGACTACCGTGCTGAGAATCCTGCGTTGGCCTGACCCATAAATACGTTTGAATGCCGGTAACGCGGGTGCCAGACTGGCGCTTTGAAGAGGCGCAATCATACGTGCCGCCTGATCCATGGAAAAGACACAGATCAGGCTTTTTCAGTTGCCGAGGTGTACCGATGGAAAAGTTGCAGAAAACCGTTGAAGAATGGAAAGCCATGCTCGACCCGGAGCAGTACAACGTGTGCCGCCTCAAAGGCACCGAGCGACCGTTCAGCGGCAAGTACAACGGCACCAAGACCGACGGCGTCTACCACTGCATCTGCTGCAATGAGCCGCTGTTCGATTCCAGGGCCAAGTTTGACTCCGGCTGCGGCTGGCCCAGCTTCTACGAGCCGATCGCCAAGCAGGCCATGGTCGAGATCCGGGACGTCAGCCACGGCATGATCCGCACCGAAGTCACCTGCGCCAAGTGCGATGCGCACCTGGGCCACGTGTTCCCGGACGGACCGCCGCCGACCGGTTTGCGTTACTGCATCAACTCGGTGTGCCTGGACCTGGTACCGCGCTGAGCCGTCAAGCTCCTGCGGGCTTCGTGCCCGCAGGGGCCGTTATATCAAGGCATAAGTCCCGCCAATTAAATTGCACGCAATTGAATTGCCTACTATCGTTCAGTCCTTCTTATCTCTGTAGAGGCACTGCCATGAGCGACAACCTGCTGAGCATCCCTTGCACCACCATCAAGGGTGAGCAAAAGACCTTGGCCGATTTCGCCGGCAAGGCGATTCTGGTGGTCAACACTGCCAGCAAGTGCGGCTTCACCCCGCAATACAAGGGGCTTGAGGAGCTCTGGCAGCATTACAAGGACCAGGGCCTGGTGGTATTGGGCTTTCCCTGCAACCAGTTCGGCAAGCAGGAGCCGGGCAACGAAGGCGCCATTTCGGAGTTTTGCGAGCTGAACTTTGGTGTCAGTTTCCCGCTGTTCAAGAAGATTGACGTCAACGGCAGCGATGCCCACCCATTGTTCGTACAGCTCAAAAAGCAGGCCCCGGGATTGCTGGGCTCCAAGGGCATCAAGTGGAACTTCACCAAGTTCCTGATCGGTCGCGACGGCCAGGTGGTCAAGCGCTTCGCCCCGACCACCAAGCCCCAGGACCTGACCCAAGAGATCGAAGCCCTGCTCAAATGACCGACCTGTCCCTGGCCCTCGACGACCAACTGTGCTTCAAGCTCTACGCCGCCTCCCGCGCAGTCACCCGGGCCTACAAGCCGATGCTCGATCAGTTGGGCCTGACCTATCCGCAATACCTGGTGATGCTGGTGCTGTGGGAATGGCAGGCTGCAGTGGTGTCGCAGCCTACGGTCAAGGCCCTGGGCGAGCGCCTGCTGCTGGATTCCGGCACGCTGACGCCACTGCTCAAGCGCCTGGAGCAGCTTACCCTGGTGCGGCGTCAGCGCAGTGCGCTGGATGAGCGTGAAGTGCACCTGAGCCTGACCGATGAAGGCCGGCACCTGCGCGACCGGGTGCAGCCGCTGAAGGCCCGCCTGTTGTGTGACAGCGGCGTTGATCTGAACCAGGCCGATGCCTTGCGTGACGGTCTGGATCAGCTGTTGCGCCAGATCAAAGACTTGTCGTAGTCGGCACCCACAGATCGAGCAAGGCCTTGAGTTCTTCCCGGCGAAACGGCTTTGCCAGGTAATCGTTCATGCCCGCAGCCCGGCAGCGCTCGCGTTCCTCGGACATGGCATTGGCCGTCAAGGCGACGATCGGCAAGTCCGGCCAGCGCCCGCTGCGGCGGATCTGCCGACTGGCCTCATAGCCATCCATCACCGGCATATTGCAGTCCATCAACACCATGTCGAAGCCTTGCTCTTCCAGCAGCTTGAGGGCTTCACCACCGTGGGCGGCGACGATCACCTCGCACCCGAGCTTGCCGAGCATGCCCTTGGCCACCAGTTGATTGACCGGGTTGTCCTCCACCAGCAGGATGCGCGCCCGGTGGGCGAGGGGGCCGGTTTCCAGCTGGATCAGGTCCAGGACCAGGTCCGGATCGGTGCGCAAGTTGCGTTGCAGGACCTGGTACAGCGCGGTGCGGCTCAGGGGGCGGGCCTGTTGCTGCAAGGGGGCCAGGGCCGCGACTTCTTCGCTGGGCATGAAGTTGCCGTAGGCGGTTACCACCAGGATCGGGGCGGTGATCATCGGGCGCAGGCGGAACAGGCATTCGGGGCAGTCGGTGATCAGCAGGTCGGGATTCTGCCCGCTCAAGTCATCGTCGATGGAATAACAGCGCGGAGCCAGGCCCCAACTCGGCAGCAGGCTGGTGAGGAGTTCTGCCAGCCCGCTGCTGGTGCTGGTGATGGCGATTACATCTCCAGCCAAAGGCGCCAGGCGCACCGCCGGCAAGTGGGTCGGCAAGGGCAGGTCGGCACAGAACTGGCTGCCAAAGCCAGCTTCCGAGCTGATGCTCAGGCGGCCCTTCATGGCTTCGCACAGGTTGTGGGTCAGCGCCAGGCCCAGGCCTGTCCCGCCGAACTGGCGGGTGATGCCCGCACCGGCTTGGGTGAACGGCTGGAAAATCTTGACCTGGGCATCCTGGGCGATCCCGATACCGGTGTCGCACACCTCGATCCTGATTCGGCCGGCCTGGGCACTGAGGCGTACATCCACCCGGCCGAAACGCGTGAACTTCAGGGCGTTGGACAGCAAATTGCTGACAATCTGCCGTACCCGCGTCGGGTCGCCCAGCACCTGGGCGGGAAACTGCGGGTCGATCAGGCACGTCAGCTCCACGCTGGGCGCGGCGTTTTGCGAGAGCAGGTTGGCGGTGTCTTCCACCAGTGAACCGAGGTCGAACGGGATGCTTTCCAGTTCCAGTTGGCCGGCGTCGAACTTCGACAGGTCGAGGATATCGTTGAGTAGCTCCACCAGTACTTTGCCGGAGTCATGGGCGATCGACAGTTGCTGGCGTTGCTCGGCGTTCAGCGGGCTGTCGAGGGAGAGGGCGATCATCCCCAGCAGGCCGTTCAGCGGTGTACGGATTTCATGGCTCATGTTGGCCAGGAACGCCGCCCGTGCCTGGGCCATGCCCAGGGCCGTCATCTTCGCCGCTTCCAGCTCGTCGTTCGAGAGCGTCAGCCGATGATTGATCGCCTTGAGCTCGGTGGTGCGTGCGGAGACGATGTCTTCCAGTTGGCCGAGGTATTCGGTCAGGCGATTTTCAGCATGCCGGCGTTGCTGGATTTCAGTCTCCATGTTTTCAAACTGTTGGTTGGCGACGCTGACCAGTACGCCGATCTCGTCGTGCTCGTGCCCCGGCGGGCAGTCCAGGCGCTCGTGCTTGCGTGAGCTCAGCTCGCGGATAATGCGCACCAGCGGCTTGGTCAGCATCACGTAGAAAAGCGCCAACAGAATGCCGGTGAGGATCAGGCTGCGGGCGAAGCCGTTGAGCAGGGTGATCTCGGCGCGGTGCAGGAAGCGGCTGCCGAACGCGTAGGTGTCTACGTCAAGACGCAGTACACCGAGGGAATCGTTGGGCATGTGGGCGAGGTAGAGCCGATCTTCGAATTGGCGGTTGGCGCCAAACAGGAAGTCGCTGATGGGCCGGTAGGTGCTTTCCTTGCGCGGGCGATGGACATCGGCCAGCACCAAACCGTTGTTGTCGATCAGTTGTGCATGGGTGATGGCGGGGGAGTGCAGCAGGCCCAGCGTCAGTTCCTGGGCCAGCTCGGCGTCGATGTTGTAGGCGATGCGCGAAGCCGGGTTATGGCTGATTTCAATCAGCGCACGTATTTCCCGGTTGATGGAAGCGTCTTCGCTGGCATAATCAATCCCAATCTGTATCAGGCTGAGCAAGGTTCCCAAGACGAATCCGACCAGCACTGTCAGTCTGGCTTGTTTATAAGACAAGCGGTGGGCGAACTTGATATCCATCGGGTGCTGTACCACTTTACGTTTCCTTTCGCCCGGCAAGCATAGCTGAACATCCACAGGCTCAAACTTGCCCGGCATGAATCGATTTTATTCGGTGCAGCCCTGCACGGTCTGCCTCAGGGTTGCCAATACGCCATCTTTTACAAGAACTTGCCAGAGGAATAGTCGTGGATTCTCGATTGAATGCCTTTCTTGAGCGTGCCGACGCGGTACTGGCTCGCCTGGAGCCCTTGTTGCCTGCCCCGCGTGAAGCCGTTGACTGGAACCATTGCCTGGCTGCCCGTTGGCAGCGCGAAGGTCGCAGCGGCTTTTTATTGCCACTGGAAGTCAGCCTGGATATGCGCCTGTCCGACCTGATCGGCGTGGATAAACAGCGCGAACAATTGGCCCGTAACACCCAACAGTTTCTCGACGGCCTGCCGGCCAACCATGCGCTGCTCTGGGGCTCGCGCGGCACCGGTAAATCGTCCATGGTGCGCGCCTTGCTGGCGCAGCACGCCAAGGCCGGGCTGCGCCTGATCGAAATCGAGCGCGATCACCTGGCGGACTTGCCGCGGGTGGTCGAGCAACTGATCAAATTGCCACAACGCTTTGTGTTGTTCTGCGATGACCTGTCTTTCGAAGCCGGCGAGAGCGATTATCGTGTGCTCAAGAGCGTACTCGACGGCTCCCTGGAGCAGGCGCCGGAAAACGTCCTGTTGTATGCCACCTCCAACCGTCGTCACCTGGTGCCCGAGAACCAGAGCGATAACGAGAACTGGAAGACCATAGACGGCGAGCTGCATCCCAACGAAGCGGTGGAGGACAAGATTGCCCTGTCTGACCGTTTCGGTTTGTGGCTGTCGTTTTACCCGTTCAATCAGGAGCACTTCCTGGATGTGGTCGAGCACTGGATCGGTGAGTTGGCGAGTAAGGCCGGTCTGCAGTGGCAACGCGATGAAGAGTTGGACATCCTCGCCGTGCGCTGGGCCACCGGGCGCGGTAATCGCAACGGCCGTTGTGCCTATCAGTTCGCCCGCTACTGGGTGGGCCTCAAGTTGTTGGAGCGTCAACCATGATTGATTTGCAACAGGCTGGAACCGGCCTCGATGGCTACGCCATGCTGCATGCGCAGCTGGAATCGCTGTTGGCGGATGAGCGGGATTTCATTGCCAATGCCGCGCAGTTTTCTGCGTTCCTGTTCAACCAGCTGGATGATTTGAACTGGGCAGGCTTCTACCTCAACCGCAATGAAGAGCTGGTGCTCGGGCCGTTCCAGGGGCAGATCGCCTGTGTGCGCATTCCGTTCGGTCGCGGTGTGTGCGGCGCGGCAGCGGCCTCGCGGCAAACCCAGCGGGTGGAAGACGTGCACGCGTTCCCGGGGCATATCGCCTGTGACAGTGCGTCCAACAGCGAGTTGGTCGTCCCGTTGGTCAAGGACGGGCGCTTGATTGGTGTGCTCGACTTGGACAGCCCATCGCTGTCGCGGTTTACCCCGCAGGATCAGGCCGGCATCGAGCAGTTGGCGGCGATTTTCCTGCGGTTGACCGATTGTTGATGGGGTGAGTCTCCTGCAGGAGCGAGCAAGTTCGCTCCTGCAGACTATCGACAGTCCAGCACGTCCAGTTGCATCTGCAGCATCCTCTCCAGCTCAAGCATGGATTTCTCTACTGCCTTGATGCCCGCCTCGATAACGTGTGGTGTCTCGCGTTCGCCACACGCCTGCTCCAACGCTTCGCATTGTCCGGACAAGGTATCGGCCTGGATGATCCGGGCGGCGCCCTTGATCTTGTGGGCCTGGTCGATCAGGTCGCCGGGCGCGGCTTGCCGTGCCAGCATGGCCATCAGCTCGACCCGATCATTCCGGCTGCTGCTGAGCAACTCCTCGAGCAAACGCCGGCTCAACTGTGGGTCACCGCCCGTCATCGCGTCCAGGCTTTGCAGGGTAAACACGTTGCGGGTGGGCAGCGGATCGACCTGCGCCAGGTGCTGTTCCAGCGCAGTAAGACTGATGGGTTTGAACAGGCAGTCATTCATGCCGGCGTCAAAGCAGCGTTGTTTCTCCTCGGGCTGCGCGTTGGCGGTGAAGCCGAGTATCACGCACGGAGTTTTCTGCTCGCGCTCCTCATACTCGCGAATGGAGTGACTCAATTCGTAGCCGTTCATGATCGGCATATTGCAGTCGGCAATGACCAGGTCGAAGTGTTCCTGGCGCCAGGCCTGGAACCCCGCAGCACCATGATGGGCCGCGGTGAACTGATGCCCCAGGAAACCCAGTTGCTGGCACATCAGCAAGCGGTTGGCCGGATGGTCATCCACCACCAGCACGTTGAGCACTGGCGCCGGCGTGGCTGCGGCCGGTTCGAGCTTGTCTACGGCCTTGACCGGCGGCAGGCTGGTCATCTTCAGGCTGACGTGGACCTGGGTGCCTACCATGGGCACGCTGCTCAGGCTCAATTGCCCGCCCATCATGGCGCACAGGCTGCGACAGATCACCAGGCCAAGGCCGGCGCCGCTCCTGGCCAGGTGCCCGGAGTTGTCGGCCTGGGCGAACGGCTCGAACAGGCGTAGCTGGTCTTCGCGATTGATCCCGATGCCGGTGTCCTCCACTACCAGTTTCATCTCGATCTGTTGAGGTTGTCCGGTCGCCTTCAGCTGCACCTTGATCTTCACCTGCCCGCGTTCAGTGAACTTGATCGCATTGCTCACCAGGTTCGAGAGCACCTGCTTGAACCGCAGAGGGTCGATCAGTACGTCGGTATCCTCGACATCGGGGGTGAACTCCAGCACCAGGCTCAGGGTTTTCTGGCGCGCCAGGCCATCGAACACGCGGACCACCGACTCGATGACTTCGCGCAGGTTGACCCGCTCCGGGGCCAGGCTCAATCGACCGGACTCGATACGTGCAATGTCCAGAATGTCGCCGATCAACTCCAGCAGGTCCTTGGCCGAGTTGTAGGCGACCTCGATCGCAGGGCGATCAAGATGACCCTGATCGGCGCGCTTGAGTGTCAATTCCAGCATGCCAATGACGGCGTTCATCGGCGTGCGGATTTCGTGGCTCATGGTGGCCAGGAACGTGCTTTTCGCGCGATTGGCCTCGTCGGCGCGTTCCTTGGCGGCGCGCAGTTCGTCGAACAACTGGCGCCGTTCGCTGATATCGATCCAGCCGCCAATGATGCCCTGGACCTCGCCCACGGAGTCGCGGTAGGGGAGGATCCAGTGGTAGATCGTGAGTTTTTTCCCGTGCACGTGCAGGGTGCGATCAAGGATCAACGGTTTACCCTCGGCCACTACCCGCTGGTAGTCGGCATGGTACTGCGCCGCCTCCGTCTCAAGGGCCATGCTCATCTGCGTGATGCTTTTGCCGATGACGTCTTCACGCTTGATGTCGAACGTCTGCAGGTAGCTGTCGTTGCAGGTCTGCAGATAGCCGTTGTGGTCGCGTACGTAGATCGGATGGGGCGTTTCATTGACCAGCGCCCGCATGAACTCGAACTGGTCGTTAAGGGCGCGCTCGGCCAGTTTTCGGTGCTTGATCTGGCGCTGCAGGTAGCCGTTCCAGGCCAGGGAAATCAACAGCAGCAGCCCGGTGCCGATGATGATCTGGGCAATCAGGCGATGGTAATTGCGCCAGTAGCCATCGGACGCTGCGTTGTAGCCGCGCCAGCGGCTGTTGATCGCGGCCATCTCATCCGGGGCGATACTCAGCAGTGCCTTGTCCAGGATCGAACTCAGCTCCGTGGCGTGCCGGGACGTCGCCAGGGCAAACGTCGCAGGCAACGTGCCGATGCTGGAACTGATCTGCAGTTTGTCCTGGAATGCCGGAGAAGAAAGCAGGTAGTTGGCGATCACCAAAGGGTTCACTGCGCCGTCGACTTGCCCCTGTGCCAGCAATTCCGATGCCTTGAAGGTATCCCCGGTTTCCACCAGGTTTATCTGGGCAAATGCCTGCTGCAGGAATTTTTCCAGCTGATTGCCCTGGGTAATCGCCAGGCGCTTGCCGGCCAGTTCTTGAAGGCTTGTGGGCGCGCCCGGCTCTTTACGGGTCAGTAATACGTAGGAGTTTTCCAGGTAGGGGCGGCTGAAGTTCAACTGGGACTCGCGCCCGGTACTGGGGGTAATTGCGCCGATGATGTCGGCTGCGCCGGTCTGCACCAGTTCCATCATGTTGGCGACGTCACGCACGTGTTGAATCTCGAAGCGCAGGCCGGTTCGCAGGCGGATCAGCTCCAGCACGTCGGCGGTGACGCCCCGGAACTTGCCGTCGGTATCGAAGAACGTCAGGGGGGCGAGGGTTTCATTGACCACCACCTTCACCACGGGGTTGTCCTTGAGCCAGCGCTCTTCGCGCAGGCTCAGTTGCAGCTTGCGGTCGGTCAGCAGAATGTCGCTGCCCGCACTCCAGCGCTTGGCGATGCTGTCACGTTCATAGGTTGATACGCCATCGAGCACTGAGTCGATGATACTCAGGAGAATGGGTTGATCCTTGCGCAAGGCGAAGCTGAACCCGTGGGCCTCGTGCTTGCCGAAGTTGGCCATGCGGATATTTTTCAGGTAGCCCTTGTTGATCATGTAGTGAGTGGAAATGGTGTCGCCCAGGAATACGTCAGCCTGGTCGAATGCCACGGCATTCAAGGCATTTTGATAGGACGGGTAGGCGTGGATGGTCGCCTTGGGGTACAGCGCCTGCACTTCGTCCATGGGCAGGTAATGGTAGACAAGACTCAGGCGCAGGCCGGCCAGGCCGTCGCCAAGGTCGCGGTTCTCACCTTCACGGGTCACCAGTACCGGCTGATCCACTGCGTAGGGCAGTGACAGGACGATGTCGGGATTCGCCGCTTCAAAACCGTTGGCAGACCCCAGAAAATCGATTTCGCCGTTTGCCAGCGCCTGGATCGCGGCTTCACGGGAGGAGTAGCGCAACACGGTGAGCGGTATCGCCAGTGTCCTGGCCAGCAGCCCGGCGTAATCGGCAGTCAGCCCTTCATAATCACGCCCGCTGGAGGTGATGTCGAAGGGCGGATAGTCGGGTGCAGAGGTGCCCAGTATCAGTTCCCGTTTGTTCTGCAGCCACTGGCGTTGTGTCTTGTTCAGGGGGGTGTCCAGTTGAACGGCACCGGCACGCCCCAGCAGGGCATATTGCTCGGGAACAGTTTGTTCGGCAGGCACGGAAGTGCTGAGGCACACCCCGATACTCAATATGATTAGATAGTCCTTTAATCGCCTGGGCATCCGATTTCTCACACTAGCGCGTTACGTTTTGCCATCTCGATAAGTTCTACCAAGGATTTGGCTTTCAGTTTTTGCATGAGCCTTTTTTTGTAAGTGCTGACGGTCTTGTTGCTGAGAAACATGCCCTTGGCGATTTCCTTGTTTGTCCGGCCTTGGGCAAAAAGTTGTAATACCATGAGTTCACGATCGTTGACGACTTTGAAAAGTTCAAGCTCTTCATTGTTATCCGTTTCGTTAGTGCTGCCGTTAAGGGCCTGGCTCGGGAAGTAGTTGTAACCTGACAAGACCGCCCTGATGGCACTGAGCAGTTCGCTCAAGTCACCTTCCTTGCACACATAGCCATCCGCGCCGGAGCGCATGCACCGGGTAGCAAAGAGCTTGGGGGTCTGGGCAGTGAGTATCAACGTCTTGGTCGGTGTACTCATTGCGTTGAACCGGCACAGCACTTCCAGGCCATCGAGTTTCGGAATGCCGATATCAAGGATAATCAGGTCAGGCTGACACTCCTTGACCATTTGTATCGCATCACAACCGTTATCGGCTTCTCCCACTACTTTATAGCCTTCGTGTTCTAACAACATCCGAATGGCAAGTCGGATGACGGGGTGGTCGTCAATAATAAAAACTGAGTTCATGATCAAATTCCATACAGGCGCAAATAAAGTCGGCACATTAGCTCACATGGCAATGAAGGAGGATGAACTTGATGTGGAACAAACGTAAAACAAGAATAATCCTACATCAAAAAAAGCAAGGGATTACGCTCTGTGAGGTGTTTGTTGTTTGGGTGTAAGAGTTTTGCGTGGGTGGAATTTAAAAGTAACTGGTCGTGAGAGGGCAGCGTTATAAAGAGGCGTTTTCGGATTGCCCGGGTGTTTAACTTCCTACTTTTCTGTTGAGCGAGTAAGGCGTGATTGGCGTATGAGTTCATTCAGCTCAAGGTGGCTTAACGGCTTCGACAAATAGCCAAGTAATGGAAAGTTGCGTCGGGATGCCTGGGCCATCAGGTGTTCCAGTTCATTGACGGGCAGGCCGCTGAGCAATATCGCGGACCTTATAAAGCCTCTGCGGTTGGCAATTTCAATCAACTCCAGCCCAGGCAAGTCGGGCAAACATTGATCACAGAGCAGAATATCGAATGGCACGTCGGTTTGTGTCATCAGCCGCATTGCCTGTTCTGCATTCTCGGCCAGTGCCAGGTCGTGGTAGCCATAGTTTCGTAGCAGGCATTGGGTGGCCAGCAATTGAAAGGGGTGATCCTCCACCAACAGGATGCGAAGTTGTTCGAGCATGGTTTTTTCCATGGAATGGACAAGAGCCCTGAAGACGCTCCACCAGGGCGTGTAGTAAGAAGTTAATGGGCCCGCCAGCTATCGGGCGCAGGAGCAGGTCGAAAGACTGCGGTCAGGGCGCGCGATTATTCATCGCGGCGGGGAAGAACTTCGATCAGGCCGCTCTGTTCCGTGCGTAGGGCGATTCTTTGAAAAGTCGCCCTGGCCATCAGCCAGGGCTCCGATTTATTGCGGGCTGGAGCGGCCGGTCATCTCGCGGGCCATCTCGCTGGCGTAGCTGTCAGTCATGCCGGCGATAAAGTCGATCATGCGCAGGAAGGACGCGTGCAATGACCAGGAAGGGTCCGGGGCGCTATTGCCCAGCAGGTCGAGGATGCGTCGGTTCTTGAACGACGGTGTGCGACCGCCATGTTGTTCCAGGGCCGCGCCGCAGAAGGCATTCAAGAGGATTTCCAGGGTGGTGTAGGCGCCGATCTCATGCAGGGTCTTGCGCTTGTCCTGGAAGATCTTCTTGCGGGCCATGTCCTTGGCATCCAGCACGCAGCGCTTGGCCGGGCCGTGCATATGTTCCACCAGGTCCCCCGGCAGGGTGCCGGCCAGCAGCGCGTCCTGTTGTTCGACGAACGCCCGGGCCGCGGCGTTGGTCAGGTGTTCGATGGCCTTGCCTCGCAGGATCGCCAGCTTGCGTCGCCGGGAATCCAGCGGGCCGAGTTGCCGATAGGTTTGCGGCAAGTCGTCGCCCACCAGGTCCAGCAGCAGTGACTCGACCTCGGCGTATTCCAGCAGCTCCATTTCCAGGCCGTCTTCGAGGTCGATCAACGCGTAGCAGATATCGTCGGCCGCCTCCATCAGGTACACCAGCGGGTGCCGGGCCCAGCGTTGTTCTTCCAACTGCGGCAAGCCGAGCTTCTGGGCGATCTGCTCCAGGATCGGCAGTTCGCTCTGGTAGCAGCCGAACTTGTGTTTCTTGTAGCCCAGGGAGTCGGCGTGGCGGGCGGTCCAGGGGTATTTCAGGTAGGTGCCCAAGGTGGCGTAGGTCAGGCGGGTGCCACCATCAAACTGGTGGTATTCCAGTTGCGTGAGTACCCGGAAGCCCTGGGCATTGCCTTCGAAGTTGAGGAAGTCATTGCGTTCGGCGCTGCTCATGTCATCCAGCCAGCCACGGCCTGAAGCTTGCTGGAACCAGTGCCGGATCGCGTCCTCGCCGGAATGGCCGAAGGGTGGGTTGCCGATGTCATGGGCCAGGCAGGCCGACTGCACCACCATGCCCAGGTCGCTCGGGTCGCACCAGTCGGGCAGGGCACTGCGGATGGTCTCGCCCACGCGCATGCCCAGGGATCGTCCCACGCAACTGACTTCCAGGGAGTGGGTCAGCCGGGTGTGGATGTGATCGTTGCTGGTCACCGGGTGCACTTGCGTCTTGCGGCCCAGGCGGCGAAACGCACCGGAAAAGATGATGCGGTCATGGTCTTTGTGAAACGGACTGCGCCCCAGTTCTTCCGGGCTGTGCAGGGGTTTTCCAAGGCGTTCGCGGGTAAGCAGGGTGGGCCAATCCAAGGCGGGTACTCTCCGTGCGGTGAATGACGGCTCCCAGCTTCCCGGTTCAGCCAGGCCTTCGCAAGCGAAAAACTACAGGCCGGCGGCGTCGATATCGATTAACAGCAGGCGCTGACCATTATCAAAGAATTGTCCGGCAGTCAGGCAGTACTGGTTGGTCGTGGCATCGCGATAGGTTGAGGAGAGGGTCAGCCGCCGCTCCTCCCAACCTTCGGCCAGCAAATGATAAAAATACGGACGCCATGACCAGTTGTGGCCCAGGTAGCGGCTGTCGGCTTGCCAGGCGCCCTGGTGCCATTCGAAGTTGGGCGTCAATTGCGTGCCATGCCGGTCGCACTGGTAAAAACGCAGCAGCCAGGGAAACCCCGTCAATTGCGGCAGATGGCTCAGCGGTGCACGGGTGTGGGCCCAGGTTTGCAGGATCTGCATCAGCTCCGCCAGTTGCTGGCGCAGTTGCATGATCCGGCCACGTTCGGCGAGCTTCTGTTGGACATAGCCGGTGCGCAACTGGGCGAAGCGCGGCACGAATGCGTCGGTGTCGAACCAGTCCAGTTGGGCCTGGGCGAACAGGTAGCCCTGGACATAACGCGAACCGCATTCCAGGGCGAAATTCAGTTGGCCCTCGGTTTCCACCCCTTCGGCGATGATCCAGCAGCCGGTTTTTTCCGCCATTTGCGCCAGTGCCCGTACCACCTCACCGCTCGGGCCACCGCGGGCCGCGGCCTGGAACAGGCGCATGTCCAGCTTGAGAATGTCCGGCTGCAAGGCCAGCACCCGGTCCAGCTGCGAATAGCCGGCGCCGAAGTCATCAATGGCAATCCGCGCGCCGGCCTCGCGGTAGCGCTCGACGACTTCGGCCAGGCGCAGGATATCGCCGCCCAGTTCAGTGATCTCGAACACGATGCGGCGCGGGTCGACGTTATGCAGTTGCAATTGCTTCAGGCTCGGCAGTGCCTGGCCCGGGCGCAGGCGGGTGATCCAGCGTGGCGAGATATTCAGGCTGAGGAACCACTCCTGCGGGGCTTCATGCAGGCGGCTCAGGGCATTGTCACGGATCTGCCGGTCCAGGCGGCGCAAGGCCACCGAGGGCGTGCGCGGGTCGGCGAACAGCGGACCCACCGAGCGCAGTTGGCCATTCGCCTGGCGTAGGCGGCCCAGGGCTTCTACGCCGGCGATGCGGCCGGTGGCGGTGTCGATGAATGGCTGGAAGCAGGCGAGCGGTTGCCCGTCGATCACGGGGCCTCCTTAAAAGACCGGAAATAAAAAAGGCCCGGCCCTCAATGGAGAGGGCCGGGCCTGATCTGTTTGCAAGAATGCAGCCAGCACGCTCAACTTTTGCGCGAAGCACCTTGCATGGCCAGTTTGATCAGCGGGATCAGGCCGGCACCCAGCCGCACCAGGCGGGTCATGGTGCCGATTCCGCCACCCTTGGCGCCTTTGCCGGTGAGAAACCCCAGCAGCGTCACCACGCCCACGCCCCACAGCGGCGCGTGCTTGATGCCAAAACCGTCCTGCCAGCTCTGGCCCATGTTGCGGACCTTTTGCAGCGGCAGCATCAGTTGCTGGGACTCGTGACGGATTTCCTGGCGGTGCATTTCCATGCGCAGGCGGATCAACGCCTTGCGCATTTCTCGCCGGGAAGTGTTTTGCGGCAATTCAGTCATGCTCATGGCAGCAGGCGCTCCCGGTCGTTGGCCAGCTCTTCGAGGGTGGCGTGGAACGGCGTGGACTCATCGAACACCGCCGCCTTCAGGCGCAACCCGCAGAATGCTGCGGCCAGTATGTAGAACACACACAGGCTGATAATCCCGGTCAGGCGGTAGGTATCCCACACCAGGATCATCACCAGCGCCGACAAACCCACCAGCAACAGCAAGGCAAACACCAGCGCCAGGCCGGCGAACAGCAACAGGCTGACGGTGCGGGCTTTCTGCTCCTGCAACTCGATGCCGAACAGCTCGACATGGCTGTGCAGCAAACCCAGGACAGCCGCGCCCAGGCGCCGTGAAGTAGAACTTGGGCCCGTGGACGAGCCGGATTCGCCGATAGACATGATTAGCGCCTTGTAGCCAGCAGGCCGATCAAAAAGCCCACGCCGGCCGCAATGCCGACGGACTGCCAGGGGTTGGCCTGCACATAGTCTTCAGTGGCCGTGACCGCCGCCTGGCCGCGTTCGCGCAGGGAGTCCTCGGTCAGTTGCAGGGTTTCACGGGCCTTGAGCAGGCTTTCGTGAATCTTGCTGCGAAGCTCGTCAGCCTGGTCACCGGCGAGGATCGCCGTGTCGTCCAGCAGCTTCTCGGTATCGCTGACCAGGGTTTGAAAATCCGCCATCAGTATTTCTTGAGCAGTCTTTGCCGTTTTTCTGGCCATGGTTATCTCCGTGAGTGGCTGGTCTGTTTACTTCTGGTTTCGAGTCACCGGTGTCGGTGAAGGTTCACTGCAATTGTCTGGTACAGCTTTTGCTTTGCCTTGGTGCGCGGCCCCGGGGCCTTGCGCTGAATCCGGGCGGTTGGGGCTCAAACCCTGAAAAACCTTACCCTAAATAACTAAAACTCGCGGAAAAACCCTGTCGGATTCTGCCTTTTTCAATGATCGCTGCGCCAAAGCGGTTCACGGCCTCAAACGAGGGTCGGACCGCTGGTGCCAATTTAGTGCGCATCATGAAGGTCATGAACTGCTTTGGTGCTTTTTCCTGCATGTGCAGGCCTGCCATCCTCCATGGAAAATTTGCAAAGCGCGGTGGACACCCTCGTCCACAGCTCCAACACGCTGTTTATTCTGATTGGTGCGGTCATGGTCCTGGCCATGCACGCCGGCTTTGCCTTCCTGGAAGTCGGCACGGTGCGCCAGAAGAACCAGGTCAATGCCCTGTCGAAAATCCTCAGTGACTTCGCGATTTCAACACTGGCCTATTTCTTTATAGGCTATTGGATCTCCTACGGGGTGACCTTCATGCAACCGGCGGCGGTGATCAGCGCCGACCACGGCTACGGCCTGGTGAAGTTCTTCTTCCTGCTGACCTTCGCGGCGGCGATCCCGGCGATCATTTCCGGGGGAATCGCCGAGCGTGCACGGTTTGTTCCGCAACTGTGTGCCACTGCGTTGATCGTAGCCTTCATCTATCCGTTTTTCGAAGGCATGGTGTGGAACGGCAACTACGGCCTGCAAGCCTGGTTGCTGGCCACCTTCGGCGCCAGCTTCCATGACTTTGCCGGCAGCGTCGTGGTGCACGCCATGGGCGGCTGGCTGGCGCTGGCGGCGGTGCTGTTGCTGGGGCCAAGGCAGGGCCGTTATCGGGAAGGGCGCCTGGTGGCGTTCGCGCCGTCGAGCATTCCATTTCTCGCGTTGGGCTCGTGGATCTTGATCGTCGGCTGGTTCGGCTTCAACGTCATGAGTGCGCAAACCCTGTCCGGGGTCAGCGGGCTGGTGGCGGTCAATTCGTTGATGGCGATGGTCGGTGGCACGGTAGCGGCATTGGTGATCGGCCGTAACGATCCAGGCTTCTTGCACAACGGTCCATTGGCCGGGTTGGTGGCGATCTGTGCCGGTTCCGACCTGATGCACCCGGTGGGCGCGTTGGTGACCGGCGTGGTGGCGGGCGGCTTGTTCGTCTGGTTCTTCATTGCCGCCCAGGATCGCTGGAAGATCGACGATGTGCTGGGTGTATGGCCGTTGCACGGGCTGTGCGGCGTGTGGGGCGGGATTGCCTGCGGGATCTTCGGCCAGACCGCCCTGGGCGGTTTGGGCGGCGTCAGTCTGATCAGCCAGTTGATCGGCACCGCGCTGGGTGTGGTGGTGGCGCTGGCCGGTGGCTTCCTGGTGTATGGCGTGATCAAACGCGTGCATGGCCTGCGCTTGAGCCAGGAAGAGGAGTATTACGGCGCGGATTTGTCGATCCACAAGATTGGCGCGGTCAGTCAGGATTGAGGGGCGCGTCCCCTTCGTTCTGGTTGCAGCCATGTAACAGCCGGTACCGGCTCTGGCGCACTTCATCGACACGGCCTTGCACCTGCTGCTCCGACAACCCCAGCAGGATCAACGCATGGGAGGCGAGCATCAGGCTCGACTCCAGCAGCTCGGGCACCACTTCAGTGGCGCCGGCGGCTTTCAGTTCGGCCAGCTGACTGTCGTCGCGGGTGCGTACCAGGATCGGTACGGTCAGGTTGATCCGCCGCGCTTCGTTGAGCACGGTCAGGGCGACGTCGCTGTTATCCACCGCGATCACCACCAGGCGCGCACGTTCCAGGCCGACCGCGCTGAGCAGGGCGCCACGGCGGCAGTCGCCGTAATGCACGGCGCTGTCTTCGGTAGAAGCTTCCTGGACTCGCTCCGGGTCGTCATCAAGGGCAATGAACGCCTGTTGTTCACGGTGCAGGAAGCGCCCGATGGACTGGCCAACCCGGCCGTAGCCGCAGATCACCGCGTGGTCGCGCAGCTCGGCATTCAGGGCCGTAATCTCTTCAAGCTGTACTTGCTGGTTGGGCTTGCGGTGCAGGCGCAGGGCAATCGCGGGTGCAGCCCTGAGCAACAGCGGAGTCAATAGCATCGAGCAGAAGGTGGCAGCCAGCAGCAGGCCGCTGATGTCGGCGGGCAGCAGGCGGCTTTGCTGCATTTGCGCCATCAAGGCGAAACAGAACTCGCCGCCCTGGGCCAGCGCCAGGCCGCTGCGCCAGGCGGTTTCACCGTCGCTGCCGCGCAGTTGCACCAATAGCGCGACCACACAGCCTTTGATGAACATCAGCGTGAGGGTCAGGCCGAGAATCAACAGGCTATGACTGACGAACAGTTGCAGGTCGATCAGCATGCCGATGCTGACAAAAAACAGTCCTAGCAGGATGTCGCGAAACGGTCGGATATCGGCTTCGATCTGATGGCGGTAATGGCTTTCCCCCAGCAGCATGCCGGCGAGAAACGCACCGAGTGCCGGGGACAGGCCCAGCAAGTGGGTCAGCCAGGCGGTGAGCAGTACGATCACCAGTGCCAGCAGCACGAACAATTCGGCCGAATGGGACGCCGCCACCTCACGGAACAAACGCGGCAGCAACCAGCGGCTGGCCAGCAGCAGGCCGAGGAACAGCACCACGGTTTTGCCCAGGGTCAGTGGCAATGCCCAGTACCAGGCTTGCTCGCTGTTACCGGCGAACACTGGCACGAGGGTCAGCAGCAATACGGCCACTACATCCTGGAACAGCAATACCCCAATCGCATTCTGGCCATGGCTGCTGAAGATTTCGCCGAGGCTGGTCAGCTCCTTGCTGACGATGGCGGTGGACGACAACGCCAGCCCAGCACCGAGCAACAGCGCGGTCGTCGGCGACAGGCCGAACAGTGCCAGCAAACCGCCCAGCAGCAACCCGCAGCACAGTACCTGCAGGCTGCCCAAGCCAAACACCACCCGGCGCAGGCTGAGCATTTTGTTGAGAGAAAACTCCAGGCCCAGGGAAAACAGCAGGAACACCACACCCAGTTCGGCAAGGTCTGGCAACTCTTCGCTGTCATTGACCCAGTCGAGGGCGGTGGGGCCCACGGCCAGGCCAACACACAGATAGCCCAGCACCGGCGGCAGTTGCAGGCGACGAAACAGCGCAATCACCACCAGGGAGGAGGCCAGGATAATCAGCAGGTTGGCAAACACATGCAGCTCCATTGCAGGTATTACGGGAAAAAAGTCGCGAGAGTCACTGAATCAGTTATACGCCATGCTGATCTGGGTCAGGCTTTTGCAGTGTCCCGACGCTGTTAGAATAGGTGCCTGATTCTTCTCGGACCCTTTGCCATGCTTCCTGAATGTCAGTTGTTCGGCACCCTGGGCTGCCATCTGTGTGAGATTGCCGAAGCCGAAATCATGCCGTTGGTCGAACACGGCCTGCTGGTGGAGTTGGTGGATATCGCCGATTCCGAGGCCCTGTATGAAGCCTACGGCCTGCGTATTCCGGTGCTGCGCCGGGTAGACACGGGCGCGGAGCTGGAGTGGCCGTTCGACGAAGCGCAGGTAGTGAACTTTCTTAGCTAGCACTCGGCGATGGCGAGTTCCCGATTATTCGGTTACTGTATGTTTGTACAGCGATTGAATGAGAGGGAACGCCCGTGGTGAATGTTGAACAACTGAAAAGCAGCGTCAATCGCATGTCCGCCGACGTCGTGCGTGACGCGGTGAACGAGCTGCGCCTCGATGGCCTGGTCACGGAAGGCAAGACGCCGTTTAACAAAGTGCATTTCAACACCTGCTTTGCCGAGATCGAGGCGCTGTTCCAGCGCGCGGGTTATCACAAGCAGCTGGATGTGGTGGGTTACCAGGGCTTGCTGTATGCGCTTTACGACCCGGGCCGCTGGGAAGCGGTGGATGTGCTGCGCTGGCTCAAGGAGTTCACCGAGGCGGCCAGTGCGTCACCGGTGTTGCGCGTGGAATTGGCCAAGGCCTGAATCTGTGCTGGGCCTGATCCGGGTGCATGCGGGATAATGTGCGCCTGTATGTCCACGTCTTGAGCCTGCCATGTCCGTTTTTTCCGCTGCCCAGCACCAAGCCAGCACCTTGTACCTGCCGCCAGGCGCCTGGGCCACCGTGCTGGATTGCCTGTGTGAGCACTTCCAGGCCATCAGCCGTGAGCAATGGCTGGACCGCATCGCCCGGGGCAGGGTGCTGGACATCAATGGCACCCCCATCAATCAGGACCTCGCCTACCGCGAAGGCCTGTGCATCTACTACTTTCGCGAAGTACCAAACGAGAAAGTAATCCCGGTGCAGGAGACGATCCTGTATGCCGATGAACACCTGGTGGTGGCCGACAAGCCGCACTTCCTGCCGGTCACGCCTGCCGGTGAGTACGTCGAGCAAACCCTGTTGCGACGCCTGATCCGTCGCCTGGACAACCCGGCGCTGGTGCCGCTGCATCGCATTGATCGGCATACCGCAGGGCTGGTGTTGTTTTCGGCCAACCCCCAGACGCGCTCGGCGTATCAACAGCTGTTTCCCACGCGCAAGATCGACAAGTTCTACGAAGCCATTGCCCCTGCATTGCCTGGGCTGACCTTTCCGCTGGTGCACAAAAGCCGGCTGGTGGATGGCGAGCCGTTCTTTCGCATGCAGGAAGGCGAGGGGGCGAGCAACACCGAGACGGCGGTCGAGGTGCGGGAAAAGAATGGCGACCTGTGGCGCTATGGCCTGTTTCCGGTGACCGGCAAGAAGCATCAGTTGCGGGTGCACATGACGGCCCTGGGCGCGAGTATCTGCAACGATCCGTTCTACCCCGACGTTATCAAGGATGCCGAGGACGACTACGCCAACCCGCTCAAGCTGCTGGCCCAGGGGGTGCGTTTCATCGACCCGGTCACCGGCCTTGAGCGCGACTTTCGCAGCGAGATCAGCCTGGACTGGTAAACCCCAGCAACGAAAAAGCCCGCATTACGCGGGCTTTTTTGTATCTGGCGTTAAGACTTACAGGTCTTTAACGGTGCGAACCTGATCCTTGTTGATCTGGGTGCGCTTGCCATCCAGCTGTTCGAATTCGTAGAAGCCGGTGGACTTGTCGAATTTAGGAGTGTCGACGGCCTGGATTTCGCGACCGTCATTCAGGGTGATCACTGTCGGCGAGGCGCAACCGGCAAGGGTAGCGAGGCCCAGTGCAAGCATGAGAGCGGCGATGGTCCGTTGAGTCATGAGTTTGTCTCCGAGAGAATGCTTTGTTGAGTACTGACCTTGTGACGTGTGCAACGTCGGCAAAGTTCCTTGTTCGACGCTCATTCTGACACGCTGGGCGGGCGGTGCAACAACTCCGGTGTATTGAGGTTGGCCAGGCGCGGATCGTCGGCGGGGCAATCCAGGGCCTTGGCCCCCAGCGCCTGCATGATCTGGCGCGGGCTGCGCTCGCCGGCTGCCCAGGCCCGTTCGAAGGGCTCGCGCAGCGAAGTGGGGATCACGCAGAGCAGCGGTTCCCAGAAATCGCCGTGGCGCACCATCACCGGCAGCAACGGGTTTTGCTGCGCCGTACTGCGCAGGTCGGCGAGCAATCGTGCATCGATCTGCGGCACATCGCACGGCAATACCAGCAGATGCCCATGCTGCGCCACCGCCAGTCCTGCGCGAATGCCGGCCAGTGGCCCGGGAAAGTCGGGGCTGTCATCGCCGACCAATTGATCGGCGTAGGCCGCGTACTGCGCCTGGTTGCGATTGCAGGAGATGATCAGGTCGTCGGTCAACGGCCGCACCAGGCGATGCAGGTGCGCGATCAGCGGCTGCCCGTGCCAGTCCAGCAGGCCCTTGTCGAGGCCGCCCATGCGCTGGCCACGACCGCCGGCCAGCAAAAGGATCGAGCAGGGCAGTGGGGAAGAATGGCTTGGCATGACGGCTCCTGCGGGCAGTGAAATGGGGGGCTGTGATATAACATCGGGCTGTTCCTTCGACAACCGGACCGAGCCATGAAAGCCAAGGCTGATGCGCCCTTTGTACCCCTGAATATCGCTGTATTGACGGTCAGCGACACCCGCACCCTGGAAACCGACACCTCGGGCCAGGTCTTCGTCGACCGCCTGACCGCCGCCGGTCACCTGCTGGCCGAGCGAGTTTTGCTTAAAGATGATCTGTACAAAATCCGTGCGCAAGTGGCGCACTGGATTGCCGAAGACGTGGTGCAGGTGGTGTTGATCACCGGCGGCACCGGCTTCACCGGCCGCGACAGCACCCCGGAAGCGGTGAGCTGCCTGCTGGACAAGCAGGTGGATGGTTTCGGCGAACTGTTCCGGCAAATCTCCGTGGCCGATATCGGCACCTCCACCGTGCAATCCCGTGCCCTGGCCGGCCTGGCCAACGGCACACTGGTGTGCTGCCTGCCGGGCTCCACCAACGCGGTGCGCACCGGTTGGGACGGGATTCTCGCCGAGCAATTGGATAACCGTCACCGCCCGTGCAACTTCGTCCCGCATTTGAAACAGGCCGAGCCCTGTGAATCCCGTGGGTAAGCCGGGCAAGACCGGCGCGTTGATGCCGGTGGAAGACGCCCTCGAACAATTGCTGGCGATGGCCGAGGCAGCGCCGATTCGCGAGCCGGAAACGTTGGCGCTGGCCGAGTGTGATGGTCGGGTGCTGGCCCAGGCGTTGATCTCCACGCTGGACTTGCCGCCCTGGCCCAACAGCGCCATGGACGGATACGCCCTGCGCCTGGCGGACTGGACCGGTGAGCCACTGGTAGTCAGCCAGCGCATTTTTGCGGGCACGGCACCCGAGCCCTTGGCTGCCGGTACCTGCGCGCGGATCTTCACCGGAGCCCCGGTACCGGAGGGCGCGGACTGCGTCGAGATGCAGGAAAACGCCGTGGTCCATGCCGATCAGCGGGTGAGCTTCACCGAAGCGTTGCAGGTGCATCAAAACATCCGTCCCCAAGGCCAGGAAACCACGGTGGGCGAGTGGGTGTTGCCAGCAGGTACACGCCTGGGCCCGATCGAGTTGGGCCTGGCGGCTTCACTGGGTCGTGATCGGCTGGAGGTGGTACGACGCGCCCGCGTGGCTGTGCTGTCCACCGGCGACGAGTTGATCGAGCCGGGCCTGCCGCTGGGGCCCGGGCAGATCTACAACAGCAATCGCCGGGTGCTGTGCAGCTGGCTGGAGCGCCTGGGCTGCGAAGTGGTGGACGCCGGGATCCTGCCGGATGACCTGGAACAAACCCGCGAACGCCTGGGCGCATTGGGCTCGGTAGACCTGATTCTGTCCACCGGCGGTGTGTCGGTGGGGGAGGCGGATTTTCTCGGGATTGCGCTGCGGGAAGAAGGGGAGCTGGCGCTGTGGAAGCTGGCGATCAAGCCGGGCAAGCCGCTGACGTTCGGGCATTTCCGTGGTGTACCGGTGATCGGTTTGCCGGGCAATCCGGCGTCGACGCTGGTGACCTTTGCCTTGCTGGCGCGGCCTTACCTGTTGCGCCGCCAGGGCGTGGAAGACGTGCAGCCGCTGCGCATTGAAGTGCCCGTGGGGTTTGTCTGGCCCAAGCCGGGGAATCGCCGCGAGTATTTGCGCGGGCGGCTGGAGCAGGGCAAGGCGATCATCTACCGCAACCAGAGCTCGGGTGTGCTGCGTAGCGCGGCGTGGGCCGAAGGTTTGGTAGAAGTGCTGGAGGGGACGACGCTGGAGATCGGTGACCGGGTCAACTTCATTCCGCTGAGTGAAGTGTTGAACTGAGCCCGATCTATCAAACAATGAAGATCAAAATGTGGGAGCGGGCTTGCTCGCGAAAGCGGTGGATCAGTCACCCGATGTATTGACTGACCCTCTGCATTCGCGAGCAAGCCCGCTCCCACATTTGATTTGTGTTCATCCTGCAATTACGGCAAGTCGCGACTCGCGTAAAACGCACTCAACACCTTCACCAGGTGCGCCAGGTCGTGGCTGCCGCACAGCTCGCGAATCGAGTGCATCGCAAACGTCGGCAAGCCGATATCCACGGTGCGCACGCCCAGGTGGCTGGCGGTGATCGGGCCGATGGTCGAGCCGCAACCCATGTCGCTGCGTACCACAAAGCTTTGCACCGGCACTTCTTCGGCCATGCACAGGTGGCGGAAGAACCCGGCGGTTTCGCTGTTGGTGGCGTAGCGCTGGTTGCTGTTGACCTTGATCACCGGGCCGGCATTGAGTTTCGGGCCGTGGTTGGCGTCGTGCTTCTCGGCGTAGTTGGGGTGCACGCCGTGGGCGTTGTCGGCAGACACCAGCAGCGACTTCTGGATAGTGCGTACGAACTCATCGCCCTCGGGCAGCAGGCGACGCAGGGTCTGCTCCAGCATCGGGCCGTCGGCACCGCAGGCGGAGCACGAGCCGACTTCTTCGTGGTCGTTGCAGACCAGCACGCAGGTTTCATCGGTTTCGGCGGTGAGCAGGGCTTGCAGGCCGGCGTAGCACGACAGCAGGTTGTCGAGGCGGGCACCGGCGATAAAGTCGCCATTGAGGCCGATCACGGCCGCGCTCTGGGTGTCATAGAAGCTCAGCTCGTAGTCGAGCACCACATCGGCGTTCAACCCGTGTTCACGAGCCAGTTGCTCGGTCAGCACTGCGCGGAAGTCCACGCGCTCGTCACCGGCGAACTGCGCAAGGATCGGCGGCAGTTCGGTCTGGGCATTGATCGCCCAACCCTGGTTGGCTTCACGGTTCAGGTGAATGGCCAGGTTGGGGATGATCGCGATGGGCAGCTTGAAGTCGATCAGCTGGCTTTCGACCTTGCCGTCGCGGCGGAAAGTGACGCGGCCGGCCAGGGACAGATCGCGGTCGAACCACGGCGCCAGCAGCGCGCCGCCGTACACTTCCACACCCAGTTGCCAGAAGCCCTGGCGTTGCAGTTCAGGCTGTGGCTTGACCCGCAGGCACGGGCTGTCGGTGTGGGCGCCGACCAGGCGGATGCCGCCTTGCAGGGGCGAGTGTCGGCCGAGTTTGAAGGCGATGATCGAGGAGTCGTTGCGGGTCACGTAATAGCGCCCGTTGGCCTCGGTGGTCCAGGTCTCGCGCTCGTCAAGACGCTGGAAACCGGCCGCTTCCAGGCGCTGTGCAAGGGCGGCGGTGGCATGGAACGGGGTAGGGGAGGCCTTGAGGAAGTCGATCAGGCCTTGGTTCAACTCTTCGCGCATAAGTAGCTCCAGACAGCAATGGCGCGAGTTTACCGTCCGACGGGATAAGTGCACAGAACAAATGTGGGAGCGGGCTTGCTCGCGAATGCGGTGTGTCAGTCGCCGAATGGGCTAACTGATCCACCGCATTCGCGAGCAAGCCCGCTCCCACATTTTAATTGCGTTTACAGGTTAAAACGGCGCGGGGCACTCGAAGCGCAGACGCTCGCCGCTCTGGGGATGGGTGAAGCTCAGCATGCTGGCGTGCAGGCACAGACGTGGCCAGGCAGCCAAGGCCTGTTCGTGGGCGTACAAGCCATCGCCCAGCAACGGATGCCCGATGGACAGCATATGCACGCGCAGTTGATGGGAGCGGCCGGTGATCGGTGTCAGCTCAACCCGACACCAGTCGCCGCAACGCTCCAGGACTTTCCAGAAGGTCAGCGCGTTCTTGCCGAACTCGTGGTCCACCACGTGCCGTGGCTTGGTCGGTGGGTCGTAGCGCAAGGGCAAGTCGATGCTGCCGCTGTCCAGTTCCGGTTGGCCCCAGCAGAGTGCGGTGTAGGCCTTTTCGGTTTCCCGGTCATGAAACTGGCGGGACAGTTCACGGTGGGTATCCGCGTCTCGGGCCAGCAGGATGATCCCGGACGTTTCCCAGTCCAGGCGATGGACGATGCGGGCTTCGGGGTAGCCGTTTTCCTGCAGGCGGGTGATCAGGCAGTCCTTGTTGTCGTCGGCGCGACCGGGCACCGAGAGCAGCAGGGTAGGCTTGTTCACCACCAGGACAGCAGCGTCCTGATGAAGGATATGGACATTGGACAACGGCATTAAAACAGCCTCGTAACAAACGCCAACGGCGGCTCGCTCACCCGGCCCCGTGAGGGGAGCCAGGTAACCGAGCCGCCGTGGCGACCGCCTTTTCGATCAACGATCAGGCAGGGTGATATTGAGTTCCAGAATCGAGCAGCTGCCGTCATTTTCCAGGGCGACATGCACGTCATCGTTACCGATGTTGACGTACTTGCGGATCACTTCCACCAGTTCCTTCTGCAGGGCTGGCAGGTAATCCGGGGTGCTGCGTTGGCCGCGTTCGTGCGCCACGATGATCTGTAGACGCTCTTTCGCTACCGACGCGGTACTTGGCTTTTTGTTGGCGCGAAAGAAGTCGAGAAATTTCATTGTTTAGTTGCCTCCAAAGATACGCTCGAAGAATCCCTTCTTCTTAACATCGAGGAAGCGATGTTCCACGGTCTTGCCCAGCAAGCGATCTACCGCATCGCTGTACGCCTGGCCGGCGTCGCTCTGGTCGTCAAGAATCACCGGCACACCTTGGTTGGATGCCTTCAGGACGGCCTGGGATTCCGGGATCACACCCAGCAGGGTCACGGCGAGGATTTCCTTCACGTCTTCAACGCCGAGCATTTCGCCATTGCTGACGCGCTCAGGGTTGTAGCGGGTCAGCAGCAGGTGTTCCTTGATCGGATCTTCACCTTTCTCGGCGCGCTGGGACTTGCTGGCCAGCAGGCCGAGCATGCGGTCCGAGTCACGTACCGAGGAGACTTCAGGGTTGGTCACGACGATGGCTTCGTCGGCGAAGTACATCGCCAGGTGAGCACCGGTCTCGATACCCGCCGGGGAATCGCACACCACGTATTCGAAGGTTTCCTTCAGTTCGGCGAGGACCTTGCCCACGCCTTCCTTGGTCAGCGCGTCTTTGTCGCGGGTCTGGCTGGCGGCCAGTACATACAGGTTCTCAAGGCGCTTGTCCTTGATCAGGGCCTGTTGCAGGTTGGCTTCGCCATTGACGACGTTGACGAAGTCGTAAACCACGCGGCGTTCACAGCCCATGATCAGGTCGAGGTTACGCAAGCCGACGTCGAAGTCGACGATAACTGTCTTGTGGCCGCGCAGAGCGAGGCCGGTACCGATAGCGGCGCTGGTGGTGGTCTTACCCACACCACCCTTGCCGGATGTAACCACGAGAATCTTGGCCAAGGTGTTTCACCCCTAAGGAAAAAGGACTTTTTAGTCCCTGAAAAACATCTCTTGTCACTCGCTGCAGGCGGGCAGCTCTTGTAGGAGAAAGCACGGTTTGCCTGGGCAAACCCCACCTTAAAATTATTCCTACACAAGTTTTGCCGTTTTCGCTGTGCTATCAGAGTCCAGAGATGCTTGGAAAATGCGGCAGTATCCGTTAAAGACGAACGATGTTCAACACATCGCCCGACAGGCTGACTTGTACCCCGGCCCCCCACAGCGGATCGCGGCGCAAATCTTCCGAAACCTTGTACTGGCCTGCGATGGACACTAGCTCAGCGGTCAACTGCTGGCAAAAAATACGGGCCTTGGTGTCACCTTTTATGCCGGCCAGGGCACGACCACGCATGGGGCCGTATACATGGATGTTTCCATCGGCGAGAAGTTCCGCCCCCGGGCTGACCGGGGCGATGACGACAAGGTCGCCACCCTGGGCGTAAATCTGCTGCCCGCCCCGTACGGGAGAGGTGATGATCTTTGTCGGCTTGATCGTCGGCTCCGGCGGTTTCTCCGGTTTTTTCTTCTCTTCGCCGACCAACGGGTCGAGAGGACGCTCGCGGGCACCCGACGGCGGCAGTACTGGCAGTTCAATAGCGATTGCCGCAGCAATGTCTTCGATACGGCTGGCACGGATCGCCAGGGTGCGCAGGCCATGCTGGCGGCACACGCGCATCAGCCCGGGCAGGTCGACCGCGCCCTGGCCGGCCGGGAGCTTGTCCAGGGCCAGCACCAGCGGTGCATTGTTGAAGAAGTTCGGCGCCAGGGCGACCTTGGCGGCGAGCTGGCGGTCCAGGGCATCAAGGTCGTTGCGGGCCAGTTCCAGCACGGTAATGGCGAGCATGCTGCCTTTCAACTGGAACACGGGATCTTGGTCTAGCGGTTCGGTTTGGCTCATGGTCGGCAAAGCGGCTTGTCACGAAAAGTGTCGAGACTTATAACGAGAACATCCGCTAGCCGCAAGCCGGGTCGAACCGTTGTAGAATGCGCGGCCGTTGTCTTTACCGGAATCTTGAATGGATCGCCCGCGTTTTCGAGCTGTATTTTTTCATCCGCGCTTCTGGCTGTTATGGCTGGGGCTGGGTTTGCTGTGGCTGATTGTGCAGTTGCCGTACCGGGCTTTACTGGGGATTGGCCGTGCCTTGGGGGCGGGAATGTACCGGGTGGCCGGTGAACGTCGACGTATCGCCGCACGAAACCTGGAACTGTGCTTCCCGGAAAAGTCCGCTAAAGAGCGTAAACATTTGCTCAAGGAAAACTTTGCCTCCACCGGCATCGCGTTCTTCGAGATGGCCATGAGCTGGTGGTGGTCCAAGCCGCGCCTGGCGCGCCTGGCCCATGTCGAAGGGCTGGAGCACCTCAAGCAGGCGCAACTGGAAGGCAAGGGCGTGATCCTCATGGCCCTGCATTTCACCACCCTGGAAATCGGCGCCGCCTTGCTCGGGCAGAAGCACACCATCGACGGCATGTACCGCGAGCACGGCAACCCCTTGTTCGATTTCGTCCAGCGCCGTGGCCGCGAGCGGCACAACCTCGACTCCCTGGCCGTAGAGCGCGAAGACGTGCGCGGCATGCTCAAGCTGCTGCGGGCCGGTCGTGCGATCTGGTACGCACCGGACCAGGACTACGGCGCCAAGCAAAGTATCTTCGTGCCGCTGTTCGGTATTCAGGCCGCCACCGTCACTGCCACCAGCAAGTTCGCACGCCTGGGCAAGGCTCTGGTGGTGCCGTTCACCCAGGAGCGCCTGGCCGACGGCAGCGGTTATCGCCTGGTGATCCATCCGCCGCTGACCGACTTCCCGGGTGAATCCGACGAGATCGATTGCCTGCGCATCAACCAGTGGGTCGAAGCCTCCGTGCGCGAATGCCCCGAGCAATACCTGTGGACGCACCGCCGCTTCAAGAGCCGGCCGCCAGGTGAGCCTAAGCTGTATGAAAAACGCCGCCGTTGATCTGAAGTCCCCAAGCACCATGGAGTGATGCAATGCGCCCAGCTGAACCGGTCACAGGCTTGATTCTTTCCGGCGGCGGGGCGCGGGCCGCCTATCAGGTGGGGGTATTGGCGGCGATAGCCGAGCTGTTGCCGCCGGGCGCGGCCAATCCGTTTCCGGTGATCGTCGGCACCTCGGCCGGGGCGATCAATGCGGTGAGCCTGGCCAGTGGCGCCATGGACTTTACCGCCGCCATCCAGCGCCTGACCGCCTTCTGGCAGGGCTTTCGCAGCCACCTGGTGCTGCGCAGCGACTGGCCCGGGGTGATCAGCCAGGCCAGTCGATTCCTTATCCACAGCCTGCTGGGGATGGGGGCGCACGAGCCAGTGGCGCTGCTCAACAGTTCGCCGCTGCGGGACTTGTTGCGCGACAAACTGCACCTGGAAGGTATCGCGCAGTCGATCCGCGAGAAACACCTTCATGCTGTGGCGGTGACCGCGTTCGGGTACGAGTCCGGGCAAGCCGTGACCTTCTATCAGGGCGGCGGCACCATCGATGCCTGGTTGCGGCATCGGCGCATCGGCATTCCCACCCAATTGACCGTTGAACACTTGCTGGCCAGCTCGGCGATTCCGTTGCTGTTTGCGCCGGTCAAACTCGGCCAGGAATATTTTGGTGACGGGGCGGTGCGCCAGTCGGCGCCGATCAGTCCTGCGTTGCACCTGGGCGCCAGCCGCGTGCTGGTGGTGGGGGTCAGTGGCAACCCGCGTGGCAACGATCCATCGAACCCGGCGCGCACCTTCACCGGCCAGGAGCCGACGTTGGCGCAGATCGGCGGGCACATGCTCAACAGCACGTTCATCGACAGCCTGGAAAGCGATATCGAATTGCTCGAGCGCCTGAACCAGTTCAGCCACGTGTTGCCGGCCAACGCGGCGATACAAGGTTTGGCGCCAGTGGAAGTATTGGTGATCGCTCCCAGTCAGCCAATCGACGAAATCGCGGCACGTCACCGCCAGGAATTGCCGGCGGCATTGCGCCTGTTTCTGCGCGGGCCGGGGGCGACCAAAACCAGTGGCGCGGGGGTGCTCAGTTACCTGCTGTTCGAGGCGGGGTATTGCAGCGAATTGATCGAATTGGGAAGGCGGGATGCGCTGGCCAAGCGCGAAGAGTTGCAGCGGTTCCTGGGCCTGACACCGGACTGAATGTGGGAGCGGGCTTGTGTGGGAGCTGGCTTGCTCGCGAATGCGGTGTGTCAGTCGCCAGATGTATTGACTGACCCACCGTATTCGCGAGCAAGCCCGCTCCCACATAAACCCGATTCCACAGGGGATAGGCGGTGTGGTTAGAAGTGGTACTTCACCAACAGGCTCGCAGTGTCCTGGTTGGTCTCGAACGCGCCGCTGTCCTGGATCCCGTACTTGTTCTTCCAGTAGTCGTATTCGATACCGACATACAACTGCTTCTCGCCCCAATGCAACGCCTTGCCCAGGTCATATTTGATCTGCGGGTTGAAGTGCAGGTTGGCGTGGTAAGTGCCGCGGGCGTTCTTGTCGTTATCCACCACCCAGTCCATGAAGCCGTCGATCAGCACATTGGAGTTGCCCACCGGGATCGTGTACGACCACACCGGTGTGATCTGCCATACGCCGTCACCCGGGCGATTGCCTTCGGTCTGGCGCTGGTAGAAGTTCAGCTGGAAGTAGTCGAAACCAGGGATTGCCAGGTCGAAGCCCGGGCCGAGCAAGTACGACTCGTTGTCGCCTTCGCCGAACTCGTAAGTGAACGCCAGCAACACGTCCTTGATCGGACCGAACGACAAGTCCTTGTCGAAAATCTTGCCGAACGACAAGCGTGGGCTGAACTCACCGTAGTAAGTACTCGGGCCGACATTGCCGTCTTCCTTGCCGTTGTAAAAGATGCGGTCGAGGAAGAAGAAGTTGTCGCCGTACTTCCACGCATCGGCGTGTTCGAAGGTCACGGTTTGCTGGATCTGCGGGTTAACAGTGAAGTTCTTGCCCCACAGATAAGTCAGGCTGTTGTTCTGCCACTGCAGCAGATCACCGGCCATGGCCTGGCCCCCGGCCAGCAGGGATCCTGCCAGCATCAGGCTGTTCACGGTACGTTTCATTCGGTTGCTCCCGAGGTAAAGGTTTCTGGTTTTTTTTCTAAGCGGACGCTCTGGTGTGGCGTCTTTTGGCTTGCCGCAAAAATCGTCTGTTCGGTCAGCTTTGATGCTTTTAGCAAGAGCTGCGCCAAGGTGTTTAAAAAGCCAAAAAATCCCCGTCGGCTGTGATGAACACAGTCGAATTCGGAGAGTTTTTGCACACGTTGGCTGCGGACGTGGGGCCGGGATAAGTTGGCCTTGCAGTCAGCTTTTACATTCGCTGTTTTTTTTTGAGTCGATTTGAGCGGGCGCCGAGAATACTGACTCCCAGGCCTGTGCTCAAGTGCGCCGTTAAAGAGCGCGCGGGGCGAGAATGGGGCACGGCGCGTGGCCGGCCCCGGGTGAATGGCGTACATGGTGTGTTCCCTGATCGTTATTGTTTTTGTTGTGACGCAGGAATCAATGTGGGTGTGCGTGAGCGCTTGGGGCAGCGCGTTCGGCGCCACCCAGGATGTTGAATAACAGGTTCAGCGACAGCGCGCTGATCGTGGCCATGGCGATGCCGCTGTGAGTGATCGGGCTCATCCATAGCGGCAACTGTGCAAAGAATTCGGGACGTACCACCGGGATCAATCCCATGCCGATACTCACCGCCACCAGCAACTGGTTACGACGGTCGGCAATGTCGGCTTCCTGGAGGATCTTGATCCCGGTGGCTGCCACCATGCCGAACATGGCAATCGCCGCGCCGCCCAGCACTGCGGGTGGAATCGACGCTACCAAAAAGGCGGCCTTGGGCAGCAGGCTCAGCACAATCAGGAACGCGCCGGCCACGATCGTCACCGAACGGCAGCGCACGCCGGTCATCTGCACCAGGCCGATGTTCTGCGCGAACGAGGAGTGGGTGAAGGTGTTGAAGAACCCGGCAAAAAACGATGCGCCGGCGTCACACAACAGGCCACGGCGGAGCATTTTCGGCGTGACTTCCTGGCCGGTGATCTTGCCCAGGGCGAGGAACATCCCGGTGGACTCGACGAAGATGATCACCACCACCAGGCACATCGACAGGATCGGTGCCAACTCGAACTTGGGCATGCCGAAATGCAGTGGCGTCACCACTTGCACCCACGGGGCGCGCGCCAGGCCGCTGAGGTCGACCATGCCGATCATCCCGCACAGCCCGTAGCCGAGGGCCATGCCGATCAGCACCGAGATATTCACCCAGAAGCCGCGCATGAAACGGTTGATCAGCAGGATGGTGGCCAGCACCAGCGCGGCAATCGCCAGGTAAATCGGTGAGCCAAACGTGGACGCCGCTGCGCCACCGCCGGCCCAATTGACCGCGACGGGAAACAGCGAAAGACCAATGGCGGTGATCACGGTACCGGTCACCAGCGGTGGAAAGAAGCGCACGACCTTGGACATGAACGGCGCGATCACCATGCCGAAAAAACCGGCGGCGATGGTCGCACCGAAGATCCCCTGCAGGCCGATGCCGGGCATGCCGGCCATGGCCACCATGCTGCCGACAGCGGCGAAACTGGCGCCCATCATCACCGGCATACGAATGCCTACCGGGCCGATGCCGAAGGACTGGACCATGGTTGCGATGCCCGCCACCAGCAGGTCGGCGTTGATCAGGAAGGCGATTTCTTCACGGCTCAGGCCTGCGGCCTGGCCGATGATCAAAGGCACGGCGACGGCGCCGCCGTACATCAGCAAGACGTGTTGCAGGCCTACCAGAATCAGTTGCAAGAGGGGCAGCCGCACCATGGCGGGCGCGGCAGGAGTCTGCGTTTCTAGCTGGGACATGCAACACCTCGGATCTTTTTATTGTTGTGTTGTTCGGCATTCAATTGCCGTGTGGAACTCATTCGTCAAAGCACACCGCAGATCCCATGTGGGAGCGGGCTTGCTCGCGAACGCGGTGGTTCAGTCACCTGAAGTGTTGAATGACACACCGCATTCGCGAGCAAGCCCGCTCCCACACTAGTCCTGCGTTAATCAGTCAGTTGGTACGCGCCCCCTGAGTGATCCAGGTGCCAATCAAGTCCCGTTCCTGCTGGGTCATCTGGGTGATATTGCCCAGCGGCATGATCTGGCTGGCCACGGCCTGTGCCTGGATGCGCGGGGCCATTTGCTGGATCTGCTGCGGCGTATCAAACATCACCCCGGCCGGCGCGGTGCTGAACAGCGGGCTTGTCGGCTTGGCCGAATGGCACACCGCGCAGCGCTCCTGGATCACCCCGTGGACCTTGTCAAAATCAATCGATGCCTGGGCCGGTGCTGCTTCGGCAGGTGCCGGTGCAGGTGCCGCTGGAGCAGCCGGTTTAAGCCCGCCACCCAACGCCGTTTCCGGCAGCGGCTGGTACTCGATGGCCGCTGGCGCCTTGGCCACTTCCGGTGCAGTCGCCACCGGTTTTGGGCCGGTCACGTAGGCCAGGCAAATCATTGCCAGTGCGCCAACCGGCAAGGTCCAGGCATATTTCTGGCTGTTATGACGGGTGTTGAAGTAGTGACGCACCAACACCGCCGCCACCGCGATACCTGCGAGGATCAGCCAGTTGTATTGGCTGCCGTAGGTGCTCGGGAAGTGGTTGCTGATCATGATGAACAGCACCGGCAAGGTGAAGTAGTTGTTATGACGCGAACGCAGCAAACCCTTGGCCGGCAGTGCCGGGTCGGGTGTGCGGTTTTCCGCGATGGCCGCCACCAGTGCACGCTGGGCCGGCATGATGATGCGGAACACGTTGCCCACCATGATGGTGCCGATCACGGCGCCCACATGCAGGTACGCACCACGACCGCTGAACACCTTGCTGAAGCCGTACGCGGCGGCAATCAACAGTACGAACAGGATCAGGCCGAGCAGGGCAGGGCGCTTGCCCAGTGCCGAGTCGCACAGAAAGGAGTAGATGAACCAGCCGGCCAGCAGCGAGCCTAGGCCCAGCAACACACCTTCCGGACCGCTGAGGCTGCTGCCCGGGGCCAGCAGGTACAAGGTCGGGTTGGCGTAGAACACCACGCACAGCAGCGCGATGCCGGACATCCAGGTGAAGTAGGCTTCCCATTTGAACCAGTGCAGGTTGTCCGGCATGGTCGGCGGGGCCAGTTTGTATTTTTCCAGGTGGTAGATACCGCCACCGTGGATCGCCCACAAGTCACCGGCGAGGCCGTCCTTGGGGTTGACGCGGTTGAGGTTGTTTTCCAGCCAGACGAAGTAGAACGAAGCGCCGATCCAGGCGACGCCAGTGATCATGTGAACCCAGCGCACGCTCAGGTTCAGCCATTCCATCAAATGTGCTTCCACAGTCTTTACCTCTCGCCTGTCACTCTGTCGTCGAGTGATCAGACCTTCTCTTATTGGTGGGGGGCGAGGATCAACCGCTCATCCTCTTTGAAAAAATGCTCATCGCAGTTATTGCCTGTGCCACTGCGATCAACCACCAGGAAGTCATCCCGCTTTTCGATCGTCAGCACCGGGTGGTGCCAGACGCCGCGATGGTAATTAATGCCCTGCCTGCCGTTGGTAACGAAGGCGCGGACCAAGCCCGATACAGGTTCATCGCCAAGTGGCGCGACCACGATCAGAAAGGGGTTGCCGAGCAGCGGGATGAAAGCCTGGCTGCCCAGCGGGTGTCGTTCCAGCATGCACACTGTCAGCGGCATGTCCTGCGCGTCGGCGCGGAAGATGCTGATGATCGCGTTATCTTCTGGCGTGGCGGTTTCAACCGTCGCCAGTTTATGAAAGCGCATGGTCGACCCGTTGTTGATCATGAAGTGATCGCTGCCATCGGTTTCGATAACGTCTCCGAAAGGGGCGAAGGCTTCTTTGGTCAGGGGTTCGATCATCAGTGTGCGCATGGCTGTCTTCTTAATCTTGTGTATGGATCGTTCCCACGCTCTGCGTGGGAACGCCGCCCTGGACGCTCTGCGTCCGCTCTTGTGACGCAGAGCGTCACGGTATGCATTCCCACGCAGAGCGTGGGAACGATCGGGTGTTACTTCGAGACCTTACCGAGAACCCGCAGGCGGCTCACACCACCATCCGGGAACACATTCAGACGAATGTGGGTGATCGGGCCCAGCGCCTTGATCTGCTCGGCAAACGTGTGTTCAGCGTGCATTTCCAGTTTCTGCGCCGGCAGCAGTTCGCGCCAGAACAGCGATTGGGTTTCGATCTGGCTGTCGGTGCCGCCCTTCACGAATGCGCCCTGGATCGAGCAAGTGTCCGGGTAGTTGCCCTTGAAGTGCAGGGTGTCGACCACGATCTTCTCGATCTCGCCCGGGTGGCCCAGTGCGACGATCACCCAGTCATTGCCCGGCGTACGACGACGTGCGGTTTCCCAGCCATCGCCCATGTTGATGCCACGGCCCGGGTTGAGGATGTTGCTCATGCGCCCGAAGTGTTCATCGGAGCAGGCCAGTGCGCGGCCGCCGTTCAATGCAGCAGCCAGGTCCACCTGTTCGTTGTCGCCCACCGCCGACCAGTCGCGGAACGGAATGCCGTACACACGCAGACGGGCCACGCCACCATCCGGGTAGATGTTGAAACGCAGGTGGCTGAAGGCCTGGTCGTTGTTGATTTCGTGGAAGTGATGGCTGTTGCCTTGCAGCTCTACAGCCGACAGCACTTCAACCCATTGGGTGTTGTCATCCGGCTCGCCGCTCGCGAGGAAGCAGGCTTCCAGGGACGCCGATGGCGGGAAGTTGCCGGTGAAGAATGAAGTGTCGATGTCCACGCCTTTGATCGAACCCGGTACGCCCAGGCGGATCACGGCGCTGTCGTAGCCTTCGAAGCGCTTGCGGCGCGACTCCCAGCCGTCCATCCACTTGCCGTTGTCATCGAAAACGCCCTCCTTCCACACGGCCGGGGTCGGCTGGAACAGACGGTTGGCGTCGGCGAACCAGTCATCGGTGACAGAGATGATCTTGGTGCCCAGGCGGGCGTCGGCCAGGTTGACGAACTTTTCGAAAGGTACGGGTTGCGCTTTCATTCTTCTTGTCTGCCTTAAAGTAAGTGGCTTGGGATGCTCGCCAGGCCCTGGGCGTTCATGAATCGCTCGGGCCAGGTCTGCTAAAGGGTCAGTAATCGGAACAACGCGATTTTATTGATCTCGGCCAGCGCGCATTTGAACTCGGCTTCCACCGAGTTGTGAATGCGCGTTTCAAACGCGGCAAGGATCTGGTGCCGGTTGCTGCCTTTTACCGCCATGATGAAGGGAAACTTGAACTTGGCCTTGTAGCCATCGTTCAGCTCGGTGAAGCGCGAAAACTCGTCGCTCGAGCATTGGTGAATACCGGCGCCAGCCTGTTCATTAGTGCTGGCTTCGGTCAACTGGCCCTGGACGGCCGCTTTGCCCGCCAGGTCCGGGTGAGCGTTGATCAGGGCCAGTTGGCTTGCGTGATCGGCGCTCAACAGGATGTCGCTCATGCGCTGGTGCAGGGTTTCGATCTCGTCGATCGAAGCGTCCTGGCCCAGGTCGAAGGCCTTTTCGGCCACCCATGGCGAATGTTCGTAGATGTCGGCGAAGGCTGCGACGAATTCGTCGCGGCTCAGGGTCGACGGTTTCAGGGTTTGGAACGCGGTCATTTGGCGGCTCCCTGGAAAGGGTGTACGTCATGCCAGTGACGGGCGATGTCGACGCGGCGGGTGAACCACACCTGATCATGGCCCTTGGCGTATTCGATAAACCGCTTGAGGGCGGCCAGGCGTGCCGGGCGGCCGATCAGGCGGCAGTGCAAGCCGATGGAGAGCATTTTCGGTGCGTCCGCGCCTTCGGCATACAGCACGTCGAAGGCGTCTTTCAGGTATTCGAAAAAGTCGTCGCCCTTGTTGAAACCCTGGACCTGGGTGAAGCGCATGTCATTGGTGTCCAGGGTGTAGGGGATCACCAGGTGCGGCTTGCCGGTCGGGTTGTTGGGTTCCCAGTAGGGCAGGTCGTCGTCATAGGTGTCGCAGTCATAGAGGAAGCCGCCTTCCTCCATCACCAGCCGCCGGGTGTTGGGGCCGGTGCGGCCGGTGTACCAGCCCAGTGGGCGCTCGCCGGTGAGTTCGGTGAGGATGCGGATCGCTTCGAGCATGTGCTCGCGTTCCTGGGCCTCATCCATGTATTGGTAGTCGATCCAGCGGTAGCCGTGGCTGCAGATCTCGTGGCCGGCGGCGACCATCGCGCGGATCACATCCGGGTGGCGCTGGGCGGCCATGGCCACGGCGAAGATGGTCAGCGGGATATCGAATTCCTTGAACAACTTGAGGATGCGCCACACGCCGGCACGGCTGCCGTATTCGTACAGCGACTCCATGCTCATGTTGCGCTCGCCTTGCAGCGGTTGCGCCGAGACCATCTCGGACAGGAAGGCTTCCGACTCTTTGTCGCCGTGCAGGATGTTGCGCTCACCCCCTTCTTCGTAGTTGAGTACGAACGACAGGGCGATACGGGCCTTGCCCGGCCAGTGTGGGTGAGGAGGGTTACTGCCGTAACCGATCAGGTCGCGTGGGTAGTCAGCGCTCACTGCAGTCTTCCTTCTTGTTCGTGGTAGCGGTGTGTGTGGCGGCCGGGCAGCGGAAAGACTGGGTGGCGTCACAACGATGACTGATTGTATACAACTTAGTGTGCACTTTGTAAGCCTGTATTTCTGCATTTTTTCCGCAGGGTCTTTGCAGAATAGCACTGCAAGAAACCTGCCTGACTGGTCAGCTAAATTGAAAAAAACCTCATTCACTGTAGGAGCGAGCTTGCTCGCGAAAAACCTGAGAGCGCCTCGTTAACCCTGAAGCGCTGCGTTATCGTTAACGATCTTCGCGAGCAAGCTCGCTCCTACAGTATCGGCGTCAGCAACGGAACGCAGGCTTGTTGAATTTATTGTGTACAATTTTTTTGAAAAGTGTCTTAATCAGCCATCGCCGGCTTTTTCAGTGACCTGAAAAGGTGCGGTCTTTCACTTTTACTGACTTCGGGAGGCGCGCAGACGCTATGGGACGTTTGACCACACACGTATTGGACGCCGCGCATGGCTGCCCTGGCAGCGCAATCAAGGTTGAGTTGTACCGTGTCGAGGGCGCACAGCTTGAGCTGGTCGCCAGCACCCTGACCAATAGCGACGGCCGCTGCGATGCACCCCTGCTGCAAGGCGATGACTACCGCAGCGGTGTCTATCAGTTGCAGTTCAACGCCGGTGATTACTACCGCGCCCGCGGTGTGCAACTGCCCGAACCTGCATTTCTCGATGTGGTGGTGCTGCGCTTCGGCATCAGCGCCGAACAGGATCACTACCACGTGCCTTTGCTGATTTCGCCTTACAGCTACTCCACCTATCGCGGTAGCTGAGTCGTCACCGCGCTTCACACCCCCAAAGCTCTTCGTTGGTTTTTCGCCCGCTCACACTGCGGGCTTTTTTTCGCCTGCTGATTGCACCATAAAGGCGGCCCCGATCTTCAGTGCGATCGGGGTTGGATCTTCAGCGGCTCAATAGCGACGCAGCGCCGGCGCCTGTGAACAAGCCCGCACTGATCCGGTTGAACCAGCTCTGGCCCCTGCCGCTGCGCAGGTAGCGCGCGGCGCCATGGGCGCCGAGGCCGTAGGCCAGTTTGCACAGCAGGTCGAGCACGGTCCAGGTGGCGATCATGATCAGCAACTGCGGCAAAAAGGCCTGCTGGGCACTGAGGAATTGCGGCAGGAAGGCGGCGAAAAACAGGATGTCCTTCGGGTTGCTGGCGCCCAGCACAAAGGCCCGGCCAAACAGCGCACGAAAACGCGGGGTGGCGGCCACTTGCGGTACGTCGGCGACGTGGGCCGGTTGCCGGGATTGCTGCCAGCTCTGCCAGGCGAGGTAGAACAGGTACAGCGCGCCGACGATCTTCAGGGCGCTGAACAGCTGTTCCGATGCCAGCAACAACGCACCCAAACCCAGCGCCGAGGCGCTCAGCAGGCAGATGGAAGCAATCACCCCGCCGAGAAAGGCCGGGTACGAACGGCGCAGGCCGTAGTTCAGGCTGTTGCTGATCATCAGCAAGGACAGGGGGCCGGGGATCAGGATCACCACCAGCGCAGCGCCGCTGAACAGCAGCCAGGTTTCCAGACTCATTGCATTCCTCCATTCGTACAAAAGCCCCACCCGACGGGGTGAGGCAGGGTCAAGCGGGTTGGCCTACAGGAACGCGAACTTGGCGATGAAGATCGCGCAAAGCACCCACAGGCTGATGGAAATTTCCTTGTGTTTACCCGTGCCGGCCTTCAGCGCCACGTAGGTGATGAAACCCAGGGCGATGCCGTCGGCCACCGAGAAGGTCAGGGGCATCATGATGGCCGTGACGATCGCCGGAATGCTGTCGGTGGCGTCGTCCCAATTGATATGGGCCATGCCGCTCATCATCAGCATCGCCACATAAATCAACGCGCCGGCGGTGGCATAGGCCGGAATCATGCCAGCCAGCGGGGCAAAAAACATCGCTGCGATAAACAACACGCCAACCGTAACCGCCGTCAGCCCGGTGCGGCCACCAGCGGCAACCCCGGCGGCGCTTTCCACGTAACTGGTGACTGGCGGCACGCCGACCATGGCGCCGAACACGCTGGAGGCGCTGTCGGCTTTCAGGGCGCGGGAGAGGTTTTCGATCTTGCCGTCGGCATTCACCAGGCCTGCGCGCTGGGCCACGCCCATCAGGGTGCCGGCGGTGTCGAACATGTGCACAAACAGGAAGGCGAACACCACGCTGATCATGCTGACGTTGAACACGCCCATCACGTCCATGGCCATCCAGGTCGGTGCCAGGCTTGGCGGGGTGGCCATGATGCCGTGGTACTCCACCAGGCCCAGGCCCCAACCGGCGAGGGTCACGGCGATGATGCTGATCAGGATCGCGCCGAATACCCGGTGGTAGCTGAGGATCGCAATCAACAGGAAGCAGATGGCCGCCAGCAATGGGGCGGGTTCATGCAGGGAGCCGAGCTTGATCAGGGTGGCCGGGCTTTGCACGATGATGCCGGCGGTTTTCAGGCCGATCACCCCGAGAAACAATCCGACGCCGGCGCCCATGGCATGGCGCAGGCTCACCGGAATGCTGTTGAGCAGCCACTCGCGAATGCGTGAGAGCGTCAGGATCATGAACAACACACCGGAGATAAACACCGCACCCAGTGCCGTCTCCCAGTTGTAGCCCATGGTCCCGACCACGGTGTAGGTGAAAAACGCGTTCAGGCCCATGCCCGGCGCCAGGCCTACTGGCCAGTTGGCGTACAGGCCCATCAGCAGGCAACCCAGCGCGGCGGCGATGCAGGTGGCGACAAACGCCGCGCCGTGATCGATGCCGGCGTCGGCCATGATGTTGGGGTTGACGAAGATGATGTAGGCCATGGTGATAAAGGTCGTGAGGCCAGCGATCAGCTCGGTCTTCACTGTGGTGCCATGCAAGCGGAGTTTGAACAGGCGTTCCAGCCAACCGTTGTGGGTTGGCGAGAGGTCGAGCGTAGGGGCTTCGGATTTGCGGCTTTCCACAGCAAGTACTCCTCAAGAGTTTTATTGTTATTTCCAGCGCCGGACACATGAGTGGGCAGCAGCGCTTTGAGGTACCAGCGGGTTTTGTTGACCAATAGGTCAGGAACTCGCACGAAGCGAATTATGCTTTTGTATACAAATAAAGCAAATAATGTTTTCTATTTTGTGTGCGAAAGGGGATGAAAGGCAATTCAGGATTGGCCACTGAGTGCCTTGTTTACCGCCAGCCAGCCTTCTACCGCCGTCTCGCCTGCCTCGGCAAACGCCCGTTGCAGCAGCTTTACCTGTTCGCGCCGCAGCGATTGTTCGAAACGCCGGCCTTCCTCGGTCAACTCCAGCAGGCGCTTACGCTTGTCGGTCTCGGACGCCACGCTGTCCACCAGGTGCATCTCCTGCAGTTGGCGCAACGGCATGTTCAGCGCCTGTTTGCTCACGCCGAGCAGTTCCAGCAGCTCCTTGACGCTCAAGGCCGGGTAGCGCGCGATAAAAAACACGATGCGTTGATGCACCCGGCTCAAGCCGCGGCGCTCCAGCATTTCGTCAGCCTTGGCGGTGAACGCCTGGTAGCCGAAGAAGAAGGCTTCCATGGCGGTTTGCTGGCTGGTCTGGTTTTTAAGGTCAAGCATATTGACGTATCTGCCCAAGTCGTCGTAATTTCGGTCAAGCAGTTTGACGTATTTTCCCCAGGCTTTGCTACCGGTGACCCTTATGGCCTTCTCAGAACGTGTTTCGCGTCTTAAAAGCTCCCTGATCCGTGAAATCCTCGCGGCGGCGCAAAAGCCGCAGGTGATGTCCTTCGCCGGTGGCCTGCCGGCCGAAGTGATGCTGCCCACGCTGGATTGGGAAGGCATGCCGCTGAATATCGGCCAATACGGCATGAGCGAAGGCGAGCCACAGTTGCGTGAATTGCTGGCGGCCGAGGCGCGGGTGCTGGGTATTGCCTGCGATGCGCGCCAGGTCATGGTGGTCAGCGGCTCCCAGCAAACCCTGGACCTGGCGGCCAAGCTGTACATCGACAAGGGCACCAAAATCCTCCTGGAAGGCCCGACTTACCTTGCGGCATTGCAGATTTTCCAATTGTTCGGCGCCGATTGCCTGACCGTACAGCTTGAGGCGGACGGTCCGGACCTCAGAGCCTTGCGCAGCAGCCTTGAGCAGCATCGCCCGTCCTTCGTCTACCTGATCCCGACGTTCCAGAACCCTTCGGCGGTGCGCTACAGCGATGCCAAGCGCGAGGCCGTCGCCGCGTTGCTGGACGAGTTTGGCGTAACCCTGATCGAAGACGAACCCTACCGCGAACTGACCTTCGACGGCGGCAGCGCGCAACCCATCGTCAGCCGACTGAAAAAGGCCAGCTGGATCTACACCGGCACCGTATCCAAGACCTTGTTGCCCGGCCTGCGGGTCGGCTACCTGATCGCCAGTCCGGACCTGTTCCCGCACCTGCTCAAACTCAAGCAGTCAGCCGACCTGCATACCAACCGCGTTGGCCAGTGGCAGGCGATGCAATGGATCGGCACCGAGAAATACCAGCATCACCTGGTAGAGTTGCGCAGCTTTTACCGAGGCCGGCGCGACGCTTTCCAGGCTGCACTGGCGCGGCATTTCAGCGACCTGGCCGACTGGCAAATACCCCAGGGCGGATTATTCTTCTGGCTGACCTTGAAACAGCCGCTCGATACCCGCACCTTGTTGGCACCTGCGCTCGACCAGGACATCGCGTTCATGCCCGGTGAACCGTTCTTTTCCGAGCCGGACAATCATCACGGTCACCTGCGGCTCAATTTCAGCCATATCGACCCGGCGCGCTTGGACGAAGGTCTCAAGCGTCTCGCTGCGGTGGTCCGTCAAGCACAGCACGCGCAAGCGGCATAGGGGAGCCTCCATGTACAAGGTCTACGGCGATTACAAATCGGGCAACTGCTACAAAGTCAAACTCATGCTCAGCCTGTTGGGCATCGACTATGAGTGGATCGATGTCGACATCCTGAAGGGCGACACCCAGACCGCGGAGTTCCTGGCCAAGAACCCCAACGGCAAGATCCCGGTGCTGGAGCTGGAAGACGGCACCTGCCTGTGGGAGTCCAATGCGATTCTCAACTTCCTGGCCGATGGCAGCGAGTTCCTGCCCAGCGAACCGCGCCTGCGCACCCAGGTTCTGCAGTGGCAGTTTTTCGAGCAGTACAGCCACGAGCCGTACATCGCGGTGGCGCGGTTTATCCAGTTTTACCTGGGGCTGCCGGAAGATCGCCTGGAGGAATATAAGAAGCTGCACAAGGGCGGTTATAAAGCCCTGAAGGTGATGGAGCGCCAGTTGCAATTGACACCGTATCTGGTGGGCGACCAATTCTCGATTGCCGACGTGGCGCTGTATGCCTACACCCATGTGGCGGATGAAGGTGGCTTTGACCTGAGCGCCTATCCAGGTGTGCAAGCCTGGTTGAAGCGCGTGGCCAGCCATCCCAAGCATGTGCCGATGCTGGGCTGAAATGCGGTCAAAAATGTGGGAGCGGGCTTGCTCGCGAAAGCGGTGGATCAGCCAACCTATGCATTGGCTGACACACCGCCTTCGCGAGCAAGCCCGCTCCCACATTTAGTTTTGCGGTGCGCCAGGTAATTCTTCACTGAGCAACTCAAAACAGCGCTGCGCCGCTGGGCTCAACGGCTGTCCACTGCGACTGATCAACCCGATCTCCCGGTTCACCCCCGGATGATCAATGGTAATCCGCTTCAACCCCTCCAGACTGTCCGCCGCCGATTCCGGCAACACACTGATCCCCAAGCCCTGCCGCACCAACGCCAACACGGTCGACATGTAGTTGGCCTCCATCCCCGCGAGCATCGTCAGGCGTGTTTCATCGAACAACGCGTCCACCTGTTCCCGCACGCTGCTGTCGCGGCCGGTGAGGATGATCGGCTGGTCGGCCAGTTGCTCCAGGCTCAACTTTGCAAAACGAGTCAGCGGATGATCCAGCGGCACGAACGCACATAACCGATCATTCAGCACCGGCACAAACGCCAGTCCATGACTCAGCCGCGCCCGCACACCAATACCGAAATCCACCTCGCCCGAACGCACTTGCGCATGAATGCGGTGAGCAACCAGGTCATGCAAGCGGACCTCGATCCCGGCAAAACGCTCGCGAAACAGGCGCAGGGCGGGAGGCAACGCGCCGGCGCACACGGAGGGCAGGGCGGCGATGGTCACCACGCCTCGTCGTAGCGCTGCCAGGTCACGGGAGCCGGTGACGATGTTGTCCAGGTCCAGCAACAGCTTCTCCATCGGCCCGCGTGCATCCAGCCCGGCGGCGGTGATGCTGACGTGGCGCGGGCTGCGGTCGAGCAGCGCGACGCCCAGCCATTCCTCCAGTTGCTGCACCTGCACGGTCAGCGCCGAGGGCGACAAATGCAGTTCGTTGGCGGCCTTGGTAAAGCTGCCCGTGCGGGCAACGGCGAGAAACGCCTGGATATGCTGGATCGAATTTTTCATTTTTATTTTGCTCGAGCGTTTTGTTTTTTCGAATGTGGAGTGCCGAATATTCCAATTTACAAAGCCTAACGCGATTCCAATACTCCAGGGAAAACAATAACCGGCCGAAAACGCCGTTCTGGAGCTACCCCATGCTCGCTACCCTGGGTGTCATCACCATCCTGTGCCTGCTCACTGCCGTCATGAGCAAACGTCTGTCGCCACTGGTGGCCCTGATCGCCTTGCCGATCATCGCCGCGCTGCTGGGCGGTTTCGGCCTGCAAACCAGCGCCTTCATCATCACCGGCATCAAGAACGTCGCCCCCGTGGTGGGGATGTTTGTGTTCGCGATCCTGTTCTTCGGGATCATGACCGATGCCGGCATGCTGGATCCAATCATTGATCGCATCCTGCGCACGGTAGGGACGCGTCCTACAAGGATTGTCGTCGGTACCGCGACCCTGGCCCTGCTGGTGCACCTCGACGGCTCCGGCGCGGTGACCTTCCTGGTGACGGTGCCGGCGATGCTGCCGCTGTACACGCGGCTGGGAATTGATAAACGCATCCTCGCGTGTGTGGCGGCGATGGCGGCCGGGGTCAACTTCCTGCCGTGGACCGGCCCGGTACTGCGTTCCTCGGCGGCGCTGCACGTGCCGGTGGCGGACTTGTTCCAGCCGCTGATCCCGGTGCAGATCGTCGGCCTGGTCTTTGTATTCGCCTGCGCCTGGTGGCTGGGCCACCGGGAAGAAAAACGCCTGGGCCTGGGCGCTGGTTCCAGCGTGGACGCCGTGCCGCAACGGGTGCTCAGCGACGATGACATTGCCCTGCGTCGCCCGCGGCTGTTCTGGGTCAACCTGGTCCTGACGGTACTGGTGATGGTGGTGATGATCGCCGGCTGGGTCGACCCGGTGGTGATGTTCATGCTCGGCACGGTGGTGGCGCTGTGCATCAACTACCCGAACGTCGACGCCCAGCGCGCGCGGATCGACGCCCACGCAAAAACCGCCCTGACCATGGCCAGCATCCTGCTCGCTGCCGGTGTGTTCACCGGCATCATGCAAGGCACCGGCATGCTCAAGGCCATCGCCGAAGTGGCGGTGGCGCAGATTCCGGCGGGCCACGGCAAGTTGATCCCGGCGGTGGTGGGCTTCCTGTCGATGCCGCTGAGCATGCTGTTTGACCCGGATTCCTACTACTTCGGCGTGATGCCGGTGATCGCCGAAGTCGGCAAGGCCTTGGGCGTCGACCCGCTGCAAGTGGCCCAGGCCTCGTTGCTGGGCGTGCACACCACCGGCTTTCCGGTCAGCCCGTTGACGCCTGCGACCTTCCTGTTGGTGGGCCTGTGCAAGATCGAATTGGCCGATCACCAGCGCTTCACCATCCCCTTTCTGTTTGCCGCATCGGTGTTGATGACCCTGACGGCTTTGCTCCTGGGAGTGATTTGAAATGAAAACCTTGCGCATCGGTTCCGGCGCCGGCTACTCCGGCGACCGTATCGAACCTGCGGTGGAATTGGCCGAACAGGGCGACCTGGATTACCTGGTCTTCGAATGCCTGGCCGAACGCACCATCGCCCTGGCGCAACAGGCGCGGATCAGCGATCCACAAGGCGGTTACGACCCGCTGTTGAGTGAGCGCATGCGCCGCGTGCTGCCCTTTGTCGGCCGGCCCGAAGGGCGCCGACGCCTGCGGGTAATCACCAATATGGGCGCGGCCAATCCGGTGGCGGCGGCGGTTGAAGTGCGGCGGATTGCCAGTGAACTGGGGCTTAACCTCAAGGTGCTGGCGGTGGTTGGCGACGACGTGCTTGAGACCTTGCGTGCCCAGCCGGAGCAGTTGCTCGACAACGGCCAGACCCTTGGCTCGTTGGGCGAGCGGTTGATTTCCGCGAACGCCTATTTGGGCGCCGACGGCATTATCGACGCCTTGCGCGCCGAGGCTGACGTGGTGATCACCGGCCGGGTGGCAGACCCTTCGTTGTTCCTGGCGCCGCAGATGTTCGAATTCGGCTGGGCTGCGGATGATTGGCAACGGCTGGGGCGCGGCACGCTGGTGGGGCATTTACTGGAATGTGCGGGGCAGGTCAGCGGTGGCTACTTTGCCGATCCGGGTTTCAAGGACGTGGACGATCTGGCACGCCTGGGCTTTCCACTGGCCGAGATTGACCCAGACGGCGAGGCCTTGATCACCAAGGTCGCAGGTTCCGGTGGGCGGGTCAGCCGTGCCACGTGTACCGAACAATTGATCTACGAAGTGCACGACCCGGCGGCCTACCTCACACCGGACGTGTGCGCGGATTTTTCCCAGGTGGCGTTTACCGAAGAAGCCGTGGACCGGGTGCGTGCCCACGGCGCGAGCGGACGGCCACGTCCCGAAGCGTTGAAAGTCAGCGTCGGTTATCTGGACGGCTGGATCGGTGAGGGGCAGATTTCCTACGGTGGCCCGGGCGCGGTCGCTCGTGCGCAACTGGCTCGCGATGTGGTCCTGAAACGCTTGGAGTTGACCGGTGTGCGCATGCAGGACGTGCGTGCCGAATTGATCGGCGTCGACTCCCTGCACGGCCCGCGCAGCACGGTTGAACCGTGGGAAGTGCGCCTGCGCATCGCCGCCCGCTGCGCAGAACGCAGCGAGGCGGTGCGTGTCGGCAATGAAGTGGAAACCCTCTACACCAACGGCCCGTCCGGCGGCGGCGGCGCCAGCAAGAGCCTGCGCCAGGTGGTGGCGGTGGCATCGTTGCTGCTGCCTCGTCACGCGGTCAACCCGAGGATCGAGTCATGAAACTGCACACCCTGGCCCACTCCCGAACGGGCGACAAGGGCGACACCTCGAACATCTCGATCATCGCGTATCGGGCCGAGGACTATCCGCTGCTCTGCAAGCAACTCACGGCTGAGGTGGTGGCGGCGTTTTTTGCGCCGTTGCTGGAGGCGGGTGCCGCACCGGTGCGGCGTTATGAACTGCCCAATGTGCAGGCACTGAACTTCGTGTTGCCGGGGATCCTGCGGGGCGGGGTGACGCGGTCGCTGGCGCTGGACGCCCATGGCAAGTGCCTGGGCTCAGCATTGCTGGATCTTGAATTGGCAATACCAAACTAATGTGGGAGCGGGCTTGCCCGCGAAGGCGGAGTATCAGCCACTACGTCTGTGGCTGATACTCCGCCTTCGCGAGCAAGCCCGCTCCCACACTGGATCCTCGCTGTTTGTCAGACCGCCGCAAACCGCTTGTCGAGGTAATCGATGATCACCTTGGAGTCGTACATCCAGGTGGTCTGGCCGTTCTCTTCGATGCGCAGGCATGGCACCTTGATCTTGCCGCCTTGCTCCAGCAGGGTCTGGCGGTCCTGCTCGTTGTTCTTCGCATCCTTCAAGGCCACCGGCACGTTCAGGCGGTGCAGGGTGCGGCGGGTCTTCACGCAGAACGGGCAGGCGTGGAATTGATACAGGGTCAGGTCCTTGGCCGCTGCGTTCACCTGCGCCTGTTGTTCGGCAGGGCGCTGCTTTTTGCGCGGACGGGTCAGGAAGTCGCCGGCGATGATGACGTGGCCGAGGCCCACTCGAAGTGCTTTGACGAACATGGCTGAAACCTCTTGCCCTAGACTTAAGGGGGCGCAGCTTACCTGATTTTTCACAGGCGAAAAAAAACCGGCGATGAACGCCGGTTTTTCCAGGTGCCGCGTATTACTTGATCAGGCTGAGAAACTCGCTGCGGGTCGCCGCGTTTTCGCGGAACTCACCCAGCATCACCGACGTGATCATCGACGAATTCTGCTTCTCCACACCGCGCATCATCATGCACATGTGCTTGGCCTCGATCACCACTGCAACGCCCAGGGCGCCGGTGACCTGCTGGACCGCATCGGCGATCTGGCGGCTGAGGTTTTCCTGGATCTGCAGGCGGCGGGCATACATATCGACGATACGCGCGACCTTCGACAGGCCCAGCACTTTGCCGCTCGGGATATACGCGACGTGAGCCTTGCCGATGAACGGCAGCAGGTGGTGTTCGCACAGCGAGTACAACTCGATGTCCTTGACCAGCACCATTTCGCTGTTGTCAGAGCTGAACAAGGCACCGTTGGTGACTTCTTCGAGGGTCTGTTCATAACCGCGGCAGAGATACTGCATGGCCTTGGCGGCACGTTTTGGCGTGTCGAGCAGGCCCTCGCGGGAAACGTCCTCGCCGAGCTGGCCGAGGATCGCGGTGTAATTCTGTTCCAGGGACATGAAACTACCTAGTGGGATTTTCGCAAAGGGCAAGGGTACGGCGGCCAACACATCGCTGCAAGCCTGACGATGGCACTTGTTACTCGTCGCGGCCTTCCATCATGGTGCGCTTGAGCATCACATACACCGCGCCAGCGCCGCCGTGACGTGGCTGGCATGAGGTAAAACCCAGCACCTGGGAGTGCTGGCGCAACCAGGTGTTGACGTGGCTTTTGATCATCGGCCGCTTGCCGTCCAGGCGCACGGCCTTGCCGTGGGTGACGCGCACGCAGCGGATTTCGAATTTGGTGGCTTCGGCGAGGAACGCCCAGAGGGTTTCGCGGGCTTTTTCGACGGTCATGCCGTGCAGGTCGAGACTGCCCTCGAACGGGATCTGGCCGACCTTGAGCTTGCGCATCTGGCTTTCCTGCACGCCGTCGCGGGCCCACATCAACTCGTCTTCGGGACCTACATCGATAACGAATTGATCCGACAGGCCGTCCACGGTGGTGGCGTCCGTGCGCACGGTCGCGGCCTGGCGCAGCTTGGCGATCTGGGCGCGATCGGTCTTGGGTTTGCCGGTGTCGGCGCGATCATGCTTGATCGGCTTGACGCCGCGCAGCTCGTTCTTGAATAGGGAAAAATCGTCGTCTTGCATGTCAGCCTCCGCGAAGGGCGGGCAGTTTACCTAATCGCGGCGGCTTGATGCGCAACAAACGCTATCTGTGCGCCATCAGTCGTGCTTTTTCATCAGGTGCGAAGCGATGTTCAGTGACAGCGGTTGGCGCATGCGCCGACGGCAACGGCGCCACAGCCATACGCCGAACCACAGCACCAGCAGGCCGATGACCAAGAGTATTGCAGAACCGCCAGGGCTGGCATTCAGCTCGCCCAGGGCCGGTGAGTGTCCAACCAAACCAGCGCCGCCAGCAATTGCCAGTAGTACGCCACCTATCGCCAACAGCGCGGCAAAGCCGGCGCCGATGCGCAGACGCCAGTTGCTCGGGCCCTTGGGGCGCAAGCGACGAGCATCAAAACCATCGGATATCTTCATTCCGACCTTTCCTCCAGGGTATCGGCCCTTCGACCGGAAGATACACAGGTTGTTCCGGGTACAGAGGCAATTGCAGCAAATGACAGGTATTTGCGGATGAGCGGGCGGCTACCCGCTCATCGAAGGTCGATCAGATCAGATCTTTGGTCAAGGCGAGGGTGGCGAAGTTGTCAGCCATGATGGCCATTTCAGTCTGCTGCACGTGGTCGGCGCTGAGGATGCCGCCCTTGTAAGGCAGGTCGCGGGTGGCGCAGGCGTCTTCCACCAGGGTGCAGCGAAAGCCCAGGTTTTTTGCCGCACGCACCGTGGTGCTGACGCTGGAGTGGCTCATGAAGCCGCAGACGATCAGGTCCAGGGAACCGAGGTCTTGCAGGTGTTTCTCCAGGCCGGTGCCGTGGAAGGCGCTGGGCAGCAGCTTGCCGATGATGGTTTCGTCGGCCTGTGGCTCAAGGCCAGGAATGAACTCACCGCGCTCGCCCTGAGGGTCAAACAACCCGCCGACAGTGCCCAGGTGGCGCACATGCACGATCGGGCGCCCGGCGTTGCGCGCGGCAGCCGCCAGTTGCTTGATATGTTCGACAGCAGCGTCCATGCCCGAGAGGGCGAGGGGACCACTGAGGTATTCCTTCTGGGCGTCGATGATCACGAGGGTCGCATGGTTCAGGTTCGCCGCTGCGTAACCACGACCGCTGAGTTGAAACATCGTCTTTGGAACGGACATTCTGGGGCTCCTGTGAGTGGGGCTTTTGTGACATTGTCCTCTGGCTGAGCGCTTCTGTGAATCGCTACCATCGTAAGGTACGCCGTTGTTGGCGTGCAGCGATGTCAATAGGGCACTACGTTTAGGCAAAAACCACGTTTAAGATGAAATCCGACGTGCGGCAAAGGGTTTTTTCGTACATCGTCGGTACAGCTTAAGACTGTTAGAATCGCCGGTCGTTTTTTCCAGGAGCTTGCCCCCGTGATCACTTCCCGCCTGCGCACCTTGCGCGACCACATCCGATGGGCCGTCAGCCGTTTCCATGGGGAAGACCTGTTTTTTGGCCATGGCACCGACAACGCCTGGGACGAAGCCCGGCAACTGGTGCTCGGCGCCTTGCACCTGCCATGGGAAATTGCCGACAGTTACCTGGATTGCAACCTGGAAGAAGAGGAAATCTCCCACGTGCAACGGTTGCTGCACCGCCGTATCCACGAGCGTGTGCCGACCGCTTACCTGTTGAAGGAAGCCTGGTTCTGCGGCATGTCGTTTATCGTTGATGAGCGTGTATTGATTCCCCGCTCACCGATTGGCGAACTGATCGAAAACCGCTTCGAACCGTGGCTGGGCACACCGCCGGCACGCATTCTGGACCTGTGCACCGGTTCCGGTTGCATCGGTATTGCCTGCGCCTACGAGTTCCAGGACGCCGAAGTGGTACTGGGCGACCTGTCCTTCGAAGCGCTGGAGGTGGCCAACCAGAACATCGAGCGCCATGGCGTCGATGAGCGCGTGTATACCGTTCAGGGCGACGGCTTTGATGGTTTGCCGGGCCAGCGTTTTGACCTGATCGTGTCCAACCCGCCGTATGTCGACGCCGAAGACTTTGCCGACATGCCGGATGAATACCAGCACGAGCCGGAGCTGGGCCTGGCCTGCGGTGACGACGGCTTGAACCTGGTTCGGCGGATGCTGGCCGAGGCGGCAGATCACTTGACCGAGAAGGGCTTGCTGATTGTCGAGGTGGGCAACAGCCAGGTTCACGTCGAGGCGTTGTACCCGGAAGTGGACTTCGCCTGGCTGGAGTTCGAGCGCGGCGGGCATGGCGTGTTCATGTTGACGGCCGAGCAGTGCCGGGCGCATCAGGCGGTGTTTGCCGCCAGGGTTTAACCGCTTCCAAGTGGGTAACGCGGTCAGTGTGGGAGCGGGCTTGCTCGCGAATGCGGTGGCTCAGTCAAGATATCCGGTGACTGACACACTGCATTCGCGAGCAAGCCCGCTCCCACATTTTGATCCGGTTTCAATTGATAAACCGGATTACCGATGCGTCGCAATCCAGATCAACAACCCCGCCTGAAACACGGTAAACGCCACCAGGCACGTAATCGTGAAGCGCAACCCGCTGTCTTCGCGCTTGAACTTGGTGACTTTTTCCTCTTCCTTGCGCAGTTTCACTTCCTGTTCCGCCAGGTTTTGCTCGGCCTGTTGCAGCATCTGCGCCGCTTCCAGAATCTCCACGAACTGCAGCTTTTCGGTGTTCCAGCTGTCCAGCACATCGCTGACCTTGCCCGGCTGCACGTTGCCCTTCAAATGCTGGACATCGGCGTACGCCACATCAAAGCCCTGGATACGCAGGAAGTGATCCCGGCGCAGGCGCGTGGCTTCGTTGAGGGCGTCCTTGTTGGCCAGGTCGACGCCGTCGACGCGGTAGTGCGACCACTTCTTTTTCGCCCAGGCGGCGCCCTGGGCTACCAGGAAACGGCCGATGCCGCGGTTAGCCGGCTCGATCTCCAGGCTGTTGCCCGGGCCAAAATGCACCCGATGGGTCGCGTGATCGACCCAGATATCCAAATGGTTCTGTTCCCGGCGCACCCGCTGGCCCGGCAACTGAATGACCATGCGCAGCAGGCTGTGGTCCTTGTTGTTGCGTTCGGCCCAGCCAAACTGCACAAAGCGCAGGGGCCGCACGCCCGTGGCACGGTCGGTGGCCAAAGGGGCCAGGCGCAGCATCTTGAAATGTTCGGCCTGCACCTCCGCCCACGGTAACGCGGCCGATGCGGCGGCCTCGGTGTCAGCCGTGGTGTCGGCGGTAGGTTCGGGTGTTGCTTCGGTGTTCGTCATTCGGCGCGATCCTGTCCAAGCTCTGCGGGCCGACAGGCTTTTTGCTGTCGACCCATGGCTTATCGGCCGTTTTGCTCAGGACTGGAGGGCAATACTCGCTTAACTGGCGCGAAGTCCGTCGATAAAGCGAACCAGGCGGGTGCCCAGTTCAGCCGCCAGCGGCAACTGCGGGTCGTTATAGGACTCCAGTTGCTGCTTCACGTTGTTGGGCACGATGCGCATCACGTGGTTCATGCCTTCGATCACCGTCAGCTCGGCGTCGGGCTTGGCCTTCTGCAATTGTTGCGCATCGGCCACGCCGACCTGCAGGTCATTGGTGCCCTGGACGATCAGCGCCGGCATGGTTAATTTGGCAAAGGCCGCCGAAGGGTCGGCGCGGAACAGGCTGATCAGATAGGGCTGCACGCTGGGGCGGAAAATGCCCTCAAGGGGGGTGGGCACATCGGCGTCCACCTGGCCGGCCTTGAGGTGATCGAGAATCTGGTTGCTGCGCAGTAACAGCGCTGGAGGCATATGGTCGGCCAGTTGCTGGCGGATCACCTGGTCCACCGGGCGCGCACTGCCCGACAGGGAAATCACCCCGGCCGGGTTGAGCTGCGGGGCGGCGAGGGCGGCCACCAGCGCACCTTCGCTGTGGCCCAGCACAATCAGCGGGCCCATGCGTGGGTCGGCCTTGAGCAACTTGCCCCAGGCCACGGCGTCGGACACGTAGGCATCCAGGGTCAGGTTGCGTTCATCGGGGGTGGCGGCAAGGCTGGCGGCCACGCCGCGCTTGTCGTAGCGCACGCTGGCGATGTTGTGCCTGGCCAGCACCCAGGCCAGGCGCTTGAGGCTGTCGTTGCGTGCGCCGTCGGCGCTGTTGCCGTTGCGGTCGGTGGGCCCGGAGCCGGCGATGATCAGCACCACCGGCACCGGCTTGTCGGATTTGGGCAACAACAGCGAACCAAACAGCTCGCCACTGCCGGTGTCCAGGCTGATGGGCCGTTGCAGCACGACAGGGGAGGCGGCGAAGCCAAGGCTGGAAAACAGAGTGAGGGTCAAAAGCAGAACTCGCAGCATCATCGCGCCATCATGAGGAAGGTGCCGGTTGGACCAACGTCTACCGGTAAGGTTTCGAGGATGAACTAGTCGGTTAGCCTGCGTATACTGGCCGCCTTAAGTTATTACGGTTGACTTGATTCAACTGATTTCACGGAGCGCCCTGCATGTCCGGCAATACCTACGGCAAGCTGTTCACTGTTACCACCGCGGGCGAAAGCCATGGCCCGGCGTTGGTCGCCATTGTCGACGGCTGCCCGCCGGGCCTCGAGTTGTCCCTGGAAGACCTGCAGCGTGACCTCGACCGCCGCAAGCCCGGCACCAGCCGCCACACCACCCAGCGCCAGGAAGCCGACGAAGTCGAAATCCTCTCGGGCGTGTTCGAGGGCCGAACCACCGGCTGCGCCATCGGACTGCTGATTCGCAACACCGACCAGAAGTCCAAGGACTACTCGGCGATCAAGGACCTGTTCCGCCCGGCCCACGCCGACTATACCTACCACCACAAATACGGCGAGCGCGACTACCGTGGCGGTGGCCGCAGCTCGGCGCGGGAAACCGCGATGCGCGTGGCGGCCGGTGCGATTGCGAAGAAGTTCCTGGCGACCCAGGGCATCGTGATCCGCGGCTACATGAGCCAGCTGGGCCCGATCGAAATCCCGTTCAAGACCTGGGACAGCGTCGAAGACAACGCTTTCTTCTGCCCAGACCCGGATAAAGTGCCGGAGCTGGAAGCCTATATGGACCAGTTGCGCCGCGACCAGGATTCCGTCGGCGCCAAGATCACCGTGGTTGCCGAAGGCGTGATGCCGGGCCTGGGCGAGCCGATCTTCGACCGCCTCGATGCCGAACTGGCCCACGCGCTGATGAGCATCAACGCGGTCAAGGGCGTGGAAATCGGCGCCGGGTTCGATTGTGTGGCCCAGCGTGGCACCGAGCACCGTGACGAGCTGACCCCGGAAGGTTTCCTCAGCAACAACGCTGGCGGCATTCTCGGCGGCATTTCCTCCGGCCAGCCAATCGTTGCGCACCTGGCCCTCAAGCCGACGTCCAGCATCACCACGCCAGGCCGTTCGATCGATGTGCACGGCAACCCGGTGGACGTGATCACCAAGGGCCGTCACGACCCGTGCGTCGGCATCCGCGCCACGCCGATTGCCGAGGCGATGATGGCCATTGTGTTGATGGACCACCTGCTGCGCCATCGTGGGCAAAACGCCGACGTAAAAGTCAGTACTCCGGTATTGGGCCAGCTGTGACCGTGTGTGGCGAGCGAGCCTGCTCGCGCTGGGCTGCGCAGCGGCCCCAAAGCCTGCAACCCGGTAGGACCTGGAGAACTGCGGCGCTTCTAGTGGGGGAGCTTCTCGCCCCAGCGCGAGCAAGCTCGCTCGCCACAAGTCACTTATGCTGACGCAAGCCCTTCCATACTGGCGACTCTCCAGCTTCTACCTGTTCTATTTCGCCCTGCTGGGGGCGACGGCGCCGTTCCTGGCGTTGTACTTCGATCACCTTGGGTTCTCCAGCGCGCGCATCGGCGAGCTGGTGGCCATCCCCATGCTGATGCGCTGCGTGGCACCCAACCTGTGGGGCTGGCTGGGGGATTACACCGGCCGGCGCCTGGCCATCGTGCGCTTTGGCGCGGTGTGCACCCTGGTGAGTTTCTCGTTGATCTTTGTCAGCAAGACTTACGCCTGGCTGGCGCTGGTGATGGCCTTGCACGCGTTCTTCTGGCACGCGGTCCTGCCGCAGTTTGAAGTCATCACCCTCGCGCACCTGCAAGGCCAGACCTCGCGCTACAGCCAGGTGCGGTTGTGGGGCTCCATCGGTTTTATCCTCACCGTGGTGATCATGGGCCGCTTGTTCGACTGGCTGAGCCTGGATATCTACCCGGTGGTGGTCGTGGTGATCATGGCCGGCATCATCGGCGCCAGCCTCTGGGTGCCGAATGCGCAGCCCCTGAGCCAGGGGAATCGCCTGGCCGGTGACGGCTTTTTGCGGCAACTGCGCAGCCCCGGCGTGCTGGCGTTCTATGCGTGTGTGGCGCTGATGCAGATGAGCCATGGTCCGTACTACACCTTCCTCACCCTGCACCTTGAACACCTCGGTTACAGCCGTGGCGTGATCGGCATGTTGTGGGCGCTGGGCGTGGTGGCGGAAGTCTTGATGTTCCTGGCCATGAGCCGGATTCTCACGCGCTTTTCGGTACGCCGGGTGTTGATGGCGAGTTTCCTGCTGGCCGCACTGCGCTGGTTGCTGCTGGGCTCGTTTGCCGAATTCTTCTGGGTGCTGTTGCTGGCGCAGGTGATGCACGCGGCGACCTTCGGCAGCTTCCACGCGGCGGCCATCCAGTTCGTGCAACGCAGCTTTGGTGCTCGCCAGCAAGGGCAGGGCCAGGCACTGTATGCGGCACTGGCCGGTACCGGCGGTGCGCTGGGCGCACTCTATTCAGGTTACAGCTGGAACCTGCTGGGGCCGACCCTGACCTTCAGCATTGCCAGCGTCGCGGCCCTGGCCGCCGCCCTAATCATTGGCATTCGATTGCAAGAGGAGCGGCCATGAGCGGCTCCCGTGACAGAGGAAGAGTTTGATGAGCTATCTCGCGGTTTACCACGTCTGCACCCCCGACACCCCGAACAAGGTCCTGACTCACCAGGACGATATCGCCTCGACCCTGGCCGAGCTGGGTGTGGGGTTCGATCGCTGGCAGGCGACTACCCGACTTGAGCCCGGGGCCAGCGAGGTTGAGATTATCGCCGCCTACCAGGCGCCCATCGACAAGCTGATGACCGAGCGCGGCTACACCACCGTTGATGTGCTCCGCGTCAGCAACGATCACCCGCAGAAAGCCCAATTGCGCGCCGAGCGACTCGACGAACACCGCATGGCCCAAGACCACGTGCGTTTTTTCGTAGCGGGTCGTGGGCTGTTTACCTTGCACATCGAAGATTATGTGTACGCGGTGTTCTGCGAGAAAAACGACCTGATCTTGGTGCCGAGCGGCATCCCGCACTGGTTTGATATGGGGGAGAACCCGCACTTTGTGGCGATCCGCCTGTTCAGTGACCCTGAAGGGCTGGCGGTCATGCTGACCGGCGACGCGATCGCCGAGGGTTTTCCCCGGCTTGATGACTAAGTTCGTCCGGCAATGCCTCCTGAACAGGGGGCATTTTTTTAACTTCAATTCCTTCAGGTTGGAAATCGCTGTAGGAATAAACTTGAAAGTTTGTGGGTAACAGCTGTTTATCGTTGACCTTACTTGTTACTTCCACTCTTTGTGTAACTCTCTCTGGTCTCAATATTTATTCGCCTGTCAATAGGAGTAATCCGACTTCGGGCGTTACAAGACCTATATGAAGAGAGAGGCCTGCATGAGCGGTTCGGAGCCACAGGAACAACCGTCCACGCAAACGGACAGCGCGCCGGTTGCCAACCGCAAGGCGCGTGCGATGTTGTCGGGTAAACCCCTGACCCCAAAGGAACGGGAAATCCTGCATTGGGCGGTCGAGGGCAAGACGGTGTGGGAAATCAGCAGGATTCGCTCCATCTCCCAGGCCACGGTGAAGTTTCACCTGCGCAACATCTACGGCAAGTTGCAGGTGACTAACCGGGTCCAGGCCGTGAACGAGGCGGTGAAACAGGGATTGTGCAAATAAAAAAAGGCCGTGGTGCGCAACGGCACCACGACCTGTTCGGGTCCTGCATGACGGTCAAGCCGAATGGTAGGTCGGCAGGGCAAAGCGGTTCTGGCTTTGCAGCATCGAAATCTGTGGCAGGTCGCTGGCTTGTTCAGCCAGGTCGCGGCGAATGGCGCTGATGACCCACGTCAGTTGGTCGGCCGTGTGCAGTTGCTGATAAGAGATCGAACGTTTGATCTGCTTGCCTTCGCTATTACGCAAGGTCAGCAGGATGCCGCCATCAGGACGCGCCTGGGTGGTGACGTCGAAATTGGAGAACACAGAAGAAAATTTATCTTGGATCAGGCTCATGTCTATCAGCTCCGTTAGCTCATGTTTTGCAGCGTGGAGTGATAGGTGCAGTGATTGTGCCAGTACTGACTATCTTAAAAAATCGTTATAAATCAAATATTTATAAAATTCTAAGAATTTCAGTTTCGTGCAATTTGCATGAATGGCCATCGTGCATCCTGCATTTTGCGGGGTTTTGCCAAGTGTTTCACCGCTGGCACGCAAGGCAGGTCTTCCATAGTGACCACCTGGCGGTGCGCAAAATTCCTTTTCCTTTCGGGATACAAAACTTTTCAAATCCTGCGTGTACAGCCGAAGAACGGCTGGCGTATTTTCCTGCAAGGCATTCGGCGCGGGTCTTACAGTGCGATGGGTGCCTTGAGGGTCATACGAACAATAAGAAAAAGGACGTTCCCGCCATGAACCACCCGCCAAGTGACATGATCACCTGGGGCATGATGCTGCGTAAGGTGCCCACCATTGTCCGTGCACTGCCGCGCCTGGTGCGCGGAATCCGCGTTGCCAACATCACCGATCCCGACCAGCCGTGCGGCCTGGGCTGGACCTTTGAACAAGCCACCCAACGCAACCCCGACGGCCCCGCGCTGCTGTATGGCGACACGGTGCTGAGCTACCGCCAGGCCAACCAGCAGGCCAACCGCATGGCTCACTACCTGCAGCAGCAGGGGATCGGCAAGGGCGACGTGGTGGCGTTGTTTATCGAGAACCGCCCCGAGTTGTTGCTCAGCGTACTGGCCGTGGCCAAGGTGGGCGGCATTTGCGCGATGCTCAATACCTCGCAAACCCAGTCGGCGCTGGTACATAGCCTCAACCTGGTGGCACCGGCGGCCATCGTGGTGGGAGCCGAGTTGGTAGGGGCCTACGAGGCCGTGCGCAGCCAGGTGGCCATCGAGGCGGATAAAACCTGGTTTATTGCCGATCAGCAGCACAGCCATGTGCCGCCGGATTACGTCGACCTGATGGCTGCCAGCGCCGACTGCCCGGTGGAAAACCCCGCCAGCACCCAGCAGATTTTTTTCAACGACCCTTGCTTCTATATCTACACCTCCGGCACCACCGGCTTGCCCAAGGCCGGCATTTTCAAACACGGCCGCTGGATGAAGTCCTCGGCCAGTTTCGGCACCATCGCCCTGGATATGGGGCCCGAGGATGTCGTCTATTGCACCTTGCCGCTGTATCACGCCACTGGCCTGTGCGTGTGCTGGGGTTCAGCGATTGCCGGGGCGTCGGGGTTCGCGATTCGCCGCAAGTTCAGCGCCAGCCAGTTCTGGGACGATGTGCGCAAATTCAATGCGACCACCCTGGGTTATGTCGGCGAGCTGTGCCGCTACCTGATCGACCAGCCTGCCCACGGGCGCGACCTGGATAACCGGGTGACGAAGATGATCGGCAACGGCCTGCGCCCAGGGGTTTGGGCTGAGTTCAAGCAGCGCTTTGGCGTTGATCATATCTGCGAGCTGTACGCCGCCAGTGACGGCAACATCGGCTTCACCAATGTGCTGAACTTCGACAACACCATTGGCTTTTCCCTGATGCACTGGGCACTGGTGGACTACGCCCATGACAGCTGTGAGCCGATTCGCGGCGCCGACGGTTTCATGCGCGAAGTGCCCAAGGGGGGCCAGGGGCTGCTGCTGGCCAGGATCGATGACAAGGCACCGTTCGACGGCTACACCGACCCCGAGAAGAACCGCAAGGTGGTGCTCAGCGACGTGTTCGAGAAGGGCGACCGTTATTTCAACACCGGCGACCTGTTGCGCAATATCGGCTTCGGCCACGCCCAATTCGTTGACCGGCTGGGGGACACCTACCGCTGGAAAGGTGAAAACGTCTCCACCACCGAAGTCGAGAACATCTTCCTGCAGCACCCGCAGATTTCCGAAGTGGTGGCCTACGGCGTGGAGATTGAAAACACCAACGGCCGCGCGGGCATGGCGGCCATTACGCCTGCCGAATCCCTGGCTTCCCTGGACATGCGCGAGTTGCTGACCTTCGCCCACGGGCAATTGCCCGCGTATGCGGTGCCGTTGTTCCTGCGGATCAAGGTGAAGATGGAAACCACGGGCACCTTCAAATACCAGAAGGTGAAACTCAAGGAGGAAGCGTTCGACCCGGGCAAGGCCGGTGATGATCCGATCTTTGCCTGGCTGCCTGGGTCGGACAGTTATGTGCCGGTCACCGGGCAACTGTTGGCGGATATCCAGGCGGGCAAGTTCCGTTATTGATTCTGCCTATCGCCGCTTTTGGGAAAAAAGGCATGACAGTGGGGAACTCCATCGCGAGACTGGGCGCCTTATGAAACACCAGACAAGGAGCCCCACATGTCAGACCAAGCCAAACAAATGACCGAAGACGAAGCCGCCGAATTTGCCGAGCAGGTGTTCGATGTGGCGCGCAAGGGCGATGCCGCGATGCTGGCGGCGTTGCTGGCCAAGGGCTTGCCGCCGAACCTGCGCAACCACAATGGCGATACGCTGTTGATGCTGTCGGCCTACCATGGCCATGTGGACGCGGTGAAAGTGCTGCTGGAATTCAAGGCCGACCCCCAGATTGCCAACGACAAGAACCAGCTGCCGATTGCCGGCGCGGCGTTCAAGGGCAACCTGCCGGTGGTCAAGGCGTTGATCGAAGGCGGAGCGTTGGTCGAAGGCGCATCCTCTGATGGTCGCACCGCCTTGATGATGGCGGCGATGTTCAACCGTACCGAAATGGTGGACTACCTGATCAGCCAGGGCGCCAATCCCAAGGCCACCGATGCCCAGGGCGTGACCGCGCTGGCAGCGGCCCAGACCATGGGGGCGGTGGATACGGCGGCGCAGTTGGAAAAACTGGTGTAGGCTTTGCGCCCTCAAAATCAGCCCCGCCACAGGACCACCCCATGAAAACCGCACTCGTCGAACTCATCAGCAAAATCAGCTCCGGCTGCATGAGCGAACCCGAGATCGCCAGGGTGGCGGACGAGGCGGCCCAGGCCTACGCCGATCCCGACGCTTTCCTGGCCGCCAACCCGGACATCAACTACGACGACACTTTCCCGATTCCCCTGGGCGAGTGGATCGTCGTCGGCAGCCTGCCCGACACCGTGCTGTTCCAGGCCGACACCTACCTGGACCTGTTCGCCCAGATCGTCGCCTCCTTTGGCCCCGGCGTGGCGTTCAACCTCAAGCCCAAGCAACTGGCCAAGACCGAAGCCCTGACCGCGCTGAACCGCATCCAGATCCAGATGAGCGCCCTCAACCCGGAGAACGGCGGCTACGTGCTGATGAACTTCAGCCAGTTGCTGGACGACGAGATCCAGGCTGTGCTGGTCTACGGCGACGACGTGCCACGGGTGTTGGAGTTGTGTGCCGAAACCGGCATAAAGGGCGAACCATCGCTGGAAGCCCTGCGGGTTGCGGTACACGTCTGAAATAAAACGGAACCCCCGGCCACGGCTGACTATCCTAAGCAGGCAAGCCCTCACTTAGGAGCGACACCATGGGTTCCACTTTTAATGGTCTGATCGGGTTGATCATCCTCGCGCTGGATATCTGGGCGATCATCAACGTGTTCAAAAGCGGCGCGAGTACCGGCGCCAAAGTGTTGTGGATCCTGTTGATCCTGCTGCTGCCGGTACTGGGCTTGATCATCTGGGCGATCGCCGGGCCGCGCGGTAACGTGCGGATCTGATCCAAACAACGCTATCCAGAGCGGGCACAGTAAGTGTGGGAGATTCTATGGTTGAG
>NZ_JACAQC010000058.1:0-27482 GCF_013385345.1 Pseudomonas sp. I8001
GCCCAGCGCGGCGGCCCGCGGAGCAATGCCGGAGTGAGGGAACGCCGAGCCCCAGCGAGGCGCCGACAGGCGGGGCAGAGCCCTTTGCTTACTTTGGGGCTTTTCCAAAGTGAGCCGCTGTAAGAGCGAAACCATAAGCAGCCGTTACCTAAATAACGGATATGTACTCAACCCTCAGGATTTCAGCGCCTTCTTAGGATAAATGTCATACCGACTGGACTTCCCATCCAACGCATGACTCGGCTTAACCCCCTCAATACAAGGCGCCTTACGCGGCCGCTTGACCACCACCCGATGACTGGCCAAAGCCAACGCCGCCGCCAACAACGCCGGCGCATCCGGATCATCCCCCACCAGCGGCCGAAACAACCTCATCTCCTTCTTCACCAACGCCGTCTTCTCCCGATGCGGAAACATCGGATCCAGATAAATCACCTGAGGCGGCTCCCCCTCCCAATCGCGCATCACCTCAATGGAGTTGCCCTTGAGCAACCTCATCCGCGCCACAATCGGCGCCACCTCAAAATCCTCTGCACCTCGCGCCAAGCCATCTTCCAGCAACGCCCCAATCAACGGCTGGCGTTCAATCAGGCTCATCTCGCAACCCAGGCTGGCCAACACAAATGCATCCTTTCCCAACCCGGCGGTAGCATCCAGCACCCTGGGCCGCACGCCCTGCGCCACACCCACCGCCTTGGCAATCATTTGCCCGCTGCCGCCGCCATACAGACGCCGGTGCGCCGCCCCACCCTCCACAAAATCCACCCGCACCGGCCCCGGCGCCTCAGGCCCCAGCTGTTGCAACTGCAGCCCCTGCTCCCCCACCTGCAAGGCAAAGTCCGCCTCATCCAGTTGCAAAGGCAACCCCAGCTGCTCGGCCCAGTGCTGCGCACGCGCCTGAAAACCTTCGGCCAAGGCCTCGACCCGAATGCGGCTGGCCGCTGGTTGTTCGCTCATCGGTGACTACGCTCAAAAATATTAAGGATCGGCAAAAAGCGGCCGATAAAAAAAAGGATCCGGCATTTTGCCAGAGCTGAGCGACGATCGAGAGAAATGTCAGACATTCCTTCGCTATTCACCGGTGTACTGCCGACCCACAACCACTTCGGCCTGCGCAATACCCAAGCGCTGGCCGGCGTCAGTCATGTGTGGCAGGACTTCTTCGCCCAGGCGTTGGCCGAACAGCTCGGCGACACGCCGGGCGCGCTCGCCAAGTCGGTGGCGAAACCTGTGGACCCGGCGGTAGAACCCAGCGAAGGAAGTGACCTGCTGTCGCAGATCGTCACCCAGCGCGCCTGTGATGTGACAGACACCGAGATCGCCCCGCCCGAGCCGCTGTTCCTGCCCATCGCCGAACTCGAACTGGAACTGCTGCCACCGGCCCCGCCACCGTACCCGGCGGAAGAAGTGGTCGCCCAGCAAAAGCAGCAAAACTTCGAAAGCGCCTGGGTGCGCCCGATCGTCCTGGCCGCCGGCCAACCGCTGCCCGAACCGGGTCCCGCGCCGCAACCACGCCCGCTGCATTTGCCGATCGCCGAATTCGAACTGGACCTGCTGCCACCACCACCGCCACCGTTCCCGGCAGAAGAGCTGGTTGAGCAACAGAAAGCCCTGGATTTCGACAGCCGCTGGGCGCGTCCGCTGATCCTGCACAACCTGCGCCTGGCCGCCTGACCCTCAGCGACACACCCACCACCGACCCATGTCCAGATGAAAGTGATTACGGTGGGCGGCGTTGTAATCCGGGCTCAACACCACATTGAAATCCTTGCAGGCGCCGTCGCGCACTTGCCGCAGGAAGCGCGCACGCTCGCCGTCACCCGGCCAATCCTTGAGCACACTGATGGTGCGCCCGTCCGCCAGGCGAAACCCGGCGATATCCAAAGCATTGGCCGACGCATGCTGGCTGAGTCGCCCGTTGGCGCGGTTGTAGATGTTGCGACAGGCAAAGCTGCCCAGGTGATCGACCCGCGTCACTGCCTGGCCAAACACCGCCTGGGCCGCCGGTTGCAGGCTATGGCGCTCGAACAGGGCGAACGCCACGGCCAGCGGGCAACTGGCGAGAAAGCTGCTGCTCAAGCCGACATCAGCGCCTTGGACCCGCAATGTATTGCGCAGCGGGCAAGCCGCGTCGGCAGGGCTGTCCGCCTGATGGGCGACCCGCAGCCCGGAGGTCTTCAGCACTTGGTCACATAGGGCAGGATCATCCTGCAAACGCCCAAGCTTGAATCGGGTCAGCAGGTTCGGGCTTGCCCGCACGTCCAGCGGCGCCCACGGGTTCCACTCATCGGGCAGCGGCACCCAGCCCCGCCACACGCCAACCAACACACCACCTGCCAACACCAGCAGCACGCCCAGCACCTTGAAGAAACGCACGCCTCAGCCCTTGAACAGTTGATTGGCCTGGTTGAACGGCATCGAGCGCTCAGTGAAGGTAAACGTGCCCAACTCATGAACCTCCTGGGCCGCCCTGAAGAACTCGCCATAAGCCGCCAGGGCCATGGCCGAGCCGACGCTGATGCGCTTGACACCCATCTCGCTCAACTGCGCCACGCTGAGTTTCAGGGCGCCTGACATCAAGATATTCACGGGCTTGGGTGCAACCGCCTTCACCACCGCCAATACTTCCTCGGCACTGCGCAGGGCCGGTGCATAGAGCACGTCGGCGCCAGCTTCGGCGTAGGCCTGCAGGCGGCGAATGGTGTCGGGCAAATCCAGCCGGCCATGCAGGAGGTTTTCCGCGCGGGCGGTCAGGGTGAAGGGGAATGGCAAACTGCGGGCAGCGGCGACTGCGGCTTCGACGCGCTCCACGGAAAGGTCAAAGGGATAGATCGGGTCGACGGCAATTCCGGTGGCGTCTTCGATGGAGCCACCGACAATCCCAGTCGCTGCCGCCCGCAGGATAGTCTCGGCGCAGCCTTCAGGGGTGTCACTGAAGCAGTTTTCCAGGTCGGCGGCGACGGGCAGCGAGGTCGCCTGGACGATCGCCCCGGCATTGCCCAAGGTGTCTTCCAGGGACAACGCACCTTCGGCATCCGGGCGGCCGAGGCTGAAGGCAAAGCCGGCGCTGGTGGTGGCCAGGGCTTCAAACCCCAGGCTGGCGAGCATTTTTGCGGAGCCGGCATCCCATGGATTGGGCATCACGAACGCGCGGTCACGCTCGTGCAGGGCCTTGAAGGTTTCGGCGCGAAGGGTTTGGGCATCCATGACTGACTCCTGTCGGGAAAAGGAGCCTTAGAGTAACCCCAGTTGCTCCGCTGCGGGTTCTCGATGCAGAGTGGGCAATGCCGGCAAGCCGGGCAAGCGCAGCATCAATTTCTCATGAAAGCGCAAGGCCAGTTGGGCGGCCAGGCGGTTGTCGGAAGTGTGAAGAAACACGTAGGGCGTACGCCCCTCTTCGATCCAGCCGGCGACCTTTTCAATCCAGGGCACCAGGAACGGGTCATTGGCTTCCAACTCCGGATGGCCGATAAAGCGCACTTGCGGAAACTGCGTCAGCGCCGCCGGGCGAGGCGGCACCTTGGGCTTTTTCGATTGGGCGTGCAGCACGGCTGCCGAGGTGGAGGTGCAACTGAACAACGCACGCGGGTCCAGGCAGATGCGCTCGACTCCGCGGTCGCGCAGCAAGCGGTTGAGACTGCGCTCGGCATCGCCCTTGGCGAAAAATTCCGAGTGACGCACCTCCACCGCCAACGGTCGCTCCAGCCCGTCGATAAACCCGGCCAACTCACCCAGGCGCTGCGGGGTAAAACTGGCCGGCAGCTGCAGCCACAACGGCGAAATACGCTCGCCCAACGGGCTCATCAACCCCAGGAAACTTTTCGCCGCCGGCAACTGCTCGATCAGGTTGCCGCTGTGGCTGATATCCCCCGGAAACTTGGCCGTGAAGCGAAAATGCTCGGGCATGATTTCAGCCCAGCGCTGCACGGTAGCGACGGAAGGACGGGCGTAGAACGTGGTGTTGCCCTCGACGGCGTTGAAGACCTGGGAATACAGGGCAAGGTAATCGCTGGAGCGGGCGTCGGCGGGATACAGGTATTCGCGCCAGGCGTTTTCACTCCAGGACGGACAACCGAGGTAGTAAGGCAACAGCATCAGATATGGATATCGAGGCCCAGCACTTCCATATCCCATTCGACAAAGCCGGCAGTGGTCAGGTAGCTGGCCAGGGCATTGGCGACGTTTTTGCTCATGGAGCGCGGGAAGATCATGTCTTGCTGGCGGGCAGGAACGCCGCTGGTGCGTGCACCGCCGGAACCCTGGGAACGGGTTGAAACAGCAGTGTTGTCAGACTGGATTTCAACAAAATCGGGCGAGTCTTCGACGGAGTCGTCTACCGTCACGTTCGCCTTGCGAGGCTTGCGCTTGAGGGGGTAGGACTGTGATGAAAAGCCGTCTATGCGCATACATGCGAACTCGGTATCGGTGATGGCATTTTAGTGGCGCTTTCCATGGCGCGCAAATGCTCTGGTGATAACTAGAACACATAATTGGTAAAAGGTTTAAAAGCGCGGGCAAATTCTGACGATTGGCTATTTTTGTCTGAAATTGCCCGCACTTTTGACGTCAAATAATCCCGCGTTCAGCCTTGGTCTGCGCCACTTTATCCCGCAGGTACACGGGCGCCGCCTGGTCCGCCGGAATCGCCTCGCCTCGCTCCCAGGCAAAGCGTGCCAGGGCCAGCAGGTCTTCGGCGTGGGGCAGCATCCCGGCATCCTGGCCGGCAAGCGTCACGCCAATGCGCTCGCCGTAGCCCCAGCCGGTGCCGGCACCGAACCAGTCGCCGCTGGCATCAGCCGGCAAGGCCGCCGTTTCAGGCGACAGCACAGCTTCAGCCCCCACCAGGCGCATCTCGCCAGCGGTTTCGCGGTAGCAGCCCCAATACACTTCATCCATGCGCGCATCGATGGCCGCCGCGACCTGGTTGGCGCCGTGTTCGCGAAACGCGCGCTGCGCCAGCACCGCCAGGTTGGACACCGGCAACACCGGACGCTCCAGCGCAAACGCCAGGCCCTGGACCACACCAATAGCGATGCGCACACCGGTGAACGCACCCGGGCCGCGCCCGAATGCGATGGCGTCCACCGCCGACAAGGTGGTGCCCGCGTCCAGCAGCAATTGCTTGATCATCGGCAACAGCTTCTGCGCGTGCAGGCGCGGGATCACCTCGTAGTGGCTCGTAACCTTGCCATCGTGCAGCAGGGCAACGGAGCAAGCTTCAGTCGCGGTGTCCAGGGCCAGCAAGGTGCTCATCGGTGTATGCATCCACGTTGAAAAAAAGTGCGTCAGTATAAACAACAACGGCCCGCAAGCGGGCCGTTGTCAATCAAGCGGATGAACGATCAGATCAGCGCTTCCAGTACTTTGCCAGTGATGGCTTCAACCGAACCCACACCTTCGATGTGGCTGTACTTCGGCTTGCCCTGGGCGGCCGAGAGTTTCTGGTAGAAGTCCACCAGCGGCTTGGTCTGGGAATGGTAGACCGACAGGCGATGACGCACGGTCTCTTCGGTGTCGTCCTTACGCTGTACCAGGTCTTCGCCGGTAACATCGTCCTTGCCCGCGACTTTCGGCGGGTTGTAGACGATGTGGTAGACGCGGCCCGAGGCCTCGTGAACACGACGACCGGCAATACGCTGCACGATCTCTTCGTCTTCAACGGCGATTTCCACCACGTTGTCCAGCTCGACGCCGGCCTTCACCAGGGCTTCAGCCTGGGGAATGGTGCGCGGGAAGCCGTCGAACAGGAAACCGTTCTTGCAGTCTTCCTGGCTGATGCGTTCCTTGACCAGGTTGATGATCAGGTCATCGGAGACCAGGCCGCCGCTGTCCATCACGCTCTTGGCGATCAGGCCCAGCTCGGTGCCGGCTTTGACGGCCGCACGCAGCATGTCGCCGGTGGAGATTTGTGGAATGCCGAATTTTTCAGTGATGAACTTTGCCTGAGTACCTTTACCGGCCCCGGGAGCTCCCAGCAGAATGACGCGCATCGATGTGCTCCTCAATTTTTTATAGAGATGACGCTCGGATTCGCCGCGTGGGGCCAATCTCGGAAATTTTGGGTCCAGGCCGCACAAACGGCCAAAGGCTGATCAAGATACACAGCAGGCCCAAACCACACAAGCCGCCGAAAGTAGGAGAAACCCGCGCCGCGCTGGCTTTACAAGCAGGTACAACCCTGACAGCAAAACGCCGGTCGCCAATTTTACGGCGACCGGCGCGGGGTATCTGCAAGCTATTGAGAACACGCCATAAATGTCAGCCGGTGTTGCGCAAACCAGCGGCAATACCGGCCACAGACACCAGCAGCGCCTGTTCCAGAGGGCTGTCCTGTGCCGCTTCCTGTTGTCGCGATCGGGCCAGCAATTCGGCCTGCAGCAGGTGCAACGGGTCCAGGTAGGTGTTGCGCAGGCGGATGAACTCAAGCGTATCGGGGCTGTGGGCCAGCAGCTGAGACTGGCCAGTCAGGCCAAGCACCACACTGCACGCCTGCGACAATAGGTCGCGTAAGTGCGCGCCCAATGGCAGCAGATCGGGCTGCACCAATCGCTCGTCATACAGCCGGGCGATGTCGGCGTCGGCCTTGGCCAGCACCATTTCCAGCATATCGATGCGCGTACGGAAGAACGGCCACTGCTCGCGCATCTGCCCCAGCAACTCGCCTTCGCCCCGCTCCAGGGCATTGTTCAACGCCGCTTCCCAGCCGAGCCAGGCGGGCAGCATCAGGCGTGTCTGGGTCCAGCCGAAGATCCACGGGATCGCCCGCAGGCTTTCAATGCCACCAGCCCGGCGCTTGGCCGGACGACTACCCAGGGGCAAGCGACCCAGTTCCTGCTCCGGGGTCGACTGGCGGAAATACTCGACGAATTGCGGATTTTCCCGCACCACGGCGCGGTAAGCACTGACACCGTCGGCGGCCAATTCGTCCATCAAGTGACGCCAGGCCGGTTCCGGTGGTGGCGGTGGCAGCAAGGTCGCCTCCAGCACCGCCGCCAGGTACAGGTTGAGATTCTGCTCGGCGATGTCCGGCAGGCCGAACTTGAAGCGGATCATCTCGCCCTGCTCAGTGGTGCGGAAACGCCCCGCCACCGACCCCGGAGGCTGCGACAGAATCGCCGCGTGAGCCGGGCCGCCGCCGCGGCCTACAGTGCCGCCACGACCGTGGAACAGCAGCAGTTCGACTTGTTGTTCGCGGCAGATTTCCACCAGCCGTTCCTGGGCCCGGTATTGCGCCCAGGCGGCGGCGGTAGTGCCCGCGTCCTTGGCCGAATCCGAGTAGCCGATCATCACTTCCTGCGGGCCCTGCAGGCGGGCGCGATAACCCGGCAACAGCAGCAGTTTCTCGATCACCGGGCCTGCGTTGTCCAGGTCAGCCAGGGTCTCGAACAACGGCACCACACGCATCGGCCGTTGTACGCCGGACTCCTTGAGCAGCAGTTGCACGGCCAACACGTCCGACGCGGCGCCGGCCATGGAGATGACGTAGGAACCCAGGGACGCAGCCGGTGCGGCAGCGATTTCCTTACAGGTGTTCAGCACTTCGGCGGTGTCTGCCGAAGGCTTGAAGTAGCCCGGCAACAAGGGTCGACGGTTGGCCAGTTCCTTCATCAGGAAGCTGATGCGCGCCTCTTCGTCCCAATCCTCGTACCGGCCAAGGCCCAGGTAGTCGGTGATTTCGGTCATGGCCGCGCAGTGGCGGGTGGAATCCTGGCGTACGTCGAGGCGCACCAGGAACAGCCCGAACGTGACCGCCCGACGCAAGCAATCCAGCAGCGGGCCGTCGGCAATCACGCCCATGCCGCAGGTGTGCAGCGACTCGTAGCACAACTCCAGCGGCTCGAGCAGCTCGCGGTTGTTTTGCAGCACGTCGGCAGGCGCCGGCGTGGTGGTGGTCAACGAGGTGTGGGCCCATTGGCGTGTGGCGCGCAGCCGCTCACGCAATTGCTTGAGCAACGCCCGGTAAGGTTCGACGCTGTCACCCACCTTGGCCTGCAATGCCGGGCTGGCCTGTTGCATCGACAGTTCGGAGGCGAGGTGGTCGATGTCGCGCAAGTACAGGTCAGCCGCCATCCAGCGCGCCAGCAACAGCACTTCGCGGGTGACCGGGGCGGTGACGTTGGGGTTACCGTCGCGGTCGCCGCCCATCCAGGAAGCGAAGCGAATCGGCGCGGCCTCCAGAGGCAGGCGCAGGCCGGTAGCCGCGTGCAAGGCGTGATCGGCCTTGCGCAAATAATTCGGGATGGCGTGCCACAACGAATGCTCGATCACCGCAAAGCCCCATTTGGCTTCGTCTACCGGCGTGGGCCGGGTGCGGCGGATTTCTTCGGTGTGCCAGGCTTCGGCGATCAGGCGTTGCAGGCGATTGCGGATCTGCTCGCGCTCGGCGGTGGTGAGGTCGCGGTGATCCTGCAGGGCCAGTTGTGCGGCGATGGCGTCGTATTTCTGGATCAGGGTGCGGCGGGCAACTTCGGTGGGGTGGGCGGTGAGCACCAGTTCGATTTCCAGCCGGCCCAACTGGCGCGCCAGGGATTCGCTGCTGTGGCCTTCACTCTGCAGGCGCGCCAGCAGTTCCGGCAGCACCCGCGACTCGAACGGCGCCGGGGTTGATTCATCACGGCGGTGGATCAACTGATACTGTTCGGCGATATTGGCCAGGTTGAGAAACTGGTTGAAGGCCCGCGCCACCGGCAGCAGTTCGTCTTCCTTGAGTTGATTGAGGCTGGCACTCAGCTCTTCGCCGGCCACCTGCTCCGAGGCTGCGCCACGGCGGTCGGCCTTGGCGCCTTTACGGATCTGCTCGATCTTGTCGAGGAATTCATCGCCGTACTGTTCTCGAATCGTGTTGCCCAACAGTTCACCCAGCAGGTGAACATCCTCACGCAAACGTGCATCGATATCGCTCATCAGCCAATCTCCAGCAGAAAATCCGGGACGCTTTGATCTTCAAGAGTGCCGCCCACGGCGACGTCTTACAAGGAACTTTAAACCTTGTGAGTTGCAGCTAGTCTCAACAGTAAGCCGCAGCGTTATCCGCGCTGGCCGGCTGGTCACTCATCATCGCCCGCGTACCGTGGGCTCCATTGAGGTTGCCATGAAAATCCGAGAACTGGCCCAGCATTGGGAAGAAAACGCCAAGGGTCGCCTGACCAAAACCGAATACGCCATCCATCTGGACGTGGAAGCCGCCGCCAGGCTGGCGGCGATCTCCGAGATGTACCCCAAACGCCATACCGAAGAACTGCTCGGCGAGTTGATTGGCGCAGCCCTCGAAGAGCTGGAAGCGAGCTTTCCCTACATCAAGGGCAAGCAGGTGATTGCGACCGATGAGGAAGGCGATCCGCTGTATGAGGATGTCGGCCCAACCCCACGTTTTCTCAGCCTGTCACGGCGTTACCTGCACGATTTGTCAGCTCAGTCCGACAAGCAGAAACACTAGTAAACCTGCGCCTCAAAACCCTTAACCTCCCGTATCCAGGGCCTCCCACAGGCCCTGGATACCGCTGCGCCATGCAAAAGTTCCAACTTTTAAACGCTGACCGTTCAGTCAAATATTTTTTTAGGCAAATCGCCATCTTCGCTGAACTATTCAAAAAAGCCTCCGGTCACAGCCAGTAAGCCATCACTTGGAACAGCCGTTTGAATAGGCGTCCTGAGCTAACCGCCGGGCCCCGCAGACACTGCAAGCCGGAGATGGATTTGATGTTTTTCAGGAGTTACCTAATGGAGTTGAAGACGATGAAGACCAGCACTGCCAAAACCTCGTTTAACCACCTGCGCGGGCTTAAATTGGCCGCGCTGGCAATCGGCACCAGCTTCGTACTGGCTGGCTGCGCCGGCAACCCGCCGACCGAGCAATACGCTGTTACCCAATCTGCGGTGAACAGCGCTGTCAGCGCCGGCGGTACCGAGTTCGCAGCCGTGGAGATGAAGTCTGCCCAGGACAAACTGAAGCAAGCTGAAATCGCCATGCACGACAAGAACTACGACGAAGCCCGTCGCCTGGCCGAACAGTCCGAGTGGGACGCTCGCGTAGCAGAGCGTAAAGCCCAGGCTGCCAAGGCCGAACAGGCTGTGAAGGATTCCCAGAAAGCTGTTCAGGAGCTGCGTCAGGAAGGCATGCGCCCGGCTGTGATCCAGCCGCAACAATAAGCCGCCGCCCCTGATTGCATTGCACCCGAAACCGAATTGAAAGGACGACACGACTATGCGTAAACAATTGATGATCCCTGCCCTGCTGGCGATGAGCGTTGCTCTGGCGGCTTGCTCCACCCCGCCGAACCAGAACCTGGAAAACGCTCGGACCAACTTCTCGGCCCTGCAAGCCAACCCGCAAGCCACCAAGGTAGCGGCGCTGGAAACCAAAGACGCCAGCGACTGGCTGGACAAGGCTGACAAAGCCTACCGCGACAAGGAAGACCAGAAGAAGGTCGACCAACTGGCCTACCTGACCAACCAGCGCGTTGAAGTGGCCAAGGACACCATCGTCCTGCGTGAGTCCGAAGCCAAGCTGAAAAACGCCGGTGACGAACGTGCCCGCGCCCTGCTGCAGGCCCGTGACGCGCAGATCAAGCAACTGCAAGACAGCTTGAACGCCAAGCAGACTGATCGCGGCACACTGGTGACCTTTGGTGACGTGCTGTTCGCCACCAACAAGTCAGACCTCAAGTCCAGCGGCCTGGTGAACATCACCAAGCTGGCGCAGTTCCTGCGCGATAACCCGGACCGTAAAGTGATCGTCGAAGGCTACACCGACAGCACCGGTTCCGACTCGTACAACCAGAGCCTGTCCGAGCGCCGCGCCGCTTCCGTACAGCGCGCACTGGCCAACCAGGGTGTGGATATCTCGCGCATCGTGACCCAGGGCTATGGCAAGGAATACCCGGTTGCCGATAACGGCAGCGTTTCGGGCCGCGCCATGAACCGCCGCGTTGAAGTGACCATCTCCAACGACAACCAGCCGGTCAAGCCACGTTCTTCGATGGCCAACTGATCGATTGATGCTGGAAAAAAAACCCACGTTACTGTGGGTTTTTTTTCGGGTCGTCGTACCGGACAGGTCGGTTGGGATCCTCGGCTGGTAGCTCTATCTTCCCGCCGTAGCCATGTTCCGACAGCTTGTCGAGCAAGTGCTTGAGCTTATGATCCTCGGCGTCGAGCATTTCCAGCTTCTCGTGCCCCCTGAGCATGTTCACCATGTTGCTTATTGCAGCAATATCTATCGCCACCTTCTCGCCCCGACTCGTGTAAATCACATCGCTTCTGTGGTGCGTTACGCAATACGGTTCCAGATATTTCCATCATCAACTACGACTGCACCGGAGGGCCCAGCCCGCACACCACGCCGCCCGCTCCGTCGCTGCATGATCGTTTGAGGCCGCATGAAAAATCCCGCCAAATGGCGGGATTCTTTTATTTGCAGGCCAGGAATCAAGAGGTCCCAGTGCGCTTCAAGAGCATCGGGTCAGTAGCTTACTGGCGCCGAGTTATCCTGCTCCGGAGCCGCCTGCCCATTGAGTTGGGCCAGCTCCGCCTCGAGCCTCTTGAGCCTTTCCTCAAGGCTTTCTTCGCCCTGCGCGCCCTGTGCACCACCGCCTCCTTGGGCGATCTGGTTCTTCAACTTCTGAATCTCTTGTTCCAATTGCTGAAGTCGCGAATCACCTCCCCCCGCACCGGCAGTGAATGGGGAAGACGAGTTATTTACGCGAGGAATGTCCATTCAAGTGACTCCAAATTAAGTATCCGAGATAACCGATCCAGCGCTGCTGGCCAGTACGGAATCTGTGGTAATCCACTTAAAATGGTTCCAGACCTTTCCCACTTGGCTCGCGCTACTGCTCCAATTGCGGCGTTTCCTGCCCCATGCAACGCACTGCCTGCTTCTTGCTGTTGACCAGTACGCCGGTCAGCCCTTTCTGTTCGGTATCAAACAGCACCAGCACGCCATCAACGCATTGCGCCACCTGGGCGGCCGGGGTCAGGGAGATTTTGTAGTCCTCGCCCGGCACGGTCTTGAGCATGGTGAAGTCGCTGAGCAGCAACGCATCCTCGGGCTTGGCGAAGTGCAAATAGCCGTAGTACCACAGGCAGCCAACGGTACCGATGATGGTGCCGATGCCGGTGAGGATCAGGGGGATCATGTTGCGTTCTTCGCTCATTGCGGGTTCTCTGCGTTGGAGTTCGGGGCCGCCGGGTAATTGGGGATTTCCCCCAGGCGGCGCAGCCCGTTGAAATGCTGGGGGTCGTCCAGGTAGCGCAGCATCACGGTTTGCCAGGTCTTGTCGGCAAAGGTTTGCACGTGGCCACCCCGGGTCAGTTGCAGCACCCGCGGTGGCGGCGCAGCCTGATACAGACGAATGCCGTTGGAGAGCGGCACGATCGGGTCATCCAGGCTATGGAATAACAATTTCGGCACGCCGGTCAGCCGGGGCATGGCGTTGATCGCACTGTCGCCGTCCGGCACCAGCCACGACAACGGCACCTGGAACGGCCATGTTAGCCAGGAGGTGCTGAGGGCGAATTGTCCTACGTCACGATAACTGGCCGGCACACCGTCCAGTACCAGCGCCTTGAGCTGCGGCTGACGTTCGGGATGTTCCGCCAGGTAGTGCACCACTAGCGCGCCGCCCAGGCTTTGGCCGAGCACGATCAGTGGCTGGCCCTGGGTTTCGGGGGCGTTGTCGATCCACTTGAAAGCGGCGTCGATGTCCTGGTAAACCGCCGGCAGCGAAGGTTCGCCTTCGGACAACCCGTAGCCGCGATAGTCCACCAACAGCACTTGATAGCCCTGCTCCGGCAGCCACCAGCTGCCGCCGAGGTGCCAGGCGAGATTGCCGCCATTGCCGTGCAGGTGCAGCACCGTGCCCTTGAGCGGCACGCCAGCCTTGGCCGGCAGCCACCAGGCGTGGAGCTTCAGGCCATCGGCGGTGGTCAATGTGACGTCACGGTATTGCAGGCGAGCCTTTTCCGGGGTGAACGGCATGCCGCGCTCCGGATAGAACAATAAGGAGCTGCAGCCGTTAAGGGTCAGTAGCAGGCAAAGAATGCCGAGGATTCTCATCCGTTGAAGCCTCGTGAATGGGTTGGGAACGATCCTGAAGACCTATGGAGATCAAAGGTGGGAGCGGGCTTGCTCGCGAATGCGGTGATTCAGTAACCACATCTGTTGCTGATACACCGCATTCGCGAGCAAGCCCGCTCCCACATTTTGACTGAGTTCCTTCAGAGATATCGTTAAAGGATATTGGAGTAATCCGCCTCGATCCGGTCCAGGCTCAAATGGTTGAGGAAGTTGGAGAAACACATCCACGCCGCCAACGCATTCATGTCGCGGAACTGATCCGGCAGGTATTTGGGTGGCACCACCAGGCCTTCGTCCACCAGTTGGCGCAGGGTACGCATGTCTTCCAGGGTGGTCTTGCCGCAGAACAACAACGGCACTTGCTCCAGCTTGCCTTTGCGCACGGCCAACTGAATGTAGTTGTAAACCATGATAAAGCCCTTGAGGTAGGACAAATCCTTGGTAAACGGCAGACCCGTAGGCGTCGACCCACGGAAAACCCGGCTGGCGTTGCCGTAGCTTTCCGCCATCTCAAAGCCCTGCTCGCGGAAGAATTCGAACACCTGCAGGAAGTCGGCTCCCTGCTCCACCATATGAATGGCGCGAGTGCGGTTGGTCAGCTTGCGCAGGCGGCTGGGGTAGGAGGCGAAGGTGATGATTTCCATCAGGATCGCCAGGCCTTCCTGGGTCACGGTCGACGAGGGCGGGCCCTTGGACAGGAAGGTGCAGATCGGCTGGTTTTGCCCATTGAGGGTGGTGCCCACGTGCACCAGGCCTTCATGGACCTCCAGGGCGCGCACGTCGCGGTCGTTGAACATCGCGTCGGCGCGGATCTTGATGTAGTCGGCACCTGCCGCCGCATCCGCCACGATACCGTCGGACTCGAACACCCGGATGGTTTCCTCGGCCTCGCCGAATACCTTGTTCAGGCGGCTCTGCAGCAGGTTGACGGCGTCCTTGGCGGTCAGGGTCTTGGCTTCGTCCTTGAGGTCGCCACGGCCATCGATATTGTTCAGGTAGTCCGACATCATCAGGCCGAGGTCGGCCAGGGTCGGGTCACCGGCATGGAACGCATCGGAAGCGGCGCCATACAGCTCCTGGGAGATCAGGCCGAAATCCTCGGTGCCCCGCGCTTCGAGCATGCGCACCACCATGCGGTACTCCTTGCACATGCGCCGCATGATCTGCCCGACCGGGTTGAACTGGCCAAGCTGGCGAGTGATGTCACGCTCGATGTTCTGGAACTCCAGCTTCACCGCGCTGGAATCGAACGACAGCGGCCGGGTCAGGTAGTAGTCGCGGTCCACCGCCGGCATTTCCTTGCCCTTGGCCTTGAGGAATCCCTGGCGAATATTCTCGTCCCACTTCACGGCGTCGAGGACGCGAATCGGTGTTTGCGCCAGCACAATGCGATCGGACAAGGCGCGTATCGTCTGCTGGTAATCGTCCACCCGGTACTTCCTCTTTAAACGTTATTTGCCTGCACGCTGGTAGCGCACGGCTTCGACGAACACATCGGCATTGGCCGGATCATCCAGGTACGCAAATACCCGGGCCATGGAACTGTCGATCAACACACCGGCACCCTCGACGGTTTCGACGGTGCTGCCACTCAGGACCTTCTGGCCGACCGCCTGGTGGACCTGATCCAGGTCGAGGTTGTAGACCACCAGCTCGTGCTCATCATTCAATTCGAACCCGGCGAGGATGTAATGCCCGCCGAACCTGGCCGGCAATGGCGCCGACAGATACCAGCGGCTGCCATGCCGGGAAACCGTGAACAGGTATTCATCCCGCTGGCCCGGCTTGGCCTTAGGGTAGCTCACGGCTTTGTAGCGGTGCTTACCGACGCGGCTGATTTGCAGGTTGAGCGGCTCACCCCAGGCATTTTTGCTGGCCCATTTGCCAAGCAGACCATCAGGCGCCGCCTCGCTGGCGGGCAACGGGTCCTTGAAGGTCACCAGGCAACCGCTGAGCAACAGGAACGACAAGGCGATCACGACGACGCGCCAGGCTTTCATTGGACAATCCCCTGTGTCAGACCGAAGCCAACACCAAATGCATGTAACGCTTGAGGATCTCAAGCATTTCTTCGCTGGTCAGAGGCTCTGCGCCGCCCAGCAGGCCCTGATATTCCATCCGACCGATAATCGCCGTCAACACTTTGGCATCCTGTTGCGGCTCGCGGGAACCCAATACCTGGAAAAACTGGCAAGTGCCCTGCAGCAGGATTTGCTGGTGGGAGCGCACCAGCTCGGCCAGGCGCGGGTTCAGCAGCGCTTCCTGGCGAAACGCCTGCTCGGCCATCAGGTGCTCACGGCGGTTGAGCAATTGGCGTTGCACGTAATCGGCGGTCAGGCGCGCGATGTCATCGGCCAGTTGCGAGCGCGACTGCGGGCTGCCGTCGCCATAAGCCACCATCTCGCGCAGCAGGCCTTCGTTACGCACCCACAACTTGCCCATGAACGCGGCGCTGCGCTCCACATATTGGGCGAAGGTGTCGGTGAGCAGGTCGTCGATGTCCTTGAAGTAATAGGTGGTGGCCGACAACGGCACACCGGCTTCAGCCGCCACCGCACGGTGACGCACGGCACGTACGCCTTCGCGTACCACGATGCGCATCGCTGCATCGAGAATGTCCTGCCTGCGCTGCTCACTGCCCCGGCGACTGGCCTTGCGGCCCTGGTACTGAACACTTTCAGCCACGGCAGCGGCAATGCCGGCGGCACCCTTTTGAGCCATTACGCGGTTCACGACGGATCTTCCTCCACAGTGTGACGCGGAGCGTCACGGGCTGCGTTCCCACGCGGAGCGTGGGAACGATCACCTGGCGCTGTTTACTTGACGCTTATAAACGCCACATAAAAAAGCCGCCTTATAAAAGGCGGCTTCGGATTTCGCTACGGTTACGCTTGTGGCCGCATGTGCGGGAACAAGATCACGTCACGGATCGACGGCGAGTTGGTCAACAACATCACCAACCGGTCGATGCCGATACCTTCACCGGCGGTAGGCGGCATGCCGTATTCCAGGGCGCGTACGAAGTCGGCGTCGTAGTGCATCGCCTCGTCGTCGCCAGCGTCCTTGTCGGCCACCTGGGCCATGAAGCGCTCGGCCTGGTCTTCGGCATCGTTCAGCTCGGAGTAGGCGTTGGCGATTTCACGGCCGCCGATGAACAGCTCGAAACGGTCGGTGACGTTCGGGTTGTCATCGTTGCGACGGGCCAGCGGCGACACTTCGAACGGGTACTGGGTAATGAAGTGCGGCTGCTCCAGCTTGTGCTCCACCAGCTCTTCGAAAATCATCACCTGCAATTTGCCCAGGCCTTCGAAGCCCAGCACCTTGGCGCCGGCTTTCTTGGCGATGGCGCGGGCCTTGTCGATGTCGTTCAGGTCATCGGCGGTCAGCTCAGGGTTGTACTTGAGGATCGAATCGAACACCGACAGGCGGACGAACGGCTCGCCGAAGTGGAACACCTTGTCGCCGTACGGCACGTCGGTGGAACCCAGGACCAGTTGCGCCAGTTCGCGGAACAGTTCCTCGGTCAGGTCCATGTTGTCTTCGTAGTCGGCGTAGGCCTGGTAGAACTCCAACATGGTGAATTCAGGATTGTGACGAGTCGAAACGCCTTCGTTACGGAAGTTGCGGTTGATCTCGAACACTTTTTCGAAGCCGCCAACAACAAGCCGCTTGAGGTACAGCTCAGGCGCAATACGCAGGAACATTTCCATGTCCAGCGCGTTGTGGTGGGTTTCGAATGGCTTGGCTGCGGCACCACCCGGGATGGTTTGCAGCATCGGCGTTTCAACTTCGAGGAAGTCACGCTTCATCAGGAAGCTGCGGATGTGCGCAATAACCTGCGAACGCACGCGGAAGGTCTGGCGCACTTCTTCGTTGACGATCAGGTCAACGTAGCGCTGGCGATAGCGCTGCTCGGTGTCGGTCAGGCCGTGGTGCTTGTCCGGCAGCGGGCGCAGGGATTTGGTCAGCAGGCGCACGCTGGTCATTTCAACGTACAGGTCACCCTTGCCGGAACGGGCCAGGGTGCCTTCGGCGGCAATGATGTCGCCCATGTCCCAGGTTTTCACCGAGGCCAGGGTTTCTTCGGACAGGGTTTTACGGTTGACGTAGACCTGGATGCGACCGGTCATGTCCTGGATCACCATGAACGAGCCACGGTTGAGCATGATGCGACCGGCAACCTTGACCGGGATTGCAGCCTCTGCCAGCTCTTCCTTGGTCTTGTCCGCGTACTGTTTCTGCAAGGCATCGCAGTAGTTTTCGCGGCGGAAGTCGTTCGGGAAGGCATTGCCCTTGGCGCGCTCGGCAGCAAGCTTTTCCTTGCGCAGGGCGATCAGGGAGTTTTCTTCCTGTTGCAGGGCTTGCGGGTCGAGTTGTTGGTCGCTCATGTCTTTAAATTTTCCATCAGGTTCGTTGTCCCCGGCCTGCGGCCGGGGATCGCCGGCAAGCCGGCTCCTACAAGGGAGTTACAGGCCAGATTTCAGGCTGGCTTCCAGGTATTCGTCGATATCACCGTCGAGCACCTTGTCGCAGTCGCTGCGTTCGATGTTGGTACGCAGATCCTTGATCCGCGACGCGTCGAGCACATACGAGCGGATCTGGTGACCCCAGCCGATATCCGACTTGGTGTCTTCCAGCGCCTGGGACGCGGCGTTGCGTTTCTGCATTTCCTGCTCGTACAACTTGGCCCGCAGCATTTTCATGGCGGTGTCCTTGTTCGCGTGCTGGGAACGTTCGTTCTGGCAGCTCACCACGGTATTGGTCGGTACGTGGGTAATACGTACGGCCGAGTCGGTGGTGTTTACGTGCTGGCCACCGGCACCGGAGGAACGGTAGGTGTCGATCCGCAGGTCTGCCGGGTTGATCTCGATTTCCACCTTGTCGTCGATCTCTGGCGAGACGAAAACGGCGGAGAACGACGTGTGGCGACGGTTGCCGGAGTCGAACGGGCTCTTGCGCACCAGGCGGTGTACGCCGATCTCGGTCCGCAGCCAGCCAAAGGCGTATTCGCCCTTGATGTGCACGGTCGCGCCCTTGATGCCGGCGACTTCACCGGCCGACAGTTCCATGATGGTCGCGTCGAAACCGCGTTTGTCGGCCCAGCGCAGGTACATGCGCAACAGGATGTTGGCCCAGTCCTGGGCTTCGGTGCCGCCGGAACCGGCCTGGATGTCCAGGTAGGCGTTGTTCGGGTCCATTTCATGGCTGAACATGCGGCGGAATTCGAGTTTGGCGAGGTTTTCCTCGAGACGGGCCAGCTCGGCGACGACATCGCCCACTGCGCCTTCGTCGTTTTCTTCGACGGCCATGTCCAGCAGGTCGCGGCAATCGCCCAGACCGGTGTTCAATTCGTCGAGGGTGTCGACGATCTGCGCCAGCGCAGCGCGCTCGCGGCCCAGTTCCTGGGCGTATTCAGGTTTGTTCCAGACAGCCGGATCTTCAAGCTCGCGATTGACTTCGGTCAGACGCTCATGCTTTTGATCGTAGTCAAAGATACCCCCGAATAGTTTCGGAGCGCTCGGACAGGTCCTTGATGGTGTTAAGGATCGGGTTGATTTCCATGGCGGGCAGCACTCGTTGGCGAACTTTTGAAAGCCGACGAGTATAACGACAAACGGCTGATAACGGCAGTCCGCTTGGCCGAAAAGGCGGGGATATGCACCATCCAGACAGCGATGAAGATCAAATGTGGGAGCGGGCTTGCTCGCGAATGCGGTGGTTCAGTCGCCAGATGCATTGACTGACACACCGCATTCGCGAGCAAGCCCGCTCCCACATTAGGTCTGCGACATCCCGCAGACCGTATTCCTACTCGATCCCCACCTGATTACGCCCATTGTGCTTGGCCAGGTACAAGCCTTTGTCCGCTGCCGAGATCAACTGCCGGCAATCGGTACCCTGCAATGGGGTCATGGTCGCCAGACCAATACTGATGGTCAGGCTCGAGCCGTCCGCCGGGGCAATGTGCGGGATTTTCAGGCTAGCCACCGCCTGGCGCAGCTTCTCGGCCACCAGCCGTGCCCCACCCGGCGAGGTATTGGGCAGCACCAGGGCAAACTCTTCACCGCCATAACGCGCCGGCAAATCCGAAGGACGGCTGCTGGCATCACGAATGGTCGCCGCCACCTTGCGCAACGCCTCGTCGCCTTCCAGGTGGCCGAAACTGTCGTTGTAGGTCTTGAAGAAGTCCACGTCGATCATCAGCAGCGACAGTTGGGTCTGGTCACGCATGGCGCGGCGCCATTCCAGTTCCAGGTATTCGTCGAAATGCCGGCGATTGGACAGCCCGGTCAGGCCGTCGGAGTTCATCAGCCGTTGCAGCACCAGGTTGGTGTCCAGCAACTGCTGTTGGCTGACCCGCAGCGCCCGGTAGGCCGCGTCCCGTTGCAACAGGGTCATGTAGGAGCGCGAGTGATAGCGGATGCGCGCCACCAGTTCGATGTTATCCGGCAGCTTGACCAGGTAGTCGTTGGCCCCGGCAGCAAACGCCGCGCTCTTGATCAGCGGGTCTTCCTTGGTGGAAAGCACGATGATCGGGATGTTCTGCGTCGCCGGGTGATTGCGGTATTCGCGCACCAGGGTCAGGCCATCGAGACCCGGCATCACCAGGTCCTGCAGGATCACCGTCGGCTTGATACGGATCGCCTGGGCAATGGCCTGGTGCGGATCGGCGCAAAAGTGGAAGTCGATATTGTCTTCATGGGCCAGGCCCCGGCGTACGGCCTCGCCGATCATCGCCTGGTCGTCGACGAGCAGCACCATGGCGGCGTTTTCGTCGGTCTTGAAGTCGTCGAGCTGCAAATCATTCATTTACGGTCACCTGAATTACTACCTGCAGGCCAGGACAGCGTGTGATATCGGTCATTTTGCGAATACCTCCAGCAATCGTGGCGCAATTCTGTCCAATGGGCGAATTTCAACAGCCGCGTCAATCGCCGCTGCCGCTTTGGGCATGCCGTAAACAGCACAGCTTTGCTGGTCCTGCGCGATGGTCAGGTAGCCTTGCTGACGCATCAACTTAAGTCCCTGGGCGCCATCACGCCCCATCCCCGTCAGCAGCACGCCAACGGCATCGCCATTCCAGTAGCTGGCGACGCTCTCGAAAAACACGTCGATGGACGGCCGGTAAATCTCGTTCACAGGTTCGGCGGTATAGGCCAGCGTGCCGTTCTTCAGCAGACGAATGTGATGGTTGGTGCCCGCCAGCAACACGACGCCACTTTGGGGCGGCTCGCCTTCCCGGGCCAGGCGCACCGGCAGGCCGGAGGCACTGCTCAGCCATTCGGCCATGCCGGCGGCGAACACCTGGTCCACATGCTGCACCAGCACAATGGCCGGCGAGAAGTCCCGGGGCAAGCCCTTGAGCAGGGATTCCAGGGCAGCCGGGCCGCCTGCGGACGAACCGATGGCCACCAGGCTCTGGCGTTTGCCCGTGGCCCGCTGGGGCGCAGGCTCGGCCCGCACGCGGCTGCCACGCTGGCCAATCAGCCAGCCGATATTGAGGATCTTGCGCAACAGCGGTGCCGCGGCGTCCTTCGGATTGCCCACGCCCAGTGCAGGGGTGTCAACCACGTCCAGGGCGCCATGGCCCATGGCTTCGAATACACGGCTGACGTTGGCCTGGCGGTCGACGGTGACAATCAGGATCGCACAGGGCGTCTCGGCCATGATCTGCCGGGTGGCCTCCACACCGTCCATCACCGGCATGATCAGGTCCATCAGAATCAGGTCGGGCGTGAACTCGGCGCAACGCTGCACTGCTTCCAGGCCGTTGTCTGCAACCCACACTACTTCGTGGGCCGGCTCAAGGCTCAACGCCCGGCGCAAGGCCTCCACGGCCATGGGCATGTCATTGACGATCGCAATCCTCATGCCCGTGCTCCTCCAATCAGCTCCACCACCGCGTCCAACAGCGCGTCGTCATGGAAGCTGGCCTTGGCTAGATAATAGTCGGCGCCGGCGTCCAGTCCACGACGACGGTCTTCTTCCCGATCCTTGTAGGAAACAACCATCACCGGCAGGGATTGCAGGCGAGTATCACGGCGCAAGAGTGTGACCAATTCAATACCGTCCATGCGAGGCATATCAATGTCCGTGATCAGCAGGTCGAAGTCTTCGGAGCGCAGCGCGTTCCAGCCATCCATGCCATCGACTGCCACGGCCACTTCATAACCGCGATTAAGTAACAATTTGCGTTGCAGCTCACGCACGGTCAGCGAGTCATCCACCACCAGAATACGCTTGCGCGGTGCTTCGAGGGTTTGCTGGGTGCGTCGGGCGATGCGCTCCAGACGACCGGTATTCAGCAGTTTGTCCACCGATCGCAGCATGTCTTCGACGTCGACGATCAGCACCACCGAACCGTCATCGAGCAACGCTCCGGCGGAGATGTCCTGGACCTTGCCCAACCGGTCGTCCAGGGGCAATACCACCAGCGTGCGCTCGCCGATAAAACGCTCCACGGCAATCCCGTAGACCGCGTCGCGCTCGCGGATCACCACGACCTTGAGGGTTTCCTGACTGCCCTGCCCCGGCGGGCGCTGCAGCAACTGGCTGGCGGCGACCAGGCCGACATGCCGGCCTTCGTGCCAGAAATGCTGGCGGCCTTCCAGTTGCACGATGTCGTCGGGCGCAAGATCGCACATGCGCTCGATGTGGGCCAGCGGGAAGGCGTAGGCCTCTTCGCCAACTTCCACCACCAGGCTGCGCACTACCGACAGGGTCAACGGCACTTCCAGGTGGAAGCGACTGCCCTGCCCCGCCGTCTGCTCCAGCACCACCGCGCCGCGCAACTGGCGCACCATATGCTGCACCGCATCCAGGCCGACCCCGCGCCCCGAGACCTCGGTGACCTTGTCCCGCAGGCTGAACCCCGGCAGGAACAGGAACGTGAGCAGTTCCTCTTCGCTCAGGCGCAGGGCGGTTTCCACCGGCGACAACTGCCGGTCGACGATGGTGCCGCGCAGGCGCTCCAGGTCGACACCGTTACCGTCGTCGCTCAACTCCAGCACCAGCAAGCCGGCCTGGTGAGACGCCCGCAGGCGGATCAGGCCTTCAGCCGGTTTGCCCGCCAGCAGGCGTTGCTCGGGCATTTCAATGCCGTGGTCAACAGCATTGCGCAGTAAATGGGTCAGCGGCGCTTCGAGTTTTTCCAGCACATCGCGGTCGACCTGGGTTTTCTCGCCTTCGATTTCCAGGCGTACCTGTTTACCAAGGCTGCGGCCCAGGTCACGCACCATGCGCACCTGCCCGGCCAGCACGTCGGCAAACGGCCGCATGCGGCACGCCAGCGCCGTGTCGTACAAGACTTGGGCGCGTTGCCCGGCCTGCCAGCCGAACTCGTCGATTTCGGCGGTTTTTTCCGCGAGCAGTGCCTGGGCTTCGCTCAACAGGCGGCGGGTATCAGCCAGCGCTTCCTGGGCTTCCAGGCTCAGGTCGACGGTCTTGAGGTGGCCGTCGAGGTTTTCCAGGGCGCGGGCACTGTTGCTCTGGATGCGCTTGAGGCGTTGCAAGCTGGCGAGGTAAGGCTTGAGCCGCTGGGTTTCCACCAGGGACTTGCTGGACAGGTCCAACAGGCTGTTCAAGCGTTCGGCGGTCACCCGCAACACCCGCTCGCCGCCTTCGGTCATGCGCTTATTTTGGCGTGGCAGTTCGGCACTGACCGGCGGCGCGGCCTCGGGCTCCGGCGGCAGGGTCAGCAGCGCTTCCATCGACAATTCAGGTTCTGGCGCGGGTGTGGGCGGCGGCGCAGGCTTTGGCGCAGCGGGCGGCGCGACTTTCTGCGACGGATCGAGCAACCGCTCCATCAATGCCACATAGGACTCGATGTCCGCCGGGCCCACGGTGTTGCCCGGCGTGGCAATGCGCATCAACAAATCGGTGCCTTGCAGCAGTGCGTCGATATGTTCCGGCAGCAGGTACAAGCGGCTTTCCTGGGCGCTGACCAGGCAATCCTCCATCACGTGGGCCACGCTGACCCCCGCGTCCACCCCGACAATCCGCGCCGCGCCCTTCAGGGAATGGGCGGCGCGCATGCAGGCTTCGAGCTGGTCGGCCTGGGTCGGGTTGCGCTCCAGGGCCAGCAGGCCGGCGCTGAGCACCTGGGTCTGGGCGTCGGCTTCCAGGCTGAACAGCTCCAGCAGCGAGGCATCGCGCATCTGGTCGGGGGTCATGTGAGGCTCCGGGTCACGGCAGACAACAATTGCGCCTCGTCCAGCCAGCGCAGGCTGCGGCCTTTCCACTGCAACACCCCTTGGGTATAGCGGGCGCTGGCCTGGGTGCCGGAGGCAGACGCCGCGTTCAAGGTGCGTTCATCAATGGCATGGATACCGTCCACTTCGTCCACCGGCACCACCACCGGGCCGTCCTGCGCCGCGATGATCAGCATGCGCGGCATGATTCGTGCGCCACTGGGGCCGCTGCCGGTGCTGTCCAGCCCCAGCAATTCCACCAGGGACAGGCACGCCACCAGTGCGCCACGCACGTTGGCCACGCCCAGCAAGGCGCGGGAACGCTGATGGGGCAAGGAATGGATCGGCTGCAACGGCGCCACTTCCACCAGGCAGCGAGTGGCGATGCCCAGCCATTCTTCGCCGAGGCGGAACATCAGCAGCGAACGGGTGAGGACATCACCCTCGACTTCCGGCGTCGCGACGGGGCGGTGATCGTCCTGCTGCAAGGCATAACGGTCGAGCAGGCGCGTGGCGGCGGCGGAATACACCGAGCAATTGCGACAGTGAATGTGCTCGGCCAGCAGCGGGCAGGACTTGTCACCGTGGATGCCGATGCGGTTCCAGCAGTCATCGATGGCCTGGGTATCGGCCAGGGTCAGGTTCAGCTCGGGATCCAGGGTCATGATTTACGCTCACTGTCAGCTCGCTCGCTGCGCGCGGCACGAGCCTGCAAACGCCGGGCGCCGGCGACATCGCCCTGGGACTCGAGCAACGCGGCCAGGTGCATCAAGGCCTGCGGGTGCTGGGGTTCCAGGTACAAGGCTTTTCTGTAATAACCCTGGGCTTCCAGGGCGCTGCCGGCCACATCGCTGAGCAGGCCCAGCCAATAAAACACCTGGGCCGCCGGCGGATGGCTCTGCAAATAACGCTCGCAGGCAGCACGGGCTTCCAGGCTCTTGCCTTCATTGGCCAGGGTCGCAATCTGACTGAGCAGATCGGCGGCGTCCGACTGCGGGGGCGGCGGCTTGATCGGTACCACTTGGGCACTGACGGTGCTGAACGGCCGGGGCCTGGTCGGGATAGGCGCGGCACTGCGCTGAGGAATCGGCGCGGGCATCGGCACAAATACCGGTTCAGGCGCGGGCTCCGCATGCCGGCTGAAGGCAAACGACTGCGGCACGCCAATCGAACGCATGCCCAGGCGCCCCAGCAGGCTGCCTTCGGCAGGCCCGATAAACAGCACGCCGTCGACGTGGGTCAGGCCCTTGAGCACTTCAAACACCTGCTTCTGGGTCGGCTGGTCGAAGTAGATCAGCAGGTTGCGGCAGAACACAAAATCGTAGGTGGGCTCGTTGGCCAGCAGCGTGGGGTCCAGCAGGTTGCCCACCTGCAGGCGCACTTGTTCGCGTACCCGGTCGGCAATCCGGTAGCCGTCGGTTTGCTCGGTGAAGTGGCGATCGCGGAACTCGAGGTCCTGGCCGCGAAACGAATTCTTGCCGTACACCCCACGGCGGGCGCGCTCCACCGACAGCGGGCTGACGTCCATGCCCTGCACCTTGAACTGATGCGGTGCCAGCCCGGCGTCGAGCAAGGCCATGGCAATCGAATAGGGTTCTTCGCCGGTGGAACACGGCAGGCTGAGGATCCGCAGGGCGCGCATCTGCTTGATTTCGGCCAGGCGGGCGACCGCCAGCCGGCCCAGGGTGGCGAAGGATTCGGGGTAACGGAAAAACCAGGTTTCGGGGACGATCACCGCTTCGATCAGCGCTTGCTGTTCGTCGGTGGAGGCCTGCAATTGCTGCCAGTATTGATCTGCGGTCTGCGCGCTGAGCGCCATGCTGCGCTGGCGTACGGCACGCTCGATGATCGCTTCGCCCACCGAGGCAACGTCCAGGCCAATGCGCTCCTTAAGGAAGTCGAAGAAGCGTTGATCACTGCTCATCAACCCTCCTCGCCCGCGGCAAACAGCAGCGCCTGCACGTCAGCCGTCAGCAGGTCCGCCACGCCGATCCACTGCATCAAGCCACGCTCGTCTTCGCGCACCGGGCCCAGGTAACGTGCCTGGCGGTTGTCCAGGCCGTAGGGCTGGAACTCCGCCGGGTCACAGCGCAGGGTATCGGTGGCCTGTTCGAGGATCAGCCCCAGCCAGCGTGCCGGAGTGAGTGCATCCGGCTGATAATTGACCAACACCAGGCGCGTGCTGGTGCGGGCCTGGGCCGGCGTACCGAAGGTCAAGGCACTGAGATCGATCACCGGCACCATCGCCCCGCGATGGGCAAAGATCCCGGCGACCCACGCAGGCGCATGGGCAATGGGCTTGAGCGGCAGGCGCGGCAGCACCTCGGCCACTTCCGTGGCCTTGAGGGCATACCGTTCATTACCGATGTGAAACACCAGGAACAGTGCTTTCTTCACTGCCGCAACGGCACCGCGTTTAGCCGCGAGGTCGTTCATCAGACTTTAAAACGCGACACGCCGCTGCGCAGGCCGACGGCGACCTGGCTCAGCTCGTCGATGGCAAAGCTGGCCTGACGCAGGGACTCCACGGTCTGGCTGCTGGCATCGCCCAACTGCACCAGCGCATGGTTGATCTGCTCGGCGCCGGTGGCCTGGGCCTGCATGCCTTCGTTGACCATCAACACCCGTGGCGCCAGGGCCTGCACCTGATGGATGATCTGCGACAGCTGCTCGCCCACCTGCTGCACCTCGAACATGCCACGGCGCACTTCTTCAGAGAACTTGTCCATGCCCATCACCCCGGCCGACACCGCCGACTGGATCTCGCGCACCATCTGCTCGATGTCGTAGGTGGCCACGGCGGTCTGGTCGGCCAGGCGCCGCACTTCGGTGGCCACCACGGCAAACCCGCGACCGTACTCACCGGCCTTCTCGGCCTCGATGGCAGCGTTGAGGGACAACAGGTTGGTCTGGTCGGCGACCTTGACGATGGTCACCACCACCTGGTTGATGTTGCCGGCCTTCTCATTGAGGATCGCCAGCTTGGCGTTTACCAGGTCAGCTGCGCCCATCACCGAGTGCATGGTTTCTTCCATGCGCGCCAGGCCTTGCTGGCCGGAGCCGGCGGCCACCGAGGCCTGGTCGGCGGCGGTGGAGACTTCGGTCATGGTACGGACCAAGTCCTTGGAAGTAGCAGCGATCTCCCGCGAAGTAGCGCCGATCTCGGTGGTCGTCGCGGCGGTTTCAGTGGCCGTGGCCTGTTGTTGCTTGGAAGTCGCGGCAATCTCGGTTACCGAGGTAGTGACCTGTACCGAAGAGCGCTGTGCCTGGGACACCAGGGCGGTGAGCTCGGTCATCATGTCGTTGAAGCCGGTCTCTACTGCGCCGAATTCGTCCTTGCGTTCGAGGTTCAGGCGTTTGCTCAAGTCGCCGGTGCGCATGGTTTCGAGGATGTCGACGATGCGTTTCATCGGCGCCATGATCGCGCGCATCAGCAGCAGTCCGCAGAGGCCGGCGGCGAGGATCGCGAGGATCAGCGAGACGCCCATGCTGATTTTTGCAGCGGACACGGCGTCGTCGATAGCGTTGGTGGCGCGGTCCGCGACGTTTTTGTTTTCGGTGATGATGTCGTTGAGCTTCATGCGGCCTGCGGTCCAGGTCGGGGTCAGCTCTTCGTCGAACACTTTGCGGGCGGCGGCGACGTCATTGCGTTGCAGGTTTTCAGTGACTGCGGCCAAAGCCTTGTTGTAGGCCTGGTGCAGGGCTTCGAACTTATCGAACTCGGCCTGATCCTCAGCGCCGTTGATAGTTGCCTTGTAATTGGCCATTTGCGTGATGATGCGCGCTTCGAAGGACTTGTAGTCGGCCTTGTCGGCTTCGGTGAGTGTCTTGTCTTTGCGCAGGCCGATGATGTCGAGGGTGTCGAGGTAGCTGTCGACCCATGCGCTGCGGATCATGGAGCTTAGGTAGACCCCGGGGACTGCGTCATCGCGGACTGACTCTTCGCCAGCCTCGATCTTCAACAGGCGTGAATACGAGACCACTACCATCAGCAGCATGATCGCGATGATGACCGCAAAGCTCGCCAAAATCCGTTGGCGCAAGGTCCAGTTCTTCACAGTAATTCCTCGAGGGCCATTCAAATGGAGAGGAGTATAGCTGAGCGGATGCCATCATTAATCAACGGGTTGTGGGATCTGGGTCACGCTCGGGGGAGGAAAGTTTTCTTGGGGGGGGGCATATCCGTTGCTGCGGTAACGGCTGCTATTGGTTCC